>JBBINQ010000012.1:7878-62113 GCA_037443805.1 Caldifarciminota bacterium | reverse complement strand
GTAAGGTGCTGATTTTGTTTTACTGAACTATTGACATATCAAAAAAAATTAATAAAATTAAGATAAATAAAGGGGGTTGAGATGAGATTTTGTGTATTGATATTGGTGGCAATAAATATGTTAACAGGGCTCTCAATGTGGGAGACCCGTCATTATGAATTGACCGATAATGGGTTTATGGATGTTTCAGCACCAGATTCAATGCTTGGCATATTATGCGGTGTAAGAGATAATGTAGGCGGAATTATCTACAAGACCACAGATGGTGGCACAACCTGGCAGGAGATTCATCCCTGGACAATTAACCAGTGTATGTTTGTCTTTGGTATGAATTTCATCAATCCTAATACCGGTTATTTAACAGCAATGGGACTAATTGCGAGTTTATTTCCCGCAGCGGCTCTGTATAAGACCACTGACAGTGGTAATTCGTGGATAAATATTTATGGGCTGACCTTTGAATTTATTGGCAAAATGTGGGATGATGTATTTTTTTTAGATGCCAATAATGGCTGGCTTGCTGGTCCCAATAGTGATATTCGTAAGACCACAAATGGAGGAACAACCTGGACAACCCAGAGCGCGCCGGTTTCTGGTTCACTCAAAAGTATATATTTTATCAATGCGAATGAAGGCTGGATTGTGGGTGGTGATTATGATTCAATCACTGGCCAAGGTGTTAATGGTTTGATTTTACATACTACAAATGGTGGTGCTGACTGGAATACTCAGGTGTCAAACGCACCGTATCAGTTTTTTGGAGTTCATTTTATTGATAATTTGAATGGCTGGGTCTGTGGATATAAAGATACTGTATCACCAGGGGTATTTTATCACACAACGAATGGTGGCAATAACTGGGTTGAAATCATGGCACCTGACATACCGCTTGGAAAGTATGGATTATATGCCATAAAGTTTACGGATACACAGAATGGATTCGCGGTTGGTGGAGGCAATAGGGCAGGATGGCAAGGTAGTTATTTTGGTGCGTTTTTAAAGACAACAAATGGTGGAAATGTTTGGGCAGTTGACACGGTTATATTTGAAAATAGTCCCTGGGGTGTTTCACCACTGGCTATGGATATGTTTAATTCAGGCTGGGGATATGCAGGCGGTGCAAGATTATCTGTATTCAGATACACGCCTTTGAATGTGGGTATTGAGAATGAGCAGATTACTTGCCAATGTCTGGATAAAATTTCTACAATCTATAGCTCAAGACAGAAAATTGTTTTTAATCTGACAGGGCAGTACAAAAAGATTGAAGTCTATGATGTGGTGGGTAGAAAAATCTTTGAAAGACAGATTTTAGGTGCATCTATTATTTACTTACCAGCACTTGTCCCGGGTTGTTATTTTTTGAAAATTTATGGAAATGAACGGAATCCCATTACCAAAAAATTTGTAGTAATCTGATTGATATTGGATTCTGCAGAGATTATTTTTTCTTGAAAATACCGAGGATGCCACCTTTTTTGTCATCATCCTCGGGTTTGTTCGGTGTATCCACCTTTTCTTCTTTTTTTGTTTCTTGCATCAACTTAACAAGCCCTGAAGATATTAATCCGTATAAAATTCTGCCCGTTTCAAATTCAGATAGCCTAACCCGCTGGGAAATCTCCCTTATTGAAATGTGCCCATCTACAAATGCCAGGACTTTCCATTCTTCTGGTCTTAAATTAATCTTTTCAACGCCTGCATCCGGCACTTCAACAATATGTGGTATCAGATCAAATGAAGGAATCAATCTTTGAATTTTATTCAGTTCGTCAATCCGTCGTGCAGCGTCAAGAATTACCTGCTGTATGGGAAGTTCAACTGTTTTTTCAAGGGTTTCTTCGCCGGGCCTGAATACAAATTTACCCTTGCGCCATTGGAGGATTGTGTCTATTGCCTGTTCTCCAAAAAGATTGTTGGTTTTGGAATGAACAACCATACCATTTTTAAAATAGACAACGCCCACATCATTTGCTGTCTGAATTCTCAAACTGCCATCCTTGGCACCCAATTGAATCAACTGGAAAACATCGGTCAATTCAAAATCTTCTAAATTTCCTTCTAATGCCATTATTCTCTATATACTCCCATTGCCCGATATTTTTCAATTCTTTGTTCTACCAAGTTATCTTCGGGCAAAGCAATTAATTCTTGCAGATGTTTTTTTACTGCTGATTTTATATTTTCCGCAGTAACTTTATAATCCATATGTGCACCGCCAAGTGGTTCTGGAATAATGTCGTCAATGATTTTAAACTGTAGTAAATCCTGGGCAGTAATTTTCAGCGCTTCTGCTGCATCTTTATTTTTAGAGGCATCACGCCAGAGAATGGAGGCGCAGCCTTCGGGTGAAATCACTGAATATATTGCATTTTCCAGCATCAAAACTCGGTCACCCTGGGCAATAGCAAGGGCACCGCCGGAGCCACCTTCGCCTATGATTACTACAACAATCGGAACTTTTAAAACAGCACATTCAAACAAGTTTGTGGCAATTGCTTCAAATTGTCCACGTTCTTCAGCACCAACACCGGGATATGCACCCGGTGTATCAACGAGGCTCAATATTGGAAGTTTAAATTTTTCTGCCATTTTCATTATGCGCAATGCCTTGCGATAGCCCTCAGGATGGGGCATACCAAAGTTCCTTTTAATTTTCTCTTTTGTATCGCGGCCCTTTTGTTGAGCAACAATAGCAATTGAATGTTGGTCAAACTTAGCAATGCCTGCAACAATTGCCGGGTCATCACTGAATCTTCGGTCACCATGCAGTTCAATAAAATCAGTGGTTATTAAATTGATAATATCAACTGCATAGGGTCGTCTTGGATGTCGGGCAAGTTGAACCCTTTGCCAGCGCGTAAGATTGGAATATATCTTCTTTTTTAACCTCTCTGCCTGTAATTTTAACCGTTCAATTTCGTCATCAACACCTCTCAATTTCTTTAATTCTTCTATCTTCTTTTCAAGTTCTATAACTGGTTTTTCAAAATCAAGATATATTCCACCATTCATAGTTATTTGTCCTTAATAAATGTTAGATATAATACTATCATAGTTTTCATTTAGAAATTAAAACCGATGCCGATGTTATTGACCATACCCAGGTCATACGGATAAATTGATGCACCATATTTGATAGAAAGGCTACGATGATAAAGACCAAGATAGAAACCAGGGTAGAATGAATCGCGGTAATTTATTGATATACCCAATTCAAAATTTTCCGTGAGTTTCATTTCGCCAGCAATCGCTGATTCAAATCTGGAGGTATTTATCAAATAGTGCAGGTCCATACTCAGGGTTAATTTATTGATGTTACGATAATAGCCAAAACTCAATTTTGCCGGTAAGTTCACTGATTCATTGGCGAGTTTTATTGTTCCTCCAAGATTGCTCGCTCCAGTACTAATACCATAAACCTCATTTAAATAGGCAATTGATAGGTCAATTCCCAGTGTTGCACCGGAGTAGATATACACATTTTCATAAATATATTTAATTTTCAACCCTAATCTGCCATTGGTCGCGATGGGTCTTGAGGCACATAATCCAACATAAAAATCTGTTGCTGTGTAAAAACCAGTTGAGTCTTCAGTGGGATATTCAGGTTTTGCTATTATTGAGCCGTAATCAAAATTCATTATATTTATTCCCAAATCAAAATCACTCAATTTTTTGCTCAATGCCAGGTTTAAGTTCTTCATAGAAGTATAGATATTACTGTAAAAGACAGAGAGATGGAAATTTTCCCGGGTATGGAACAGCGCTGGATTATAAAATATTGCCTCATCTCCTGCTGAACCTGAATAATAGGTTAATACACCTTTTGCTGACGCAGGCATTAAAAGTGTATTAACCCCTGCTGATGATATTAATATAAATAGTGCAATCATTTATTCCTCAATGATTTCAACATTTGCCCTGGGCAATTTTACTCTTTTATTATTGTCCAATTCAACTTCCAGCACCCTGACCTTGGATTCGGTATCAATGTTTTCCAGCGCAACTGGAAGGCTCACTACTCTACCAATCATCCCGAAATATGGTTCTCTTATGATTCTCACTGCCATATTGATTTCCAGACCAGAGCCGGTTGTAATATGGGTAACCTTTTTGTCCGGTGCCTTCTCAAGTGGAACAATGACTTCTGGACGCATTACGCCTGCGCGGATCTGTGTTGCGCCGTTTATGGATGTCTTCTTTCCTACCAGTGATTTGAGCAAGCTAAATGTTCTATCTGCCATACGAAGTTTACCAAACCCTTCAGTAGTAATAATTGTAAGTCCAACATTTTCAGAACCCGTAATTGCCACTCCAATATCATAGCCCATAAATTTTTTCAAATCCTGGTCCTCAATGCCGCCAGTTATCAGTCCTTTTGCTCCGACATTCCTTGCTTTTATCAGGGCATCATATGTTACCATCGCACCACCAATAATGATTTTATTTTTGAACGATTCGTTGATCTCCTGCTCAGTAAGAACAGTACCTGGATCGTCTGTTGCAAGTGCCAGTTCTCCAATTGTTTCGCCACCTATACCAAAGATGCCCTGAATAAAACTTCCGTGGGTTTTAACCATTACACCCTCTTCAGGAAAGACCTTACTTATTTCACCATCAATATAGGCAATCACCTGGACAGGGATTGGTGGTTCTCTTAATATTACCTGTCCGGTTATCTTGGATATGCTCTCAATTTTGCCTGTGATAGGGCTTTTAACAGTTGATTTAAAAAGTCCAAATAGTCCTTTGCTCTGGGCAATAATCTCATTCTTTTGCACATCATCGCCCACCTTTTTAAGCATTGCCTCATCAATCTCGTCAGGCAAAATTCCTAAAAGTCCAGCAATATTACAGGTTTGAACACTGCCGGGCAAAGATGTCTTTGCCACGATCTGCTCTGCCTTTACCTTCTCACCTTCTTTGACTAAAACCTCACCCGGTAGTGGTAACCTTCTATGCTTTTCCACTACCGTATATGCCAGGACCTTTAAGCCCGGTGTATAAGCATGTGCCAATGATGCCTCCTTTAAACAAATATTATATCTATTTTAAGGGCAAGGTCAAGATTCTATGTGAACCAATTTGCGGGCAACTTGCATATTCATCAAGTCTTCCCTGGTATCAGTTCTTGGCGTTTCCATGATAAAAGGGAGATGGCGTAATGCAGGGTGGTTTATAATGAATGCCATACCTTTTCCTATTTCACCTTTTCCAATATGCCAGTGCCGGTCCACTCTTGAGCCAAGTTTGGTTTTTGAATCATTGAAATGGATAAGATGGAGATTGTTAATACCGATGGTTTCATCAAATTTTTCAATGGTCGCATTTACCGCATTTTCGGTTCTTAAATCATAACCTGCAGCAAATGCATGAGCAGTATCAAGCACGATTCCGAGCCGTTCTGATGCTACGCCATCTAAAATCTGTTTAAGTTGTTCAAAATTATAGCCGAATCCATTGCCAGTGCCGGCAGTATTTTCTAACAATAAGACTACCCCATTATTAACCCGTGAAAATGCCCGCAATATGGCTTCAGTCATTTTTTTGATGCCCTGTTCTATATTCGGGTTGGAGCCACAATGTGTTATTAAATATTGGGCACCAAGTTTTTCTGCCCTTATTAAATCAGTAATCAATGAATCAACAGATTTATTGAAAAGTTCTTTTTGGTCAGAGCCAAGATTGATTAAATACGGAAGATGAATAAATATTGGTGAAATTTTATTTTTTATGATATGTTTTTTAAATATGGTGCAGTCCTGTTCATCAATTTTTTTATAGCTCCAGCCTCTGGGATTACGAGAAAAAATCTGGATTGTTTCACAATTCCTTTTTTGTGCGCGTTCTAAAACATATTTGAAGCCACCTGCAATTGAAATATGGAAACCGAGTTTCATATCAGAAATTTAAAGTGTCGGCAATCTATTTTTTACAGTTTAAACAAAATGGTCTATTCTTTTTTACTACCATCCCTTTTCCGCATACTGGACATTTTTTATCTATGGGTGGGTAGAAACTGCTAAATCCGCATTGTTTACATTTATAAATTTTGCCTCTTTTTCCAGAAAATATTAGAATTGTACCTCCGCAAATTGGACAAGGTACATCATGGCTCAAGTTTTCCGTGTATTTACATTCAGGATATCCACTACAGGCAAGAAATTCACCATATTTTCCTTTTTTTATGACAAGATTATTGCCGCATTTAGGACAGACCTTATTGGTCAATTTAACCTCAAAATTTTCAGAATATTTGCATTCAGGAAAACCCGAGCATGCAAGAAATTTACCATATTTACCCCACCTTACGACCATGGGTCTGCCACATTTTTGACATCTTTTTTCAACTGTTTGCTGGATATTCTTTTTGATATTCTCGGCATCTGCTTTTGCTGAATTTAAACTTGTTTCAAATGGTTCATAAAATTCTCTCACAACTTCCTGCCATTTTTTCTTTCCTGCTTCCACCTGGTCCAGTTCTTCTTCCATACGGGCAGTAAATGGTATTTCAAAAATGTTGTTGAATCTTGGAATAATAATATTATACACTTCTCGTCCTAATTCTGCAGGAACAAGTTTGCCATTATTTTTTGTGATGTATCTCCGGTCAAAAAGTGTCTGAATAATATGGGCATAGGTAGATGGCCTGCCAATGCCATTCTCTTCTAATTTTTTTATTAATGTTGCTTCAGTAAATCTGGGAAGTGGTTCAGTCTGTTTTTCTTCAGAAGTTAACTTTATTAAGGTTACAGCATCACCGACTTTTAAGTCAGGCACAAAGCCACGCTGTGTAGTCTCGCCAGTTAATAATTGATAGCCCAAAAATAATGGTTTTGTTTCTTCACTTTTAAATTGAAATCCTAATGACTCTAAAAATACCTCTTTCAGTTCATATCTTGCTGATGCCATTTGCGAAGCAACGAATCGATTATATATTAATTTGTAAATTTTGTATTGTTCTGGGGTGAGATAATCAATGATTGAATCTGGTTCAATATTGATTCTTGTGGGTCTTATTGCCTCGTGTCCGGATTGGACATTTTTCCTTTCTTTAAATACCCTCGGTTCCTTAGGAACATATTCGCTACCATATTTCCCATCAATGTATTCTCTTACTGCCTCTATTGCCTGCTCATTGACCCTTGTAGAATCAGTGCGCATATAGGTTATCAAGCCAATCGTTCCCTGAGGTAAACGCACACCTTCATAAAGATTCTGTGCAATTTGCATTGTTCTTTTGGGTGAGATGTTTAACTGGCGCGATGCTTCCTGCTGTAATGTTGAAGTAATAAAGGGCGGCGCAGGAATTTTTTCCGGTGTAGTAATGCGATAAGCAGTGACATTAAATTTTGTGCTCGGTTTTAGGAGATTTTCAATGCGTGTAAGTTCATCTTTGCTGAGAATCTTTTTTACGACCCCATCAATCTTTAATAGCACTGCATTGAACTCTTCACTCTTATCAGTTTTGAATACACCTGAGATATTCCAGTAAGGAGTAGGAACAAATGATTCAATCTCTTTTTCCCGTTCACAGATTATTCTTAAAGCAACACTCTGAACCCTGCCTGCAGAGAGCCCTGATTTTAATACCTTCCAGAGTAGTGGACTTGTAAAGTATCCAACAATACGGTCCAGCACCCTTCTTGCCTTATGTGCATCAACAAGGTTGGCATTTATTGAGACAGGATTTTGCAGGGCTTTTTTGACATATTCGGGCGTAATTTCATGAAAAAGTGCTCTTTTTACGATTGGGGCATTTGAATTGAGTTCTTCGGCAATATGCTGGGCAATCGCCTCTCCTTCTCGGTCCGGGTCTGAAGCAATATAAATTTTTATAGAATCTTTACAGGCTTTTTTAATTTCGTTTATTGTTTTTGCCTTACCTTTGATTTTTATATATCTTGGTTCAAAGTTATTTTTTATATTCACGCCGAGGTCAGACTTTGGTAGGTCCTTTATATGTCCTTTTGATGAGACTATGACATAGTCTTTGCCTAAAAAACTCTTAATAGTTTTACCTTTTGTTGGTGATTCTACTATTATGACCTTTTTGCCTTTCGCCACAATTTATTATATACAATTGCCGAATAATGTCAAGAGTTCGTTAATTTCTTTTTTCACCCTTGCAATTGTCTAAAATTCTGATATAATTTTTTATGGGATTCAGATGGTTATTATCCTGGATATTTACATTTCCTATTTTCCTTCTTCTTAGTGGGGTTGAAATTAGAGGTAAAATTCCCAAAAAGGGTGCACTTATTCTTGCCAGTAATCATCTTTCATTTTTAGACCCGCCACTTGTTGGCTACACTGCATTCAGAGAGGTTTTTTTCCTTGCCAAACCAGGATTATTTATCCTCTCAAAATTTTTTACCTGGTTGATAAAAACCTATAATGCCATAAACCTTGAAGGTGGACAGGGAATAAGACCTGCAATAAAATTATTGAAACAGGGCAGGGCAGTTGTTATATTCCCTGAAGGAACAAGGTCGCGCAATGGGGTTCTATTGCCATTTAATGTTGGTGTAGGCTATCTGGCAATTACATATAATGTTCCAGTAGTACCGGTTCGTATCATAAATTCCAATAAAAAACTGGTCAGCTTAATATTTCGGTTTAACAAGTTAAAGATAATTTATGGCGAGCCGATTATGCCTGCAGGATATAAAAAAACTAAAGAAGATTTTGAAGTCTTTGCGCAAAGAATTAGGGAGGAGGTTAAAAATTTACAATGAAGATATATTGTGCAAACCATTCAGGATTCTGTTTTGGGGTAAAAAGGGCAATAAAGATGGCAATGGATGCGGCAAAAAAGAGGAGATCTGTTTATTCCATAGGACCATTAATTCATAATCAGAGTTTTGTTGAGAATCTTGCACGGCAGGGTATAAAAGTCATTGAAACAATTAACGATATAAAAAATCCTGATGCAACAATCATTATCCGCTCGCATGGTGTGAAACCATCACTTCTCAGAGGGTTGAAAAGGAATGGCGTGAATATCATTGATGCAACCTGTCCTAAGGTGAGGCGTGCCCAGCGTTATGTGGAAAGACTTGTCCGTGAAGGTTATTTTGTTATCATTGTTGGTGAAAAGGACCATCCCGAGGTCAAAGGTTTGGTCGGTTATGCAGGAAAGAATTCAGCTATTTACTCGGATAATTTAGAAATCAAACATAAAAAAATTGGTGTCGTGCCACAGACCACGCTTGATTTTGAACATTTTTACAGCGCCATCAAAAATCTTCTTCCCAAAGTCATAGAAATGAAAATCTATAATACAATCTGCGATGAGACAATATTAAGAATCAATGAGGCACTTTCCATTGCCCGCAATGTTGATATGATGATTGTTATTGGTGGTAAGAATAGTGCCAATACTACAAGATTGTATCAGATATGCAAGAGTATTAGACCTTCGCATCACATAGAATCAGTAGCCGATATAAATTTAAAATGGTTTAAAGGAATCAATAGTGTTGGAGTTACTGCTGGTGCATCAACCCCTGATGAACAGATAAAGAAAGTTGTAGAATATTTAAAAAATATAAAAAACCGTAAGTTTTGACCGCTTAAAAGTCTCGTCGTTCCATTGCTCTTATTCCGAATTTTATTGGTAAAAAAATGGTTGCAAAGTTTAAGATTGCAAATAATACGAAACTCATCGCTATAAGGCGGATATTTGTTGGTTTTTTAAAATAAAAACTGAGCAGGAAATTATGGACCGGAGCAGCAAAAATGATGATTACAATTCCAATGTAGGCAATACTTATTAAAGCGGCAATTATTCCGCCGCTACCTGAAGCAATCTTACTCGGATTATCCTCATTGAATTGTGGAAATATACAGCCAATACCAAGGTTGATTGAAATTAATGATATAGCAACAAAAAAACTGATAAGCAAGGAAAAGTTAAAGATTACAGGTGCGGTTTTGATAAACAGATTTGCCACAATAAGAAGGTATTCCATAAGTGCAATGCCAATAATCAAATAAAAGAGATATTTTATCATTATCATTTTTGTCAGTGTGAATGGAGAAGATGCGATAAGCCATACCCCTTTCTTTTCAAGGCTCATTGCCGGAAATATAAACCTCACACCGAGCGTGGCAATGACAAAACTGACATAGGCGAAGTTGGCAAATGAAATAATAACATTCCACAGCGAAAAACTGAAGAAGAGTGGAGTTCTCCGCAATGAGAAAATATAGATGACCAGAAGGATAATGAAGATGGCAAGTTGCACCCATTGGGTGGGTTCACGGACAAAGAGCAAAATATCTTTCCATAAAAAGGCAAATGTAGAATTAGTTTGATACTGGGCAAGCAATGATTTTTTTGTGGAAGTTTTATCTGAGTGTTCTGCAACTTCAAGGAATGATTTATGATAGATAATCTGTGCAAGATTATAGGCAAGCAGAACAATACTCAAGGCAACTGAAAAAAGGAGTAATAGATAGAATATGCCATCATTATTTCTTAATGCAAAGTTTTGTAAAATATTGCTGACCCAGGTTGATGGCACATAACTTCCTCCTACGGTCGTCAATCTAACTACAAAATTTAATAGTTCCTTTTCATTTTCAGTTTCAAAGATTCTGAGTAATTCAGGGTTACCTATTTTTATATACAGAAATACCAATAGTAAAATAAAGATTAGGGCAATAAAGATAATGTTTTTAGGTTTCAATTTAGGAAATAGTCGGACAATAATAAATATTATGATAGAGGATATTCCTGCGGGAATAATTAGAAAGATCAGAAAACTTAAAAATGAGACAGGATAAAATATTAAGCCCGCCTTGTTACACACGCCGTAGGCAACAAACAGGGGTATTGCCATTGCCATTGTTGCCCATGAGGCATATAGTGCATTTTCAAAAAGTTTGGCGAGATATATTGTGGTTGGAAAAACAGGTAGCGAAAATAGAAAATTGAGTTCCTGATTATTATAGAATGTTGAAAATGAGCTGATAATGTTACTGAAAAGGAGCATTATGAAAAAGACAAAGAGAACCATCTCCAGGGTGCGTGCCATAACTGCAGGACCTATCATTTCCACGGTGGTCAAGTATTTGAAGATTCTAAAAAATGTATAATAACCACCACTTATGAACAACAGTAATATAATAAAAAAAGTTATACGCGGAAGTTTATGTTCACCAGGTGTAAAATATTTAAAGATGAGACGCAGTCGAGTAAAAAGTAGTAAAAAAAATTTATTCAATGTTCTTCGGTTATTTTTAGATAAATTTCTTCAATATCTTTTCTTCCTGTGATCTGTGCCAATTCTTCGGGTGTCCCAACAAATTTTAATTCGCCTTTGTTTATAATACCTATTCGGTGGGCAATCTGCTGGGCAAAGGAAAGCGTATGCGTGGATACGAGCAGGGTTTTACCCTGATCTGCAAGCTCAGTGAAAGTCTCGCGCACATTTTTGCTTATTTTGGGGTCAAGTCCGACAAGCGGTTCATCAATAAGCACAAACATTGGGTTGTGAATCAATAGCTGGCACATAATGACCTTCTGTTTCATTCCGTGGGAATAAGTTTCTGATGGTGCATCAATCCAGTCACCAATCTCAAATCTTTTTAAGAGTTCAGGCAGTCTTTTTTCGTATTCTTCTTTTTTTACATTAAAGATGCCTGCAACAAAATTGATAAACTCACGACCCGTTAATTTATTGTAGATGAATGGTTCATCAGGTACATAGCCGAGTAATGATTTATATTTTACTGGTTCTTTTTTTATATCAATACCATTTATTGAGATCTGACCGGTATCAGGATGGAGTAAGCCGGCAATGAGTTTTAAGGTTGTAGTTTTGCCTGCACCATTGGGTCCGAGAAGGACAAATATCTCACCCTGTCTTAATTCAAGACTTAAGTTTTTTACTGCCCAGATGCCATTAAAAGATTTTGATAGATTTGAAATGACGAGCGCATTCATAATTTAGAGGAAAATTAGCCATTCAACTAATTATTTATATTCCAGTGCCTCAATCTTCAATTTGCCCACAACCTTTAATACGGCGGTCCAGTCTGATATCTCACCTTCTTTTAATTTCAAATGATACACATCAGCAGGAAACTGATTGAATGTTGGGTCAACTGCGACCCATTTACCTAACCATACTGCACACCAGGCATGATAAAAATATGCATCTCCTCTTAAATTAACAAGACCAACATAGATCTTTGCAGGGATACCTATTGACCGCGCAAGTGCAGTAAAGAGCACTGCATGTTCATTACAATCGCCTTCTTTTGTTTTGAGCACATCAATTGCTGAAGGCATTGATGGTGTTGCAACTTTTTTTATCATCTGATAGACTGCGCGGACAAGTTTTTTGGTGCGTATAATTGCCGACTCTTCATTGCCTACAATCTTCTTCGCCACTTTGATAATTTCTGGATTATCACACTGGATATATGCAGAAGGTGTTAAAAATTCCTGGTGCACCTGTGCTGCGCCCTGAAAATCAGTGAGTTCATTTATATCCGCTTTTATGATATCAATTGTTAAGGGTTCTTCTGAAACCACTCTTTGATAATCATCACTTAAATCCAGTCCTTCTGCTTGTAAATCTGTAAGTTTAAGTTTTACAAAGGTGATATTTCTGTCTTCAGGTAAAGGCGCAGGTAATTTTATAGAAAAGAATCCCAGTAATTCAAAGGCATCCATAGGTTTGATTTCAGCGAGTGCTTCTTCTTTTGTTATCGGAATCATTTCCATATACAGATTTGGAATTTCACTTTTTATTATCTTGTAGTCTTTATCAAGATAAAGATATGTGACCACGCCCATAAAATTGACTTCTACCTTTTTGCCCATAAGCTCTTTGTCAAAGACCTTTACCATCTCATCAGGATGAACCTTTAATTTTGCCTGGCCTGAAGATTGGCTTGTAGGGTCAAAATATGGAACAGATATTTCATCTCCAGGTTTTAGATTCTTCTTTTTTACAAGCTGGTCTATCGCATCAGGAAAATAAGGTTTTTCTTTTATCTCTTTTACCTGTGTCTGTTCTACTCCGTGCGAGTAATTTGTCAACACCAGCTGGTTATCTTTTATTACTCCCTTAATCTTTGCTTCATGGCCTGGAGCTTCTATTGAAATAGAGAAATTGCTCAAGGCGTAGGCAGTATCGGTCTGGGCAAATAGATGTGTAGCCAGGGTTGTAATCTGGTTCATCATATTGATGGTCATCTGGCTTTTATTTTCAATTGTTAGTCCTGATTCAAATGTCGTTATCTTGGTAAATGAATAGCCGACCCTTTCTCCCTGAATAAAGATACCGAGCCATTCTTCCTGAATATCCTTTATTTCCTGGGTCTTTTCTACTTCCTCAGTTTTTGCATTAACTGGAATATGGGAAATAAGATAAATCGTAATTGCAATAATTCCAATTAAAATAAGAATGCCTATAATTTTTTTCATTTTGTAGCTCCTTTGAGTATTATATACATCAGCAAATACAAGTCAATAAGAATAGCAAGCGTTAACACATCCCTACAGGTTTAAAATGGCTCAAGAAGGCTAAAAATGCTATGTATTAAGTGTAAAAAAATGGTAAAGAGGGGGTTAAGAAAAGGTGGACATGGGGATGGGTAGGTAGTAAGGAGTAGGGAGTAAGTAGTAGGTAGTAAGTAGTAGGTAGTAGGTAGTAGGTAGTAAGTAGTAAGTAGTAAGTAGTAGGTAGTTAGTCGTTAATCGTTATACGGTTTCGCTACCCGTATCGTATTTCCAACTTCCATACTCACTTCTTCAACCAACCTCCATCATCTCAATAATATCACCTTCTCAACCTGTTTCAACCCTTCGCTTTCCAGTTTTACAAAATAGACACCTGCAGGCAATGGGCGGCCAGAATCATCATCACCGTACCACAAAACATAATTAGATTGGTAATTGGTTAAATGGTTAAATTGCTTCACCAGTCTGCCCGTCGCATCGTAGATTTTTAGTTTGGAATTTGGGAGTTGGTCCGCCACACTTCTTGGCGGATTGTGATTTGTTTCGAATTTTATCACAAGGTGATTCTGGGATGGATTTGGAACAATATTGAGTGTAAGTTTCTTTGGCGTCTCAGTTTTGTTCTCGGCAATACCCACAATTGGATTTCGTCCAACATACCAGCGGCTGAGAATCGGGTTACCCCAATTGACATTCCACCATAAATCCAGTAATGGGTCAGAGATTGCACAACCGAATACAAAGAAGAATTGCCCATTACCTGCAGGGTCAACTCTCTTGGCAATCTGCCAGAGGCAGTTGTTATGGTCGGTTATTCCACTCGTAAGGTTTATCGGTGTATGCCAGGTCGCACCATTGTCTGCTGAATAGTTGTAATAGACATCCCATAATGTATACTGACCCGAACCACTACGTGTCTCACCAAACAAGACCACAACATAATTACCACCCGTTGCCACTGTTGGATAGAAGTTCTCTGCACCACTTGTTGTATCCCCAACCTCAATACAGGGTTGACCAGAAGCTATAGAGACATAGACCTTGCCCTCATACGGATAATCAGCATCATCACCATTGATGAAGTCAAACACCAAAATCGGATTGCCTGCATCAGTCACTGCCATCTGGCACCAGTATAGCACATTATTTGTAAATGGTTGTGGCCAGACCATATTATAGGTCTGCTGTCCACTCCAGTTGATACCATCAGTTGAGGTCTTGTAATAGACATTCAGATTATCATCGTAATAGAACACATAGGCAGTCCCGGCATTGATGTCAAATCCCCAGTAATATGAAGGTCCGGTTGCGAGTGTGCCACCACCAATGAACGAATCTAAGGCAGGGGTCCAGACCCGATAAAGAAGATCATATGTGCCAGTCACTCCGATGAACAGAATATTTCCATTGGGCAGTTGTTTACCAATATTTTTATGGGTATTCACATTTCCCGGACCTACACCAACCGGGTCATCCCAGAATGAAGAGAACCAGCCACCACTCTCATACTGTGCACCCATCCCACCCCAGGCACCTGTGATGAGATAAGGAAATGAGATATGCGGACCATTACCTGAACCATCATCACTGGCAATTGAATTTGGATACCGTGCACCAACTGAACAGACATTCTCATCACTCACAAAAATACTGAATATGTTGTCACTCTGCCAGACATCAAGATTATTGCCAACTGCAAAGTTTCTGCAAACAAACTGGATATAACCGAGCAGAGGATTATATGCCAGGCACTCCTGTTGCTGGGTCCACATTGTGTATTCAGTTGAAGAATCTACAGGGATTATGTTTTGCAGTAGATGGGTTGGATAATGTGGACCAGTAATTACATTGTCCACATCGTCAATCTTTGCTTTATCAATATTTGCTGGAATTGTAATCCCAGCAAAGAGGTTGATAATAATCATAACATTGGTTGTTAACATAATTACCTCCTTTCTATAGTATATTATAACTATAATACTACAAATGTCAAAGGTTAAAAACAAATGTTATTATTTTTAATTTAATTTTTGTTAGTGGGTCAGATTATAAATTTTAAATCACATCCTTGACTTTGTATGGTTTTGGCATAAAATAGACCCAATGAAGGAGGCTCTATGAAGAAGGTCTATATTTTTGGAAGACAAACCTGTCCGGTCTGCAAAGATACTTTTGAAAAATTAATATATTTTAAAGAAAAAAAGGGATTTAAGGCACCAGTTGAATATATTGATATGGATACAGTTGATGGATTGGCACAGGGTTCATTTTATGAAGTAGCTGATATTCCGACCGTTATCATAATAGAAGGCGATAAAGAACTGATGCGCTGGACCAAAAAGCCACCTATCAGCGAAGAATTTTTACCATACTTAAATGACTAAATATTTGAGATTCAAAAAAGATAATATAATAGCCATACAGGGATATTAGAAGTGCCAATATTTGAAAAAAAATTGCAAAAATTAAAAAAGATACTTTATTCTTATCCTGGGGTCGTGGTTGCTTTTTCTGGCGGTGTTGATTCTTCGCTTCTGTTGAAATTGGCAAGGGATGTTCTTAAACAAAAAGTTATTGCCGTGACTGCTTCATCTCCATTGTATCCTGATGCAGAGACCAGAATAGCAGAGAAGATAGCAGGTATGCTAAAAGTAAAACATCTGATAATACATTCTAATGAACTTGAAAATCCTGATTTTGTTAAAAATCCGCAGAACCGCTGTTATTACTGTAAGATTGAATTATTCAAAAGATTAAAAGAGATTGCAAAAAAGTATGGATATGTTGTACTGGAAGGTAGCAATTACTCGGACCTTAATGATTTCAGACCAGGTTTTATCGCGGCAAAAAGATTAAATATCAAATCGCCACTTGTTGAAGCACAATTGACAAAAGCAGAGATTAGAAAACTTGCAAGACATTTTAAATTACCTAACTGGAATAAGCCATCAATGGCATGCCTCGCATCAAGGATTCCTTATGGCATAAAGATTGATAAAAGAAATCTTGCGCGGATTGAAAGGGGAGAGGAATTTTTAAGAAAACTGAATTTTTCTCAATGTCGGGTTCGGGACCATTTTCCCATTGCCCGTATTGAAATCTTAGAGAATGAGTTCAAAAAAATTTTTAAATATAAAAAAAAGATAGTCAAACAATTCAAAAAATTCGGTTATAAATATATCACCCTTGATTTAGAAGGATACCGCACTGGTAGTATGAATCTATAATGAAACTTCGTGAACTTGCAAAACCTTTTTTAAAAATTGGCCTGCTCGGCTTTGGTGGTGGTGTTGGTATGCTGGCAATCCTCCGCGCTGAGTGTGTTAAGAACAGGAAGATGGTCACTGATGATGAACTTACCAATGCAGTAGCAATTGGGCAGATGCTGCCCGGACCATTTGTTCCTAATTATTGTGAATATATCGGTTATACACTTTGCGGAATAAAAGGGGCAATCGTTGCTGGCGTGTCATTACTCCTGCCTTCTTTTATCTTAATGCTCATCCTTTCTTATCTATATCTTACATTCCATACTTTACCCGCAATTGAACAGATTTTTAAGGGCATTGGCGCAGTAATGACCGCGGTAATTTTATGGGCGGGCTATGATATGGGTAAACTATTGATTAATAATCTCAACAGAATACTGGTCTTTGTATTTGCACTGATTCTGTTTATGATAAGATTTGACCCGGTTCTGACCGTGTTATCTGCTGGGTTATTAAATATTTTACTTGAGCACATAAGGTCACCAAAAATATTTTTTGTCGTACCAATATTTTTGTTTGACTTTAAAAAACTTATTGAGCTATTCTGGATATTCTTTAAGATTGGGGCAGTAATCTTTGGTGGCGGCTATGCAGCAATCCCTTTTATCCAGAATGAAGTCTGTGTGTATCGCAATTGGTTAACAACAAAAGAATTTCTTGATGGATTTGCACTTGGTCAGATTACTCCTGGACCAGTAGCCATTACTGCGACATTCGTGGGGTTTAAGGTAATGGGTGTAATTGGAGCACTGTTTTCTACAATCGCAATATTTTTACCATCCTTTTTGATGCTCATAGTTTTTGTCAGGATTTTCAAAAGGATTGAGCAGAATAGATATGTAGTATCGTTCTTAAATGGAATAAAAGCCGCAGTAGTTGCGATTCTATTATCCACTGGCATCTTTTTTATTTCCACTAACTGGTTAAATATTCATTATGGAATTTTTGGGATAGTCTGTCTTGCTCTGCTGATATTCATAAAAAAACTTGACCCCTTATTATTAGTAATTGCTGGGATTCTATATGGCTTAATAGTTGGTTAAATAATTTTGGAGAAATTATTATGAAAAAAACATGCGCATCAATTATAACTAAATATGTGCCCTGTTATTTGATAATATCTCTAATTGCCTGTGCGCCTGCACCGGTTCCATCAAGTGAGGATAATACACCAATTGATATTATCAATGACCCGGAAATAGAATTTTTATCACCAGCAGAGACACTTAAAATGACAATAAATAACATTGATTTTACAATAAAACTAAAGGCAACATATAAAATCGGTGCAATTGTTTTGAGTAAAAAAGGATATTCTCATACGTGGCAGGGTAAGATGGCACCTTTTGATTTAGCCCTTGTCTGGGGTGAATTATTGCAAGAAGAGTTATATAAAAAGATTAAGTGGTGGCAGGAGGCACGCTGGTACCACTGGCGATATGATAACAATTTTCCAAAGGATAATAGTTTTATTGCCCGATATAGTTCAAACAATCATATTATTCCTGCAAATGATAATATTTTAAATGTGCTAAAATGCATTAAAAAAGGTGATACATTGGAACTTTCAGGATTCCTCGTGGATATAATCGGCAAAAAGGATGGTAATTCTTACTGGTGGTATTCATCAATAACTACAAATGATACTGGTGATGGCTCCTGTGAAGTTTTCTATATAAAAAAGATTCGTCTAAAAGGAAAAGTTTATCAGTAATGTCAAAAAATATAATCTAACTGGAGATTGATATTTGTAGTATTCTCAAAATTGGTAAAGTCATTCACCATTAGTCCTGGTAGGTCAGGGTAATATATTTCAGGATTATTATAAAGTCCATTGTGTTCAATCTTAGTGTGTTTTTTACGAAATTTTAATTTCATTAAAAGATTCCCAATCTTTTGTGAAGTCACAATATAGTATTTTATCCCCCTATTAGAGAGAAAATCAATGCCTGTGTCTTCAAATATCCATTGGCTCATACCATCGGTTTGCCATAATACAATTCCACCCTCTATAGAGAATCCAGTAAGGAAATTATGTTCAAATGAAAAACTTAGAAATCCGCCATTGAGTTCAGTATCTTCTCCTTGCTCTGCAGTTAAAAATACATTGCCATTGCGATATTCAACACTGAGATTATCAAAATTTGAAAGATAAAAAAGCACACGCACAGATGATTCAATGGTGTGCGAAAGAGTGGGCTGGAGCGTTCTCGGTAGATATTTTTTAATGTATTTTTCTGAATATCTGATGCGCACAGGAAAGGCAGGCTTTAGTTCAAATTCAAAGAATCCCCTTAAATTATTCAGGCTATGGCAGAGATTTTCAAAGAGGTCAAGATAAGCACGGTTCAGGGTAATGTTTCTTGTTAACTGATAGCGGGTTTCAAAGAAAATTCCTTTTTCTGGTTTTGGTGCAGGGTCATCATATAATGCAATATATTCAGGGTTTACGAGTGCATAAGGTCTTTCAAAAGGAGTATCTTCAAACCTTCGGTATTCAGAAAAACCGCGATGGAATGGATTGTCATAGTTAGTATCATAATAGCGATAGAGAATATTGAGATAGAAGTATTCAAATTGAATACGGGATTTGACAAGATAGGCAAATGACCTGTTCTCAAGTGCGTCTTTCTGAATTATATATTCACCTGAGAAAAACAGATTCTTATAAGGAATTAAAAATTCAGTGCCATAATATCGCCTTTTTGCACTTTGAGAAAGCCCGGTAATTTCTGGATAGAACCAAGGGTCATATTTATCAAGTGGTATATCTATCCACTTTGGGTCAGGGTCAATTTGTTGTTCAGGATATTCAAGTATCATTCCTTGAAGGGCAAAATAAGTCCCTTGATTAATTTTTTCCAGTGGAGAAAGTCTACAATTTATACCCATCATCTGCTCATTCAATTTATCCTTCAAAAAAGGAAAATTATAATTATTGAAAATATGCCTCCAGATTGTTCCATCAGGATTGACAATTGCATCACGGCTATTTGTAGCATAGAATCCAGATGGTTTGATGTATCCGATATTATCAGGTAAGTTGAGATAAAAACTTCCGGCTACACCAGTGAGGCTAAAAATTGTATTTTCAGTAAGGTCACCAAAGATGCCGGTTGAACGGCTGAATATTCTTGCCCTGTATTCATCAGTATTATCAATCATCAATCCTTCACCCCAGACCACGCGATAATTTCCAAGATACAAACGATAAAGTGGTCCTACATTTGCGATGCCAACATAACCTTTGAGCAGATTACCAGGAGGATGGTGCAGAATCCCCAGGCGTAATTTTTTTTCATAGTTTCCTTTGAATCTAAATGAATATGCTGGTTCTGGCTTTTTATTGCTGAGAATTTTTAATGAAGTATCAATCTGTTCCCTTAATTTTTCACATTCTGAATCGTCCCAGTTATAATAATTTTTCAGGGCAATTATAGTATTATCTATTTCATTGACTGCCTGTTCAAGATATGAGACTCTGGTTGCAGTGTTTTCATCCTCTCCTGTATCAAGACGATTGATATTCCCAAGTTTTAAACGAAGACTACCATGCAATTTTTTCTCAACTTCGTCTGTATATTGAACATATCTTCGCAATGAAGTATAACTGTAATTGCTCAAACCCCTTATACGGCGCAGGTCCCTTGATGATTTTATCTCTCTCTGTGATATTGCATTCACTACTGCCTGTGCATCAACTGGTGTCATTCGGTCAATCAAAAGCAGGTCATCAAATCGTGCTCTATTAACATTGATTGGTGAGAATAATAAATCTTCCCATTCATCTATCGCACCTTTTGAAGGTGGCTCTTCACTGGCAAGTTTTTTCTGTTCAGCAATTATTGAACCCCATTCAGTCCTTTCTGGAAAAGGTAATGCAATTTTGACCAGAGGTTTTATTATCTGAAATGTTTCCATATCAATTTCTGGAATCTTTAATAGTTCATAAACCGAAGTTAGAGGCCCATAAGTTTCTCTGTATTCGTATATTCTTCTTGAAATTGTAGAATCAATGGGAAGGGTATAGAATTCATTTAGTTTTGCCCTATTTATATCCAGCTGATAAGAAAAAAGAATAATTATACAAAACATTTCATCTAAAACTGCGAGCTGATTGAGATAATATGGTTTAAAGGCAGGTCAGCTAAATATGAACATCCATAATTTATTTTAATGGCTCTGTAAAAAATACCGAAACCAAATGATATTGCATTGGGATTGGTCTGCATACCCGCATAGAGATTAAGAAAATCCATTATTGTCAATTCACCACCAGTGTGGAGCCGAATATTGTTGTCAGTAATTGATAGGTCAATCTCTGAACTGATATCTTCAAATGGTTTGTATCCAATACCTGCTTGCATTGAGATGGGCAATATGCCTTCTTCGGTGCTACTGAATTGAGGAGCATTAAGATTGTGCCCATAAACACCGAGATACCATTTTTTTGATACATTCCCCATTAATCCGATGTTAAAACCGTATGCAAAGCCAGTGCCTGTTCTCTTATTTTGAATCAGGTAAATATCTGCGCCTGCCCCTGCACAGAAATCTTTTGATAATTTGATACTATATGCGGTTGTCAGTGTCTGTTCTTTCTGCTCTTCAAAACCGAATTCACTAATTCCGATACCTAATCCACCATAAAATATTGGTCGGGCAAATCCCACATAGATGTTATGCAGACCTTCAATATTTGAAAAAGTATATTCATAGCTTATCCCGGCAATATTTTTGTTGTTCAGTGCAAGGGCTGATGGATTAATTCTTAAGGCATCAAAGCCACTTGTCGTTGCCACACAGGCAAAACCGAGTGCCTGCCCATTTGCTGAGACTATATATCGTTCAAATGCCTGAAAAATAAAAAAACATAAAATAAAATTCAAACTTCCCCCTTAAAATTGCGTGCCAATGACCAGAAGTTTTCGCAAAATTTTTGTTTTCCCATCAGCAGCCCTTGCCTTCAGATTCAAAAGGTAAATGCCAATTTTTTGTGGATGTCTATTCTCATCCCTGCCATCCCAGAATATCTCTTGTGGGCCACCAGCACCCTGATATAGTTCTTTTACCATTCTGCCAGTCATATCATATACCCTGAGTGTCATTGTATAAGAAACTGGCGCATTTATCATTATATGCGCCTGTTCACCTGATGAAGGAATAAATGTTTTTGGACCGATAATTTCAAGTATTGGTTCACTGCTTGCCGAATCCAATTCTACCTGCTTTATATCATCAGGAAATCTGAGCAATAACTGGTAGCCAGATGTATAAGGCATTTCCGGGTCATACTGTCCAACAATTCCCGTGAATGTGCATGTTTCATTTTTAATTATTGTAGCAGGATTGATACCACTCTGGGTTGTAAATCGCACATCAATGCCACAATCACCATTCAGAATCTCAAAATTATATCCATCACCTGTTTTATAAGGTGTTGACTTCACTGTTCCTTTTAACTTAATGAGCATTCCTTCCATCCCTTCGGTCAGATACCTGTTCGGTTCAAGGAATAAAGGAGAGGGGATTGAGTCCATGTTCAAAAACCAGGCATAGCCATTGCTAACTTCGGTAAGTCCGTTATATTCAGATACTTTGCCCAGTACCTTAAACCTTGCACCCAGTGAATCTATGTATCTTGTAAATAAAGAATCACCAGAGGCATTATATACATTTATGCCGGCTGTATTATCCTGTATGTAAAAACTTGTGTTGCCTGAAGAAAAGGCATAATCTGGACCAGTGATAATGCCTTCCACAAGAACCAGGCTATCAAGATATTTTGAGGAAACACCATCATTGCCTGGTGTCTGGCAATCAGCCATTGTTTTTATTTGTGGCATAATAAAAAGATGCGAAAAATCTGCAGTATCCCTGGGCAGTATTTCATAGCCGTTGTCCGGTATTGAACTTGATGTATATTGGCTTTTAATACCAGTAATGGTAAATGTGTCTATGGGTGCGATATGGCCAGGAATATTTGTTCCCGCATTTATATATATTTTAAAAGCGGTGTTGAGCATATCCCAGGCAGTATAAGAGGTGGCTTCAAGAAGAAAACCATCAAAATAATAGACCTGAAGTTTGACCAGCATCCCTTCGTATGCTTCTGTATTTGCAATACTACCTGTTATCTCAACTGGCTCGGGTAGTGCACAACCCTGTTTTAATCTTTGATATGTAAAGTTTGTTAGTTCATTTTTCCCACGGTACTGGTCAACAATTCCTGTAGCAATAATACTGTCTCCATAATTTAATGAAATTGGGTAATTAGTTGAATATAGGCAAATACCACCAGTATTGTCCTGGATATATACTTCACGACTGGAAAATAGTCCGAGCGGTGCTGTAACTACACCTGAGATTGTAACAGTAGAGTCAAGAAGGTCTGGAATAAAATTTGAATCAAGGTCCCTGAATGCTACAGAGATAGGCCAGACATACTCCATGCCATTGTTTCTGCCTGGACTCGGGAAAGCGTTATTTATCCAGGTGTTTGAGCCATTGGGCAACCGGGCAATAGAAAAATCAGGAATGACCTGAGAACTCTGATACCCTTTTTTGTCAAGCAGACGGTCAAAATTATCATAGAGGCTGAGTGTATCACCTGCCTGGTCCAAATCAGTCCAGGAACCAGACCAGTTTGCAGTCTGTAATGTATCACCATCACCACTAATACATAATGCCTCTCCGCTCGCATATAAAAGAAGATAACCAGAAGACGGCAGAGAAAAGTTTTGTGGAATGTTCATTGTGTGGTTGCCAATAAAATCCTTTAATTTATAACCAGAAAGATTAATGCTGTGTGTTGATTTGTTAAATAATTCAATAAACTCCTCATCCAGGTCATTGTAATTGTTATTATGATTGTGGTCAAAGGTCTGGGGGTCTGGCAAAAATTCGTTTATCACCAGTAATGTTTCCAGAGCAGTCTGTGTGGTGCAGGATGGAACATTGGAGATACCTGACCAGTTAGAATCTTCATCAGCGGTCTTCAAAGCAAAATAATAATGTGTATTAGGGAAGAGGTTAATAACCGTAAATGAATCAGTCTGCCCTGGGTTTGAAGGCATAGGCTCACCAGAGCATTCAATGGCAGAATAAAAATTTGCCTCGTTTATTGGAAAATTGGCATACCTGATATCATAATAACTTGCCCTGCCTGAATTTCCATCATCGCCTGGCGCGGTCCACTGTAATTTTACAAGATTTGAGCCAATCTGGATGATTGTAAGATTATTTACTGGTGATGGCGGAATAGTATCAGGACCAAGAGTCGTGTTAAAATAGAAAGTATAATTTCCACCAGGTAAACCATTATTATCGCCGTCCAGCCGATTGCCCGCAATGTCACGAATTGTATCATAAACCGCCACATAAACAGTTTCGTTAAAGTTGAAATTTGTGTCAGGATTAAACTGAACAACAAAATTAATACTATCATAGAGCAGTGCACCAGTATGGCTTCCACTTGAACTTCCCTGGATATTGAATGCCTGTGGAATAATGGTCTGCGGGTCTATTGCTTCATTAAAATAGATTAAAACATTTGTGCTTATTCCAATCCCGGTATCGCCATCTGCAGGAAATGTGCTGGTTATTATTGGTGGAATAGAATCAACATAAAAGGAGATAATTTTTACTGAATCTAACCAGAAATTGCAATTTGTTGAACCCATATAACCATTGGGTTGGTCTTCATACCGTAATCTAATTCTTGCACTGTTATAGTTGTCATATAAATGCAGGCTTAATTGTGCAGTATCCCAGACATTTGTTGCGCCTGATTGTCCAATTTTCATCAATGTATTATATGTGATTCCATCATTGGTAATTTCAATATACATCGTATCGTCAGGTCCCATATTGTTTGAAGATTGGGAAAAACGGTACCAGAAGAACAGGCTCTCTACACCAGGGCTATTAGCGAGGTCTAAACTGAGCGTGGTAAGTGTTGACCATCCAGTCCTCAGCGTATCTACAGCATCATATACTCTCTGCCGTGCCTGAATAGAATCAGGGCTTGAGCTGGCCTGCTCATAGCGGTACCAGGTTGTCATATTTGAACCCGAGCGCAGCGTATCCCAGCCTGCAGGAGGGAATTGGGGATTGGTAAAACTTTCAATTAATAGAGGCGTCTGAGTAATGAATAAAAATATTAAAAGTTGCACAGAAGATTATATTTTTATTGTGCCAAAAGTCAAGACCGTTAAAACGCAGTAAGTAGTAGGTAGTGGGTAGGAGATAACAGAACTAAAAAGACCAAACAGACCAAATAGTTCAAAAAGACCACAAAATCCAGTATTGAGTATCCAGCATCCAGTCATTCGCCTCTTGATTTTTTTTACTGTTTGAATATAATATCAATCTTATGCAAATTATTGATAAGATTATTAAAAGGTTTAAAGAGAAGGAGATAGACCTTATTCAACTCCTTCACGAGATTCAGAATGAATATAATTATCTACCCCAGGATGTGCTGGAATATGTTTCAAGGACATTGCATATTCCGTTCAGCAAAATATATAGTATCGCCACTTTTTTTACTGCATTCAGTTTGACGCCAAGGGGAAAACATGTTTGCACGGTCTGTATGGGAACCGCCTGCCATGTGCGGGGTGCACCTGGTGTTTTGAGCCGACTTGAAGAAAGGCTTGGGATAAAAGCAGGTGAGACCACAAAAGATAAGCAATTTACCTTGGAGAGCGTGAACTGTCTTGGTGCTTGTGCACTTGCACCAATCGTGGTCATTGATGGAGAATATCATGGGCAGACCACAGTCAATAAAGTGGATAAACTCTTAGAAAAGTATGCCAAAGAAGAAAGAGAAGATTAAAGGTTATCGGTTAGACCTGCTCATCTGTGCTGGAACCGGTTGTGTTTCTAATCGTTCCTTTATTGTGAAAGAAGCACTGGAAAAGGAGATTTGCCGCAGGGGATTACAGGATGAGGTTCGGGTAATTGCTACAGGTTGCCAGGGATTTTGTGAACGCGGTCCAATTGTGATTGCCCAGCCCGATGCAATATTTTATCAGCGTGTCACAGAAAAGGATGTTCCATATTTAGTTGAAGAGCATCTGATTAAAGGGCGTCCTGCAAAGAAATTGATGTATGTCCCGGAAAAAGAGGCATTACCCATTCCCAAAATGTCAGATATTGGATTTTTCAAACATCAGAGATTGATTGTTCTGCGCAATCGGGGCAGGCTTGACCCGGAAAATATTGAAGAGTATATTGCATTTGATGGTTACCAGGCGCTCCAGAAGGTTCTTACATCAATGTCTCCAGAGCAGGTCATTACAGAGATAAAAAAATCAGGTTTGCGTGGCAGGGGAGGTGCTGGCTTTCTTACAGGTTTAAAATGGGAGTTGTGCAGGTCTGCTGCTGAACATCCCAAATATATCATCTGTAATGGTGATGAAGGGGACCCTGGTGCATTTATGGACCGCAGTGTGCTTGAGGCAGACCCACATTCTGTTATTGAAGGCATGCTCATTGGCGCCTATGCAATTGGTGCACAAAAGGGCTTTATCTATGTGCGTAAAGAGTATCCTCTTGCAGTAAAACGTATACATATCGCCCTTAAACAGGCAATTGATTATGGCTTACTTGGTAATAATATTTTAGGAACTGAGTTCAATTTCTTTATTGATGTGGTTCAGGGTGCTGGTGCATTTGTCTGTGGCGAAGAGACTGCCCTTATGGCAGCAATTGAAGGAAGGGTAGGCAGACCAAGGACAAGGCCACCATATCCAGTAGAGAAAGGGTTATGGGGTAAACCAACAAATATAAATAATGTAGAAACCTGGGCAAATGTTCCTGTTATCATTATGCGTGGGGCTGACTGGTTTTCATCCATTGGAACAGAAAAGAGTAAAGGAACAAAGATATTTTCACTGGTGGGAAAGATTAACAATACGGGTCTGGTTGAAGTGCCGATGGGCATCTCCTTGAGAGAAATAATCTATGATATTGGTGGTGGTATTCCGAATAATAAAGAATTTAAGGCAGTCCAGACCGGTGGCCCTTCTGGCGGGTGCATTCCCAAAGAGCACCTTGACCTGCCCATAGACTATGAGAGTTTGAGTGCAGTCGGTTCTATGATGGGCTCAGGTGGAATGATTGTGATGGATGAAGATACCTGTATGGTGGATGTGGCAAGGTATTTTTTGAACTTTACCCAGCAGGAATCCTGTGGTAAGTGTGTACCTTGCAGACTTGGAACAAAGCAGATGGTTGAAATTTTGAATCGGATTGTTGAAGGTAATGGTAAAGAAGAGGATATTGATTTGCTTGAGACTATTGGCAAGAATGTTAAACTTGCTTCATTGTGTGGTTTAGGTCAGACTGCACCCAATCCAGTTCTAACTACCATCAGATATTTTAAAAATGAATATATTGCACATATTAAAGAAAAGAGATGCCCGGCACTGGTATGCAAGGCTCTTATCTCTTATGTTATTGACCCTGAACTCTGCACTGGTTGTGTTGCCTGCGCCAAAAATTGTCCTACAAAAGCGATTACTGGTGAACCGAAAAAGGTTTATAAGATTGACCAGCAGAAATGTATTAAGTGCGGAATATGTTTGACTGTTTGTCCACCAAAATTTAATGCGATAAAAAAGGTGTCGCCAGCCCTGGTATGATATGATTAAATTGACAATAAATAATAAAGAGATTGAAGCAAAAAAGGGAGAGACCGTCTTAGAGGTCTGCCGTCGTGAAGGTATTTATATACCGACGCTCTGCCATCAGGAAAATCTTACACCTTATGGAGGTTGCCGTCTCTGTGTGGTTGAAGTTCAGGGAAGTTCACGACCTATGACTGCGTGTACACTTCCAGTTGAAGATAAAATGGTGATAAGAACCGATACACCCCAACTTCACGAACTCAGAAAATTTACGCTCCAGTTGATACTATCTGAACATCCATACTCCTGCTTAATATGCGATAAAACAAAAGAATGTGGAAATTATATGGAATGTATAGAAAAAGAACCAATCACATTCGGCTGTAAATACTGTTCTAAAAATGGTGATTGTGAATTACAAAGATTGGTAGAAGAGTTTGATATCAAAGAGGTTCCCTATCCATTCCATTATCGCAATCTGCCTGTAGAAGATTATGACCCATTCTTTGAGCGAGATTATAATCTCTGTGTTCTTTGCGGTCGTTGTGTCCGTGCCTGCGCAGAATTGAGGCATGCCTTTATAATTGATTTTCACCATCGTGGTCCTAAGACCCTGGTAGGCACGCCTTTTAATATGCCGCACCTTGAGGTGAATTGCCAGTTCTGTGGTGCTTGTGTTGATGCCTGTCCAACCGGTGCCATGCGTGAGCGTTATTCAAAGTATCTTTGTAAAGGCGATAAAAAAACAAAGACCTATTGTATGCTCTGTAGTATGGGTTGTGCGATAAATGTGGAGACAAAAGAGAACAAGGTGATTAGAACTGTTCCTGAACAGGAACCACTCTGTGTGCGTGGTAGATTTGGGATTGCACCTCTGGTCAATCATCCTAAAAGAATTACTGCACCATTATTAAAAAAGAATGGACAACTTGTAGAAATTGGATGGGATGAGGCACTTGATACTGCGGCAAAGATTCTGACTGATTATCAGGGCAAAACCGGTATTATATTTAGTCCCGCATTGACGCTTGAAGCAATAAATAGTTTGAATACTGTTGCTGAGATTATGGGTGTTGAAGATTTCGGTGTAGAACTGAGCGTTATGGAAAATTTTGAGCAGGTCTGTTTTGAAAAGAAGGATAAAAAATCAGCGCTGATTGTTTTTAATACCGATTTGATTGAAGATTTTTCAGTGTTTTTATTGAAACTGAGGAAATTTTTTAATGAGAAACCAATTATTATTGTGGTTGATCCGATTAGGACTAAACTTGCGGAGCTCGCCGATTTATGGTTACAGATTGAACCCGGCAAAGAATTGGAAATTCTTAATCTATTATTATCAAATGAGAAACCGGAAAATTTTGCTGGGGTCAAGAAACAGGAAATTATTGAGGCACGCAGATTGCTTGTGCGTAGAGAGATATGCGTTATATACAATCCTAAAAATATGGGGGCAGTTCCATTAAATGATAAATTGAAATGTTATCCACTGGTGAGCACACTGAACTATAATTTTATAAATAATGCCAGAATGCCGCGTATCAATGATATACTCAAAAATGATAAGATTGAATGTTTTTATCTTATTGGCGCAAGTCTTCCTGTATCAAAAGTGCACAAAAAGGTTATAGTACAGGATTGTTTTCTTCCTGATTTTGAGTTTGATTTATTTTTGCCAGCAGCGACATTTGTGGAAACAGAGGGAAGTTTTGTTGATTTAATGGGTAAAGAGAAGAAATTACAAAAGGTCATTGAACCCTATGGTGGTGCAAAATCTGATGAGTGGATAATAAAAAATATTACTGAGCGCCTTGATTTTGAAATGACAAAGAGTCCGGCCCATCGTAAATCATCAGAATTGGAGAGAGAGATACAAGAATCAGTGACCAAAGAGTATCCATTCTTACTTGTAGTAAGGGAGAATGGATATAGATTCAGAAATAAACCATTATCAGAAATTCTGAAGGGATTCCAGAGAATCCACAGGGATGGTTATCTCTGGGTTCATCCTGAAGATGCAGAATCAATGAATCTAAAACAGCATAGTCAGGTGAAAATAATAGCAAGAGATTTTGAGACAATGATGCCAGTCTATGTGACTGACAGGGTATCAAAGGGTGTGGTTTTTTCCTATTATGACCCGGCAAAGGGTTTGATTGAAAACCGAGCAGTGAGGATAGAATGTGTAAAATAAAGGTGATTTATGGTTAAAATTCTTAAAAAAGAGCAACTTGTGCCCAATATACATTTCATGGTGCTTGCCTCAGATGTGATACATCTGAATGCGAAGGCAGGTGAGTTTGTGGTAGTAAGGGCTGATGAAGCTGGAGAGCGCATTCCATTAAATCTTGTAGATTGGGATGAGAAGAGTGCAAGTGTTGTATTTATGGAAGTGGGAACATCAACAAGGAAACTTGGTTCTGTTAAAGAAGGAGAATATATTGCTGACCTCGCAGGACCACTGGGAAGGCCCACAGAGATTGTCAGTGAAAAGAAGATTATGTGTATTGGTGGTTGTTATGGTATTGGTGCAATATTGCCGGTAATCAAGGCATACCGTGCGCATAAAAATAAAGTAATCACTGTTATTGAAGCAAGGAGCAGTTTTTTATTATACTGGCAGAACCTTTTGAAAAAATATAGTGATGAATTTTACGAAATCACGCGTGATGGAACAAAAGGTTTCGCCGGTCACATTGACAATTTTTTAAATGCATATTTAACTAAGAATAGTGTTGACCTGGTCTATGCCCAGGGTTGCACATATCTGACCTATCTTGTATCGCAGACGACGAAATCTTATGGTATAAAGACGATTGTGGGTTTGAATCCGATTATGATTGATGCGACTGGTATGTGTGGAGTCTGCCGGGTGATAATAAATGGTGAGACAAAGTTTGCCTGCGTAGATGGACCAGAATTTGATGGCCACCAGGTAGATTGGCAGAATCTTCTGACCCGAAGGCATATCTATATAGATGAGGAACGCAGGTCATTGAGTTTTTATGAATGTGAAAAGTATGGATAGAGGATAGTTTATGCCTGAAAAAATAGTTCCTAAAAAGACTCCAATGCGTGAACAGCCTGCAAAAGAGCGGGTAAAAAATTTTAATGAGGTCCCTTATGGCTATAGTCCAGAAGAAGCAATTGCCGAAGCCAAAAGGTGTCTCCAGTGTAAACGGGCACCGTGTATTGCAGGTTGTCCAGTAGAAATTGATATACCGGGATTTATAAAATTCATTGCTGAAGGCGATTTTAAATCCGCAATAAAAAGATTAAAAGAGAAGAATGTCTTACCTGCAGTATGTGGCAGGGTCTGCCCCCAGGAGAGCCAGTGTGAGCAGGTCTGCACCCTATCAAAGAAATTTGAACCTGTAGCAATTGGCAGGCTTGAGAGATTTGCTGCTGACTATGAAGCATCACAGGGTGAGGCACCATTACCTGAAAAGCCTAAACCTACTGGCAAAAAAGTTGCAGTGATTGGTTCAGGACCAGGTGGTCTGACTGTGGCGGGTGACCTTATTCAACTTGGCCATTCAGTTACAATATTTGAAGCACTGCACAAACCCGGTGGCGTGCTCGTCTATGGTATTCCTGAATTCCGTCTGCCCAAGGCGATTGTCTACAGGGAAGTGGATTATCTTATCAGGTGTGGAGTAAAACTCCTTTTGAATTTCATTGTTGGTAAGACTGCGACAATTGACCAGTTATTAAAAGATTTTGATGCAGTATATATTGGCACAGGTGCTGGGCTTCCCTGGTTTATGAATATTCCTGGTGAAAATTTGAATGGTGTCTATTCAGCAAATGAATACCTTACCCGTTCCAATCTGATGAAGGCATATCTGTTTCCTGAATATGATACACCGATTGTGCGGGGAAAGAGGGTGGCAGTGGTTGGTGGTGGAAATGTAGCAATGGATTGTGCAAGGACTGCGTTGAGACTTGGCGCAGATGAAGTCCATATTGTTTATCGCCGGAGCAAACAGGAGATGCCTGCACGGGCAGAAGAGATCCATCATGCAGAAGAAGAAGGTGTGATATTTGATTGGTTGACATTGCCCATCAAATATATTGGTGATGATAATGGTTGGGTAAAGGAGATGGAGTGTATCAAGATGCAACTCGGTGAACCTGATGCATCAGGCAGAAGAAAACCTGTGCCCATTGAAGGTTCAAATTTTATCTCATCAGTTGATACAGTTATCTGCGCAATTGGTCAGAGTCCAAACCCATTGATACCGCAGACCACACCCGATTTAAAAGTTGCAAAGTGGGGAAACATTGAAGTTGATAAGGCAACGATGAAGACCTCAAAACCAAGATGCTGGGCAGGTGGTGATGTGGTCAGGGGAGGGGCTACTGTAATTCTCGCAATGGGTGATGCACGCATTGCTGCACGCTCAATGGATGAATTTTTAAGGACTGGTGTGTGGTAAAGAAACCTCAGTAAGTATTAGGTAGCGTCCAGTTTTAACTGGACGAAAAAATCTCGTCTATCTAATCAGCCATACCGTGTGGCGGATGGACGCTACATTACTGGACTACTACGTTACCGCTTCCAACGAAACACTAGCGAAACCGTATAACGACAAACAATTCCCTTTTAGGCAGTTTGCCCGGATCATTCATACTATTTCTGGCTAAACCTGTCCTGATGACAGGTCAGGATTTGTCCCGTTGCAGTTCCATAGAGTAGGTTCATAGCACTTTTCAGCAAAAAAATTTTAATATTCTGCTTTTTTCTTTTTGTCATTGCGAGGAGCGAAGCGACGAAGCAATCCAATGGGTAGCATTGTCCCGAGTGAGGGATCTCAATTGTGATTGCCACGGGCTTTGCCCTCGCAACCTACGGGATTGCCACGCCCTTGCCTTCGACAAGGGCTCGCAATGACACTGAGCATGAATAAAGAGGGTTAGGCATCCTGATATACATTAGGACAAGTTTTGGACTTTTAGGCATTTTAATTTTTTTTGTTTATTTTACCGAATGATTGCTCTGTAGTTTATCTGAAATGCTCTTTTGAAAAATTTGCTTGCAGAATAGAGCAATGGTTTGGATTGTAAATATTGATTCATTGGATTAATTAATATACCACTTACTTTTTTTAATATGCCAGGTGCCCGATTCTTATAAGGTGATTTTAAGATTATCCCGGGAATATAATCATTGGCATAGATATTATCCCATATCAGCGGTGGTCTGCGAATTAATTCTGTGATTCGTTCCACATCTTTTTCATCTATTTTTTTTGATACCACACTCGGTCCAGTCCAGAAGATTTTTATATTCGGATGCAATCTTTCTGCAACAGTAAGAATATACTCAGTTTTTTCAAAGCCACAATACTGTGTTGGACAAAAAAAGAGCATACCCTTAGTATTATTTTGTCTTACTATATTGTAAACTTCATTTGCAGTCTGTCCCTGGATTGAGGCATTTTTAGCATTCAGGTCTATCTCTATGTCGTCATAAAGTAAACTGAAATGTTTTATACCGATTTTTATCATTGTCTTTATTTTTTTGACAATCAATTTGAGTTCTGGATTTGCACCAGGGGATAGGGCATAGTTAAAATTAATGCGATATTTCTGTGCAAGGTTATTCAATGTTTCAAATTCTTTTATTATATTTAGCGGATATTCTTTATAATACTCTATTCTGTGGTATGGGTCTGATTTTGGAGCATATACATAGGTGTTTAATCCAAGTTCGGCAAGAAATTTTATTAGGTCACACCTTTCGTAGAATGAATAGTATCTGCCATAGAATCCTTCAACAACACCAAAGGAATTTCTATTTTTCTTCATCAATTGCCTTTAGCAATTTTATCCACGCTTCCGGATTGTTCTGGATTTTTTTCAATTCTTTGTTTACATCAATCTTGAACCGCTTCTGTAAGACTTTCAGTGAATCATCAAGCCCCTGCTGTGGTAATATATTTTTTTTCAGCTCACGCTCTGCCTTTAAATATTCAACAAGTTTAGGATTGAAATCTGCTCTGGAACAGTATACAAAAAATAGCAGAATAGAAATAAAAATTATTTTATTTGTTATTGCCACAGATAGAGAATTTTAGGTATAAAAATCTTTTCCATTGGTTCGGTGAACATTTCAATAAGACTGAATCTTTTAGGCGGATAAATAAGATTTGGCTTTTGTATACCGAGCATATCACCAAGAATCTTTACTGCATCCTCAAATGTGCCGAGTGTATCAACGAGCCCAAGTTGTTTTGCCTGATTGCCCGTAATGATTCTACCATCAGCAAATTTCACAACACTATCTTTGGGTAGACCACGGGCATCACAGGTTGCTTGAACAAATTGCTCATATACATCGGTCACCACATCCTGAAGAATTTTCCTATCTTTTTCATTCATTTTACGGAATGGCGAACCAATGTCTTTATGTTCTTTAGACTTTATCACTTCATAATCAATACCAACCTTCTTCATTAATTCTTCAAAAACAGGGAATTGCATAATCACACCAATTGAGCCAGTAATCGTTCCCGGATTGGCAACTATTAAATCTGCAGGCAGTGATACATAATAACCACCTGAGGCAGCAAGCGCACCCATTGATACAACCACCTTTTTCTGTAATTTTGCTTTCTTGAGTTCTTCATAGATTTCCTGCGATGCGGCGACACCGCCACCAGGTGAATCTACACGCACAAGGATTCCACCAATGTTTGGGTTTTCAGCGAAATTTTTTATATCCTGGACTACCCTTTTAGAAGTAGTGATTATTCCTTCAATTTCAATCACACCAATACTACCGCTTGATACAAAGGTTGCACTTCTTGAACCCAAGCCAATAATCAAACCCAGGATTATGGCAACCGCAATAACGACAATAATTATGATATGTGTTTTTTTCATTTTTTCTCCGTAGGATATTTTAATTAAATAACTGATAGTGTCAAGATAACAATTTGAATAATTTTCTATTATGGTACAATGACCGGTATTGCCCGGGGGATGATTGATACTTCAACTTTTTCAGCCTTTTCTTCTTCACCGTCAATATCCGCAAGAAAAATTTCTTTGCTCAGTATTTTCAAATTTTTTGTTGAAAAGTGAAAAAGATTTTTGTATAACAGATGGCGTGCTTTATATACAGGCAACAATACTTTATGAATGAATTTAAAGATATTTGTATCTTTGACATAAAGAACTTCAAGGTAGCCATCATCCATCTTTGCCATTGGAGCAATCTTCATACCCCCACCAAAATATTTACCATTGGTTGCACCGATAATAGAAATTGAACCTTGAGTGATTAATTTATCATCAGTATAAATTTCAAGGTCTAATGGTTTACTAACCAGAAGTCCAGCAAAACTTGAAATTAAAAAGGTTAAGAATCCACCAAAACATTTTGGAATATGGTTAGCAATCCTGACAACATTTCCACCAAGTCCAATATCAAATACATTCATAAAATATCTCTGCCACTGATGGTTTTGATAATGGAATTTTACTATGCCGATATCCATCAAAAGAGTTCTTCCTTTTTTGATAATTTCAATAGCTTTTTTATAATCAAATGGAATATTAAGGGTACGGCAGAGGTCTGCACCTGTGCCCATAGAGATTATTCCAAGTGCGGGCAAGGCATTAGATTCTGTTCTACATTCCATTATACCGTTTACGATTTCATTTATTGTGCCATCGCCACCAATACTGATGATTAAATCTGCACTGTTTTTAATCGCTTCTTGTGCCAGTTCCTTTGCGTGGAACCGATACCTGGTTGATTTCATAATTGGTTCAATTCCGACTGCACGCAGTGAATTCTGAATATGTGTTAATTTTCTGTGTGCTGTATAATAACCAGCAGTTATATTGGCAATCACAAAAATTTTATTGAACATTTTTTATTGCAGTGTTTTTATTTTTAAAAAGAATAAAACCGATTGCTGATGCTACGGCAAGTCCGCTTACAAACACCCAGATGGCAGGGTTCCTTCCGGGAAAGGCATCAAGAAGAATACCACCGAGTAAAGGTCCAAATGCCCAGCCAAATGTCTGGGCAAGATTGTAAAATGCCATATACCTACCTCGGTTTTCAGGTCGGGCAAGTTTTGATGCATAGGTCTGGCTTGATGGTGTTATCACCATTTCGGCAATAGTGATGATAACCATACTGAAAATTAGCAATGCAAAATTACTGGCAAATCCTATGGAAAGGTAGCCGACCGCATATATGAATGCCCCAATCCATAATGCATGAAGTTCTTTTTTATCAGGGATAAAGTGCGTTATAAAATACTGGAATAGGGCAACCATAAAGCCGTTAATTGAAAAGAGCAGCCCGAGCTGGCTCTTTGTGATGCCCACCCGATTTACAGTGTAAACAGAAATGGGTGATACAAGATGGCCCCAGACAATAAAGACCAAGAATGAGATGAGTGTGAAGGTAAGAAATTGCTGGTCATATAGAATTGTGAACATATCTTTAAAGTTTACTTTAAAACCGAGGTTCTTTTGGTCTTTCAATAAAGTAGCATCAATCGTTTTTTCGATCCGGTACTGTAGCGATTCACCGCAGAATTTTACTAAGATTATTGTGGCAATTAACATACAGAATGCAGTAACAAAAAAGAGATACGCATAATCTATGGTTGCAAGCAGACCACCGATTGCTGGTCCGAGTGCCCAGCCCAGGTTACCACCCATGCGCAGAATACCATAGGCTGAGATTCGTTCTTTTTCATTGGTTAGGTCGGCAATATATGCCTGGGATGCGGGAATGTAAAAAGAAAAGAGTATGGAATTGAGTATGAGAAAAACGAAGATAGCATAGATATTTTCACACTTAGAAATGATTATGCCAATTATTATGAATAGCAAAAATCTGCCTGCAAGGGACCTGGTCATTACAAATTTTCTACCCAGTCTATCGCTGATTTCTCCACCGTATATACCCACACTCGCACCGATGACCTGGGCAATCATCAACAATGTGCCAACACTGGTCATAGATAGTTTTAGCACATTATTTAGATAAAGACTCATATAGGGCATAGTGATGGAGAAGCCAATAGCACTTATGACACTTGTTGCGAATAATGCCCAGAGATTTTTGGAGAGTCCCCGGGGCAGAATTGATTTTTTATCCATCCAGGATGGCTATTCTACTTTTAGTAGTTCTGCCATTGGGTCCCAGATTGGCAGGTGTATGGGTTTCTGCTCAAAAATTTTAATAATCTCGTCAGATAAATATTTTTTGTTAATTATCACCTCATAAACATATTCATCAAACCAATCATCATACATTGTATAATAACCTTCATTACCTTCATCGCGACCATGGCTGTTTTCTACAAGCCATTTTACAGGTTTACCATTCTGTATATCCACACCGAGTATTGCCATTGCATGATTTGCAGAACTGAATCTATAAAAGATTCTCATCTCTTTGTCCATTTTAAGTTCAGGTTTAAAGATTGCCTGATAATTAAAGATTTGTGTGCTGAGAATACCTTTTTCACGGGCTGCTTCCTTGCCAATATCACAGGCGAACCATACAGGCTCGTTATTCACCACAGATTTTTTTACTGCTTCTTTTATCAAATCAATTTTGAGATTTGCACTTTTAGGGTCGGGTGCATCATATACATTGCGGCAGTTATCAAATTGATAAAGGCGGTTATATTCTCTACCCGGATAATTAATTAATGATACATAGTTCTGCAGATTAATGCCAACCGCCTCTTTGAAGAATTCCTGTGGCGCGAATTTTTTTGAATCATAAATTTTGCCTTCTTTATCTTCATATCGCCAGACAAATTCTGTTGGTGGCTCAGTAAAATGCATTACAAGTAGTTTATATACATTTTTAAGAACCTGTAATTTAAATTCTCTGAGTCCTGTTTCATCAACACCACTCTGTGCCATTTTTCGTAAGATTCCGGCACCAGCCAGAACCTGCTGGTTGAGCAATGATGTCATAATCCAGGTATTACTGCTCGGATGGGTTTCGGGAAATATCTCCTGAGGCACGACTCCATATTTTTCAACGAGTGCGACAAACCACTGCCAGTATCCGCCGTCCTGGACACCATCGTCAATGAATTCATCAAGTTCGCGGTCACGGAGTTCTCTGTCCCTGGTCTGGATTACAAATTCAAGGAGAAAGTTTGCTTTTTCTAATTTGTCATAAAATGAAATATATGATTGCGAGAATTCAAATCCCTTTAGATTATATTTTTTTATTACAATTGGCCTCAAGATATTCAAACCGGCAAATATCCAGCAACGGCCACTATTTTTCTGGTCAGTAACACCTTTGGTTTCTATACGATTTGTGAAAAGGTCGTTGTGTTTCTTTAAGAAATTGTGATTTAATGTGAGTTTAGGAAGTTCATTATTGGTCAGGGCATTGACCAATGCAGTGTCTGTACTGCTTAGTGTAATAGAAGTCCTCAGTTCTTCAAGAATCTGGTTAGATATACCTGTCTCCTTAAGTAACTGGCAAACACTCAATGAAATACTAATTAAGAAAATTATGATTATTTTGTTGACGGTCATTATTCCTCCTTCAATAAAATTCTAAATTTTCAGGTTAAGGTTTTTGGAAAAGTCTAACCTTTTTATTTTACGAGTATTATTTTTTCAGTAAAGACCTCATTTTTGTAATCAATTTTCACAAAATAGACGCCTGCACTAAGTTTTCTGTTGTTTATATCCTTGCCATCCCAGAAGAGGTTATATTCGCCTTTTTCTATTTTTTCATTAATATATGATTTAACCATTCTTCCTGTGATATCGTAGATATTTAATTTGAACATCCTTGATTCAGGAATAATAAATCTTATGTGTATTTTTTCAGTAAAAGGATTGGGAACAGGCTGATAGAAAATAAATTTTCCCGCAGTTTTAATATCACCCTCAGCAATGTTTTGGATTTGTTCGGTGTAGACGCGCATCATAAAATCATAGGGATACCAGGCATGCCAGCCAGGATTAGAAGACTCGGTCCAATACCAGAATGCAACACTATCCCGGGGGATGGTGTTATCCATACCAATATATGGTGAGGCAGGAGAACTTGGAAGCCAGTGGAGCACGAGCCAGAATTGGTCATTGTTATTTATAGTATATGGTGGAGTATAATTTTTCACTGCCCAGCCTGTACCAGCAGGATAAATTGTTTCTGGAGGAGCAATATAGTATGATGGTCCTAATCCTGGTAATCCTGAAGAATCAGCATTCAATGACATCATTATGGGAGCATTTGTGCTTGAATAGAAACGGGCCTGTGTGATTTTATATGGTGCTGTTAGACAGGGGACCATCTTTTGGGCAAATTTGTTATCATAATAACTTGAAGAAACATAGCCATAGATATCAAGATTGCCATCATCATAAAGAATTTCTGTTGTGACAGATACATTTTTCATCAATGTATCATTATTGTTATTATAATCATCAGTGACCGTAGTATAGACATACACCGTATAATAACCGGTTGCGCTTGGTGTCCAGGCAGGGCTAAGCCATATTGTTGCAGACTGCAGTGGTGAGAGGTAAGTCTGTCCATTTCCAGTGTAGACAAGATTATTGCCAGAATCATAGATATTGCATACCACAGGAATATTTTCGGCATAACTACCATTATTGCTGATTGTCACCCGTGGTGGTCGTGAATAGTTCAGGGTCAATTCATTAAATGGATATTCAATTCTAAAAACTGCTCCATCATGATAACAGATACTCCCTTTTTGCAAGGTATCATTTGCAGTAAACATATCTCCAGCAAGGGCAGTATAGACAACGGTTTTATAAGTACCATAGCCAGGCACGTTCCAATTTGGCGAGAAGGTAATGGTCTGCTCTGCTCCGCTATTCAAGTTGTTTACCAGCACAGTATCAATATAAAGTAAATTGTTAAGTGAATCATAAATTGAACAGAATGTGTTAAAGGTTGCAGTTGTTGCTCCATAATTCTTTACCACTGCCTGGGGCGAAATTGATTGACCAACCTGGAGAAAATTGCCTGGCGCATCAATACTTTTCACACCTACATCACTGGTCAACTGGTCAAGAATGCGGATGGCATAGAGTTCACCACCATTTCCGAATTCTCGTGCATGGACAGCCTTTCCACCCGCAGTAACAAATGAACCATCTTTTGATATATCCACTGCGGATATTGAACCTGGTTCATCAATATCATCAAGTAACTGGAATATTGGAGTTGAAGATGACTTATTAAAAACCGTCAGCACATCACCAAATGTTCCCTGATACTGACCCCAGGAACCAGCAACACCCCGTGAACCATCAGCGCTGAGCGCACATTCATCAACATAATCACCGTATTGGGTATATTCCCATAATGGTGTTGATGATGAAGAATCATACATTACCACTTTGCCTGAGTATGTGGGACTATACTGGAAAGTGCCTGCCATAATCGTTGCCCCATTGTCGGAAATTGCGACCGAAGTCACCCAGGGGTGCCCGGTATAGTGCTGCCATTTTAAAGTATAATTTGACCCGGTCCAGCGATAGAGGTACACTGTTCCGTTAAAGTGTCCTTTTACTACATAATTTCCATCTCCAGATATTTTCGCAACACCCTGGCCATAATTGTAAAGCGAATCCCGTCGTGAGCCATCAAGATTGTAAATATAGGTAACATAATAAGTAGAAATGCAGAAGACAGTTCCATCATTAGAAATATCAAGCCCATAAACACCATTATTGGGTGAAAAGTCGATTGTGCGGATTGTATCACCGGTATTACTGAAAATAAAAAGTTTAGCCATACCTGTACCAGTGCCGAGTACAGCATAAATTGAACCATCATCACTTACTGCAACAGTCCTGCCCTGAGAACTTGTGGCAATTTTATAGCCGTCTGGCAGATTATAACGCCATTTTGGAGCAGCGCTATTGGCAGTAAAACTATAAAATGGTTCGCCTCCAGAACCGGCTGCGATATCTTCTCCTGTGAGGGATGCCATAACTGGAACATACCATTCAGTCAGAGGCAGGGGATAGGTCCATATCGGAATATTATTTCCAAGAGTTCGGTATAAACTTGTCCTTTTGTTATTTAACCACCAGCCTGCCTGAATGAACATCCCATTCCCTGTTATAGAGACATGTTCAGCAATTGCATACTGATGATTGCGGTCAACCCACAGGGTCTCTGCCCGTGAAGGGTCGTATTTAATGGTTGGTGGTAATGTTCCAATCTTTAACTCACCGGGTGTAATATAGCGTGAGACATTACCAGAGATTTCAACATTAACACCTTCAATGTTTTCCTGTTTTAGCATACCGGCAAAAGCCATTGCCGCAAACAATGGTATTAAAAGATATTTTGTCATAGTTACTCCTTTGGAAAATTATATGTAAATAGAGATGGATGTCAAGAATGCAGAAAAAATCGTTAATCGTTATACGGTTTCGCAGCCCGTATCGTTAATCGTCAAACGGTCATGGTCTTTTAAAATCCAATAACTCTAAAAAATTCACGAGGCTAAAGCTTCTAATCCAGAATCATGGGTAAAACCACCACTATCTGTTTTCTAACAATATTTTAGTAGTTGCTTCATTTATGAGGTTTTCTGTTTTTTTGTAGGGACAACCCTTGTGGTTGTCCGAAAGCGTTTTCGGACAGTGACAAGCCCTATAAAATTAAAATGCCTAAATGTCCAAAATCTGTCCTGACGAATATCAGGATACCTAAAGTGGAATCAAAGGTTATCAGGGGGTATCAAGGGCAATCAGGGGGAATTAGGGGATGGGGAGATACAGAGATAAGAAGCTATGGGGATAGGGGATTTGAAAATAAGTGGATGTGGGGATGAGTAGGTAGTAGGGAGTAAGTAGTAGGTAGAAAAAAATATCCAGAATTGAGAATCAAAGAAACATCCAGTATCAAGTATCCAGTATCAAGAATCAAGAAAATATCCATGCCCCATAACCATACCAGTGTTCCGCGCCCTACAACCAGTAATCAAGATCTGATACAGATATTTTATTGTTAACGTAACTGGACTGTAAATGTTCCATATGCCCAGTCAGTAGGAAATTCCCAGAGTGGACTGTTGGCACGAACACACCAATTGTAGGTTGCTACAGAATCAATTGAAATCACTGTATGGGTGGTATTCACTGGATATTCATAGATGATATTTCCGAGAAAATACACTATTACATCATAAAATTTTGCCCTGGATACTTCTGACCAGATGAGTTGCAAGTTAACAGGTAGTGTCTCAACATAGAAAATTGTGTCATCAGGTGGATAGATTAATGTAGGTGGGTCAAAGGGTTCGCTATCCACTTCATAATATCTTATTGGAGACCAGTCAGTGTAATATTCCCAGGTTGGGCTATATGCCCTTACACGCCAGGTAAATCTACTATAATAGCCCTGCCAATTTTGTGCGATAGAATCTTTCTTCAATTTATATGACCACTCTTTCATTGTATTTAAATCAACATAATTTATTTCATAAAACTCTGCTCCTTCTATGCTCTTCCAGGAAAATAAAAGTCTATTACCATAGCGTGGTATATGGATAAAACTATCTGGTGGTGTGAGAAGCTCTGGCGGTGGTGGAGGCGGTAATAGGGAATCTACTGGTGGTTTATAAGTATTGGGGTCTTTGCAATTTATGGTAAAGATTAATGTGATTAATAAAATTAAAGGCAGAATTATTTTACAGCATAATGTGAAAATAAATTTTGCCATTTTATCCTGCCAGCCAGTAATATATTATAACTACAAAAAAAATTTTGTCAAGTGTTACTGTGCACTTATTTTTTTTACATCTTCAGCGATTGCTTTTTTCAAAGATTCATCATCAGGAAATTCTTTGATTGCCCTTAATCTACGTATCAATTCTATGGTTATTTCCTGGTCATATAAATTTCCTGAAAAATTTAATATGTGAATTTCAAGTATAGTATGACTTAAGAACATTGCGCCCTTATATGTATTTCCTCCAAGATTCAAGACGACTTCGTAAACGCCATCAATGGGCAGTAGTTTCTCCCTGTCAACTGAAAGATTGATTGTAGGAAAGCCTATCATACTACCTTTGCCCTTTCCTTTGATTACTTTTCCAGTAATTGAATATTTTCTTCCTAAAATGCGGTTTGCTCCAGGAATATTGCCCAGTAAGAGTAATTCTCTAATCCTGGTGCTTGACACCATTTCGCCATGGTCTTTAATTCCAGGGATAATTTCTACACCAAATTTATTCAAGGCAATATCTTTTAATAGTTTTGCAGAGCCCTTGCGACCTTTACCAAAATGAAAATTTTCTCCAACAATGATTGTTGATGGTTTTACAATTTTATAAAGTAAATCTACAAATTCTTCAGGAGTTTTTTCTGCAAACTGCCAGTCAAATTTAAAATAAAAAACAAAATCAACATTCAAATTATTCAAAAGTCTTTCTTTTTCTTGCTTTGTTGTCAGAAAAAAGATTCCATTTTTATTGAAGATAGAAACTGGTGGAGGTTCAAAAGTGATGATTCCGGTCTTTTTAGTATTACCCGCAACTGATTTTGCTTTTGCAATAATCTCAAGGTGCCCCTTGTGAATTCCATCAAAATTGCCCAATCCGCATACAGAGTCTAATGTTATTGGGTCTTTGGTATTATTAATAATGTGCATCTTTGATTGCCTGGTGCAATTCCCGTGAAATTTTTTTGATGACCTGGAATAAATTTCCTTTAACCCTGACGCCCGCAGCGAGTCTATGACCGCCACCTTTAAATTTTTGTGCAAATGCATTAACATCAATTATTCCATCACTGCGTAGGCTTATCCTGATTTCATCTTTTTCTTCACGGAAGAATGCCGAGACCCGAACATTTTCTATTGCCTGTAAGAATGATATGAAATTTTCTGACTCAGACATCTGGGCATTAGTATTTTTCAACATCTGTTTATTCAAATACATTGTGCCGATACCATTTTTAATGCTGATTGTCTTGAGCACACTGCTCAAAAGTTTTGTGCCGGCAATTGTTTTCGCATTCAATTTTTTCACGAGTTCGGCAGGCTTTATATCAAGTGTAATCAAATCCGCACAGATGGCCAGCGCATCAGCAGTTGTATTGGGGTAGGCAAATCCACCGGTTTCGTTATAAATCCCTGCATAGATGATTCGGGCGATAGATTTATCAATTTTTAAATTAAAATATTTAAAAATTTTATAAATAATTTCACAGGCTGAAGATGCCTTTTCATCTATTATTGCAATGTTGCCGAATGGTTTATTGGTTTTGTGATGGTCAATATTGATTATATATTTACCTTCACAAATGTCTTTGAGATCAAATTTATTTTCTGGAAATATTCTTTCCAGACCTGCAGAATCTACCGCAATCAGTAGGTCAAATTCTCCAGGAACTTTGGTGAATTTGTATTCTTCTAACAAAAATCTATATTTTTCAGGAATAGGGGAGAAGCAGAATAGTGATGGTCTATTTTTTGTGTATAGACCAACAAATTTTGCCATAACAAGGGCAGAACATATACCGTCACAATCTGGGTCAATATGGGTAGCAACCAGAATATTTTTTTTAGTCTTTACGGTCTTTATTAATTTCTTCAATAAGTCGGTCAATTTTTTCTCCATATTTTGAGCTCTCATCTATTATAAATTTCAGGTCAGGAATAAATTTTATTCTTATACGGTGGGCGAGTGTGGTGCGGATATAACTTTTTGCACCATCCAGGACACTAAGGTCATTTGTAGCATTGCCCAGTGAGGTAAAATATATTTTTGCTTCTTTTAAATCTGGCGAGATGATAACCTTTGTAATTGTTACCATACCCAATCTCGGGTCTCTTATCTCCTGACTTATTATCAAAGAGACTTCCCGTGCAATTAATGATGCGACGCGTTCACTTCTCATTTTTTATATAATTGTGGAATTGCTGTTTAACACAATTACCGATGGAAAATTTGATATAAATTCTATCGCCTCTCTCAGCGTGGATTCTACAATATTACGGGTATTACTACAGGTTACGATGGCAACCTGTGACCTCTGCCACAGTGATGAGTCGCCAAACTCACAGATCGCAATATTAAATCGGTTCTTTAGTTTTTCTTTCATGCTTAATAAAATTCTTCTTCGGTCTTTCAAAGACTGGCAATGTTCAATATGCAGGTCAATATCACATATACCAACAAAAAATTTCCCATTTTTTGCTACTGCACTGCCCATTAATTTTATTCACCTTCTTTACTGTCTGCCTCTTCTATTTTATAAAATTGTAGGATATCACCTTTTTGTAACTCTGGCACATTTTCAAAACCGATACCACATTCATAGCCTGCAGCAACCTCCCGCACATCTTCTTTAAATCTCTTCAGTGATAAGATTTTGGTGCGGGCAATCTCTTTTTTCTCCCGCAATATTGAGACGACTGCATTACGAATAACCTTACCATCTTTTATATAACAACCTGCAATCATTCCAATCTTTGGAATGTTGAAAATCTCCCTGACCTCGCCTTCACCAATAAGAATTTCCTGCATTTTTGGTTCAAGTAGACCAACCATTGCTGAACGTAGATCATCAAGCGCCTCGTATATTAATCGGTAGGTACGAATTTCTACTCCCTCTTTTTCTGCTGTTTCCAGTGCTTCAGTATCAGGACCTACATGGAATCCCACACAGATTGAATCGGTTACCTGTGCGAGTAGAACATCTGAGGCATTTATCTTGCCCACTCCCTTATGTATAATATTAATCTGTGTATCTTCCATTTTTAATTCTTGAAGCTTTTCGTCCAGCACTTCAAGGGAGCCTGCAGTATCTGCCTTGAGAATTATTTTTAATTCTTTGATTTCACCAGACTTTATTTTTTCCTGTAAATCAAAAAGGGTAACTTTTGCAGTCTTTGATTTCATCTTACGACTTCTTTCCATCAGTTCACGCTGGTAGGCAATCTCTCTTGCCTGTCGTTCATCATCAACTACCATAAAAATTTCACCGGTCTGAGGCAAACCATCAAAACCGAGAACAAGCACTGGTGCAGAAGGGTTTGCCTGTTCTACCCTCTTCATATTTTCGTTCAAAATCTCGCGCACTCTGCCAGCCTGCGGACCGCAAACAAAGGCATCGCCACGGCGTAGAATACCTTCCTGAACTAAAACCGTGCAGACATTACCCCGACCGTGTTCACGCCTTGCCTCCAGAACCACACCTTTTGCATTAGTATTTATGGGTGCAACAAGGTTCAATTCTTCTGCCTTCACTAATATTGCATCAAGCAGGTCATTAATACCAATATTTTTCAATGCTGATGTTTCTACACAGATTGATTTACCCCCAAAATCTTCAACAATGACATTTGCCTTGGCAAGTTGGGACTTTACGAGATTTACATTTGCCCGGGGGACATCAATTTTATTTATGGCAACGATTATTGGCACATTTGCTGCCCGTGCATGGTCAATCGCTTCAATAGTTTGAGGCATTACCCCTTCATCTGCTGCCACAACAAGAACCACAATATCGGTAACCTGAGCACCTCTCGCCCGCATTGTAGTAAAATCTTTATGACCAGGAGTATCAAGGAAAGTGATTAATTTATCATTATAGGAAATTTGATATGCTGCCATTTTCTGGGTAATTTTTCCGAATTCAGTTTCTGCCACGCGGAGTTTTGTGATAGCATCAAGAAGGGTTGTTTTGCCATGGTCAACATGGCCCATTACCGTTACTACGGGTGGTCTTTTTATTACTTCGGCTGTTTTCTCTTTTTTTTGCTCAATCTGGTCTTCAATCGTCACAACCTTCATTTTATAATTGAATTCATCACAGAGAACTGCGATTGTATCAAGGTCAAGTCTTTGATTTAAACTTGCCATAACTCCCAAACTGAGACATTTTTTAATTACTTCACTTGGTGGAACATCAAGCGCCTGTGCAAATTCAGCGACCGTCATAAAATCAACGACTTCTACTACTTTTTCTTCTTTGACTTCCGGCGTTTTCACTACCTCTTCTTTTTTATAATGTTTCTTTGTTGTGCCTTTTTCAATCTTTGCCAGGGTGGCTTTTACCGTCTGCCGCACTTCTTCTTCATTAATTTTCTTTGCTTTTTCTTTGATGTGTGTCGGCCCTTTAAATCTTGTAAATTCTTTTTTGACTCGTCTTTTCTCTTCGGCAATCTTTGCCTTTATCTTTGTTATCTCTTCATCGGTTAGCATAGACATATGCCCCTTTGCCTTAATCCCTATTTGCTCAAGCATTTTGATCAAAGCATCACTGGAAAGCCCTAAACTCTTTGCCAGGTCATGAACCTTGCGGGGCATCCTCTGTCTCCTTTTTCTCTTCTTTGGGTTTTAATTTTGTTAACAAGTCATTAATTGCTTCATCATCCAGTGAGAGTAGAGTTTTAAGCTCCTCAGGAGTTGCCTTTAATACACTCAAAACATTTGTGTATCCCTTATCAATCAGCATCTTTTTTAAACTTTTACTCAGTCCGGTAACATCTTCAATCTTTATTTCCATCAATTTTTTTTCTTCCAATTCTTTTTCATATTCAGATATTTTTTTGATTTCAATATGTACACCGGTCAATTTTGAAGCAAGGTCTACATTTACGCCATTTTTTCCTATCGCTTTTGAATAATCTTCATCTGGAACAATTGCCAGCACTACACCTTCTTCAAGTGGTTTTACTTCTTTGACCTTTGCTGGTGAAAGACTGCGCGATACTTGAAGATTAATATCTTTACTCCACTGAATCACATCAATCTTTTCTCCAGATAATTCTTTGACAATTGATTGAATGCGGCTTCCGCGGTAACCAACACAAGCACCAATTGGGTCAATCTTTGGGTCAATTGTCTGGACTGCTACTTTTGCCCTGATACCAGGTTCGCGCACAATCTTTATTATCTGAATAATACCTTCCTTTATTTCAGGGATTTCGTAAAACAATAATCTCTCTAAAAATTTGGGGTCGGTTCTTGAAAGTATGATCTTCGGTCCCCATTGTGCTCGTTCTACCTTTGCGACCACTGCGCGAATTGGAGAATCAAGTCTATAATGTTCGGTCCTCATCATTCCATAACTTGGAATGCTTGCTTCAATCGCTCCCAATTCTACCAGCACTTCATTACGACCAACCACCTTTACAATGCCTTTGACAATTTCACCAATCTTCTTTTCATAATCGCCCATAATTCTATTTTTTTCAGCTTCGTTTATGCGCTGGGTTAGCGCCTGTTTAACCGATTCAATTGCTGTTCTGCCCATATCACTGAGGGATATAGGAATTCTGAAAGTATCGCCGATGTTACATTCTTTAGTCTTTTGTGCTTCCTGTAAAGAGATTTCTTTTTCCGGGTCAGTGACTGTTTCTACTACTTTTTTTACAATAAAAATTTTTATTTCACCGGTAGACTTATTCACAGTTACTTCAGATTCAATCCCCTTGCCATATTTCCTTTTCACACCACTCTTTATCGCTTCAGTAAGAGAATCTATTACATAGTCAAACTTTACTTGCCTGACACGAGCGATGGTTTTGATATTTTCAATAATTACATTATCTCCGTTTATCATAATTTAACTCCTCAATAATTTTTGCTTTTATAATCTCTGTTAACTTTATAACAGTTTCACCAGAATCCTGGGCAATTGTTACTGAATTCTCATTTGCATCCCGGATATATCCTCTTATTCTCTGGTCTTTTAACATAATATCTGCCTGTTTACCCCTTGCCCATTGAAAATGTTCTGGTCTTTTAAGATGCCTTTCAATTCCTGGTGATGATACCTCCAGCGTATAATGAAAATCTATCAAATTTTTCCTGTCCAGTTCTTCAGAAATGGCATTGCTTACCTTTTCACAATCTTTGATTGTAACGGGTTCCTGCTCATGGTCAATAAAAATCTTTAGAGTTCTTGATACTTCATTAAATTGAATATCATAAAATCTAAAATTCATAGGCTCAATAATATTTTTTACCAGTATTTCAATTTTTGATAAATCAATTTTAAACATTTAAACCGTCCAGTAATCTATTTTTTAATTTTAGACAGGTTTCTGTGATAGTTTTCTTACTACATTCAATTTTTTCTCCAGTCTGCCTCACATAGATGTCAAAGCGGTCATTTTGAATACCTTTTGGTCCAATGGTCAATCTTAAGGGAATGCCAATAAGGTCAGCATCATTGAATTTGACCCCGGCAGAAATATCGCGGTCATCAATAATCATAGAAAAATCAGCACGGTCCAGGTCCCCAGTTATTTCTGCACAGATCTTCTGTACCTCTTGTTCCTGGGGGTTGAGCACCAATATAAAGATATCAAACGGAGCAATGGACATAGGCCAGACTGCGCCTTTTTCATCACTTAGTTGTTCACAGGCACATGCCATAATCCTTTCAAGACCGATGCCATAACTGCCCATTACAATCGGTTTCTCTTTACCCTGGGCATCAAGATAGTATGCTCCCATACTTGCTGAATACTTTGTTCCCAGTTTAAAGATATGGCCAAGTTCAAGGGCATTGTGTATTTCCAGAACCGCTCCGCATTTTATGCAGTGGTCACCAGCCCTTATCTGCCGAAGATTATAAAATTCTTTTACTTTTACATCACGATTAATATCCACCCCCTTAATATGAAAATCGTTTTCGTTTGCACCTGTTACCATTCCTTTTGTATCTTTTAATAAATCGTCAGCGAGTATATTAATATTTGATATTCCAACGGGTCCAATAAAACCTGGCTCTGCACCAAAATATCTTTGAATATCTTCAGCACTGGCAGGTTGATAATCAGGGCCAATAATCCTTGCTAAACGTTCCGTATTTATTTCATAGTCTCCACGCACAAGGATAAGAACAGGTTCTTTGCCCGGCGCAGTAAGGAACATATTTTTAATGAGATTCGCAGAAGTAAGATTAAGAAATTGGCTCACCTCTTCTACAGTTCTTCTGTTGGGCGTTGCGACCTTCTCTAATGCCGATGGTGGAAAAGAGATATGTTCACCAGACCCTTCAGCAATAGCGAGGTTTGCACGATATGCGCATTTTGGACACATAACAATTGTATCTTCACCATCTTTTACAATTGCCATAAATTCTTTTGACTCTCCAGTTCCCATCAAACCGCCTGATGCATCAACAATAATAAAATTTAAACCACATCTTTTAAATATCCTTGAATATGCATCTTTGTGAAGATTGAAACTTTTATCCAGTCCGGTCTCATCAATATCAAGGCTATAAGAGTCTTTCATAATAAATTGTCGGGAACGGATTACACCTGCCCTGGGTCTTGGTTCATCACGAAACTTTGTCTGAATTTGATACCATATCTGTGGCAGGTCACGATAAGACCTGATACTGTTGCGGGCAATCTCGGTGATTACTTCTTCATGGGTGGGGCAGAGGCAATAGTCCCTTCCTTTGCGGTCTTTTAGTCTGAACATATCATCACCAAAATCATTCCATCTACCTGACTCTTCCCATATTTCCTTTGGAGAGAGGGCAGGCATCAACAATTCCTGAGAACCAATGCGGTCCATCTCCTCACGAATAATGTTGGCAATCTTTAATAATATGCGCCAGCCCAGAGGTAGATAAATATGGACGCCAGAGGCGTGCTGTTTGATAAAACCACCGCGTAAAAGAATCCTGTGGCTTTTCAGTTCAGCATCCTTTGGTTCTTCTCTTAAAGTTTCAATCAGTGCCTTAGATAATATCATAACTATTAATATAACACAAAATTATAATAAAGTCAAGAGTATAAAACGGGAAACGGGTTTCGTAACCGTATAACGAAAAATGAATCTTTTTAAAGGTCTATCCCCAGACACCATTCATTAATGAGTGGTGGTTCTAAGAGAGGTAATTGTCTCCAGATTCTTTTATTTGCGCCGATGGGTTCTGAATATATGTCATTTCCACCACCATCAACAAAGATGCCAATAGTCTTCATATAATCGCGCAGACTGCGCCGTGAATCAGTATTTGCCCTGCCCAGTGTAATACCATTATGGGTGATATAATTATCATCACCTGAAACATCAAGGAATAAACCCATACCATTGGCATTGCCTGTACCAAGGCTCAAATTTGGGACATCATGGAAGTCATTGCCCTGATAATCAAGAAAAAAGCCGAGTGTAAAATCATGTCCTGCACCCTGTGCCATATTCTTTGTAGCAATGTATCTGTCATCTCCTGTAGAATCAATTAATACCCCAAGGGCGAAATGTGCACCTGCACCCTGGACATACCAGATACCATTGTATTCATCATTTCCCTGAAAATCCGTCAGAATGCCTGTTCCAAACCAGTATCCACAACCCTGACCAAAAACACCACAGGAATATTTATCATCGCCAGCACCATCAATTAAAAATCCCACACCACCAGCGAGTGAATGTCCATCAGTAAAATCTGCCCTTATTCCAAAGCCAGCGCCCTGGGCAAGACTTATATTATGTTCATCCGTCTGTGCAGAAGGATATTTTACTGTATCATCCCGTGCAATGTATGTATCATTTCCATTTTTATCAATTAATAGACCACATCCTTTGACATAGCCGAAGCCCTGACAAGCAAGAAATCCACTATATGTATCATTACCCGAGATGTCGGAAATTACTCCTGTTCCGCAAATTCCTGCACCAATACCATAACTATCCGTGCTATATTCATCATTGCCAGAAAGGTCCATGATTATTCCCTGTCCCATTATTCCAGTACCGATACCGAATTTTGTCGCCATATATTTATCATTACCTTCACAATCAATGACAAAACCATAACCAGCAATGCCAGTGCCGCAACCAATATTACTGCTGTATCTATCATCACCATAATAATCAATAATAATTGCTACTGGATGGTTGTTATCTGAAACACCACCTCCCTGGTATGTATCATTTCCTCCTGTATCAATTATCAAAAGATAGGGGAGTGGCTCATAAGTATCATTACCATCAGAACCGAGAACAATTCTACCGTATCGTGTGTCAATGATAATAGTCTTGTTTAAAGATACATCCCTCATCAAATCAGTTGCAATTCCAAGTATATATGCTAAATCCATTGCACCTGCTGCAAGTGCCTTAAAATCTATTTGTTCAATCATCTTCTCAAAGTCGTAATTGGAGAGCCCTTTTTCTTCAGATTCAACAAGCCCGGTTATAAGTTTGTCTATGCTATTCTGTTCTAAAAGTGGATTACTTCTATTTATCCATTCCACACTGTTCTTTATTTCTGATAGGATTATGAAAAGTCCTGTGCAGATTGTTTCAGAGATGAGTGAAGTATCAGGTGTTTCAGCATTAAAAAATTGGTTTAATAGAACACATAATTCTCTTTTAATTTCGGATGGTTTTGGTAGATTATCCATTACAATCTTTTCTGGTCTCTGAATAAGGCCGCGGCGCACGCCCTCATCAATCCTTGCCCAGGAAAAATAAGTGGTTGCCCATAATGAATCTGCATTGTTCAAAATCGTTCCTGAAATTGTTCTGATAAATGGGTCAATGCTTCCCGGGTCAGAGAACAATCGGTCAAATAATTTTGTGCGGAACTTTCCTGCTCCATAAAAATCTAAGTCTTCTTTTTCAATCTTCAAATCTGACATACTTTTATTCAATTCTTTTGCAGCAATATTCAAAAGCTTTTCTACTGTGCTCTGGTCTTGTTTCTGGGCAGATAAAAGCGTTATAATTATAAACAACATACTGAAAAGTTTTTTAAGGTTCATCTGTTCTCCTTTGTCTCAAAATTCTTTAATATTGTAAAGAGCTGTTTAAGACTACTAATTCTAAATCTACTTTTAATTTTATAACCGACAAAAATGCATCCTGTATTTTCTCCCGTGATTAAATCGGTCTTTGTATCACCGACAAATATCACCTCATCGGGTTTGACCTTCAAGTTTTTGATTGCCTTGACAAGCATATCTGGTGCAGGTTTCGGTTTTTTTACATCATCTGCGGTTATGATAATATCAAAAAAATTTTTCAATCCTGATTTTTCAATTTCCAGTTTAGTTATATCACGGTGAGAATTTGTTACACAACCAATTCTCAAACCCATTTTTTTTAATTTTTTTAAAACTTGTTTTGCCTCTTGGTTCACCTTCATATATTTCGTAAATTTTGGGAAATTTAGAGAGAAATATCTTATGACATCTTTTAATTTAATTTCAGGCATAAAAATCCGCACATCCTCTTCAGTACTTTGGCCCCAGTTTTGAGCAAAAACTTTTAAGGTTATCGGTTTGTATCCAAAATGTTTTAATGTTTTGTTAAACAACCAAAACCATACCTTATATGTATCAACGAGCACCCCATCAAGGTCAAACAACACCGCTTTCAAATCCACAGCAAATTTTGAAATAGCCATAGAATCTTATATTACTCTAATGTAGTATAAATTCTTTCATCTTAATTTGAACATGAAATTTCGGAAAATAAATACTCTGACTGTAATATTATTTTGCACCGCAGGTGTGAATTTGTGTTTTAATACCGCACAAAGCGCGGAAAAATCAAATTCACCATATCCGCTTGATTTTACAATTTCGCATCTTAAGACGCTACCATCTGTATCCACTAACATTTTTATTGTGCATTCTCCCTCAATATTAGCCCTTCTTAGATTCTCTGGATAAATTAACGGTGGAGAATATATCAATTGTGGTTTTTTTTCGGTCTCTCTATGAGACAAAGATATACTTTTTTCAGGAAGTATCGTTATAGACTTAGAAAGATATTCCGAAGACAGTGTTTCTGGTTGGACATAATCCCAGGTTTTATCTTCTTTTATATAGATAGTTATATATTTATTTATTCTAAGCAGAGCAGGGAACATAAAGATACAATCGGCGTCGCTGTTTGTTTTGGCATCCCATTTTCCATTGACTCCGAATGAAATTCTAATCGTGTCTCCTTCGCTATTATAATCTATAAATTCCATTGGTTCAAAATTTGCGACTTTACTTATGATTAGATTTTTCATTTCATCGTAAGTAAAAGGATAACGATGCAATTCTAATGTTATGTAACTTTTTCCTTCAGTCATATAGTATTTTTCAATGTCATCAATTAACTCCCTGTTCTGATTAAGGAATTCGCAGATAAATAGATAGCCAATATTAGGTATTTTTTCTAAGCAGAATAAGCCAATCTGCACGCTGTCCTTCATAATGGCAAATTTGTAGAGAGTTTGGGAATTGTTTGCCTTTACACCTGGGGTATATGCAACGATGAGATAATTACCTACCCTAATATCCTCTTTTGGTAATTCTGTTGTAACTATATCAGCATTCCTTCCCTTCCATACAAATGCTTTCGGTGCACATTCCAGAAAAACTAAGAAAATTAGAGAGGCGAAGATTATTTTTATTTTACGATATTTCTGCTCGCACATCTTATTTTTTCATCTCCATCTGTTTTTGATAGAAAACCGAATAAAAATCCCAAACATATCTTACAGGAGTGTAGCATATAAATAATAAAATAGCAACTAAGAATAGATAACCCTTCTATTTTTCCTCCATAATATAATATTATACATAATTTACTTCTTTTTTCAAGTATTCGATATTACTCGGAAATATACTTAAAAGTGTGGAAATTCTTCTTGAAATTAAAAAATCATTGATTTTATCATTCCATTATTATATAATAATAAAATAATGGAATTATAAGATGGAGGTAAAAATGAGAATAGTTGAGAAGAAATTTAGGGGTTCAATAATCTGTCGGGTTTTAGGTTATCCAATTTCTTACGGCATAGTCAAACTATTATTAGAGAAGGGGCGGATGAGCCGATTGGAAAAAGATTTTTGATTATTAAAT
>JBBINQ010000012.1:0-7778 GCA_037443805.1 Caldifarciminota bacterium | reverse complement strand
TATATTCTGGATATTATTATCTGATGGCGAATGATATTATCATAAAAGAATTGGTCAAGGTCTTTAAGAAGCACCATACTGAGGTTCGTGCAGTTGATAGTGTGAGTTTTGAGATAAGAGAAGGAGAGTTATTCGGATTACTGGGTCCTAATGGTGCGGGTAAGACCACACTTATAAAGTGTATCTCTACCCTTTTAATACCGGATATGGGCACTGCAATAGTCGGTGGAAATGATGTGCTTAAAGAACCGATCAGTGTAAGGAAAAAGATTGGGGTTCTTACTGGTGGTGAAAGGACATTATACTGGAAATTGAGTGCAATTGACAATCTTAAATATTTTGCTGCACTATATGGTGTGCCCAGCAAACAGGTAAAGCAAAGGGTTGATTTTTTATTGGAACTGATGGGTTTAAAAGACCGTGCCAATGAGAATGTGGAGAAGTTTTCCAGCGGTATGAAGCAGAAACTTGCCATTGCCCGTGCCCTAATTCATGACCCACCAATCCTTTTGATTGATGAACCTACACTCGGATTAGACCCATACTTTGCCCGTTTTATCAGGCACTTTGTAAAAGAAGAACTTTCACACAAGTTAAAAAAGACAATATTATTGACCACCCATTATATGGATGAAGCAGATGAACTATGTGATAGAGTGGCATTTATGAATCGCGGTAAGATTGAAGCACTTGATACACCGACCGCATTGAAAAAAGGTATGCCCCAAGAACAGGTCCTGGAATTGAAGTGCCTCGGCGACCTGAATAAAAATAGTTTTGCTGAGTTAAAAGAAGCATCTGGAATAAATATTCTAAAAAAAGATGGTTATGTTTATATTCGGATAAATACTGGTAATCCTGAATCACTTTTGAGCAGGTTGGTTGATACAATAAGGGATAAGGCAAAAGTCCTTTCTGTGAATGTAACATCACCGACCCTGGAAGATGTGTTTGTCTATCTGACCGGTGCGAGCCTGAAGGATACACAGGATGAATAACAATAGTGGTTGCCGAGTTTACTCGGCAAATATTTATTCACTACGATGGCGGTATAAATGAATGTTATCATTGCTGAAATAAAAAAGAGTTTTAAGATACTTCTTGCATATCCAGTGGAAATTATTTTCTGGATTATTTCTCCTTTGTTGTGGGCGGTGCCATTAGTGTTCCAGGGTAAGGCAATCATTGGTGGACTTCGCAGCACTGCATTTGGTAATATTGCCGGCACTGAAGAATTTATCCCTTATGTTCTGATTGGTGCAATTGTGAGCACTTATATGGCATCATCGGTCTGGAGCATGGGTTTTGCACTACGGGATGAAACATATTACGGCACACTTGAACATATTCTTTCTGCACCGGTAAAACCAGTTCAAATTTTGCTCGGTAAGGCATTATTCAATTCAATGCTTTCAACAACTTATGTGATAATCCAACTCTTGATCTGTATTTTGATTTTTGGTTTGCAGTTTACATTCTACAAAATTCTTCCAATCTTATTTTTCTTGGTTTTATTAATTGCAGGACTATATGGTATTGGATTTGCTGCGGCAGGTTTAACCTTACTCGTAAAAGAGGCTCATGGTCTTTTGCACTTATTTGAATATGTGCTCTTTTTATTTTCACCTATCCGTTATCCTGTAGAGATAAATCCCATTACACGCACCATCAGCATATTTATTCCACTGACCTATGCACTCATTGCGTTGCGCGGACTCTTGCTGAACATTGAATTTGATTTCTGGAAAAACAGTTTGATTCTCTTGGGGATAGACCTGGTCATCATACCCCTTGGCTTGTATATATTTCACTGGGTTGAAATGCACACAAAATTAAAAGGCACTCTATCCGAATATTAAAAAATATGATAATATCAAGAATAGGACATTATTTAAGGGCAATCAACGCCGAGAATATCAAAGAATGGAAGATTGAACTAAGATATAAACCTGACTTTATCAGGCAGTTCTTTGAACCATTTGTTTATCTTTTTCCATACTTTTTATATGGTTTTGCCCTGTTAGGTGCACGCGATTCTGAACACCTGAAATCAATTACTGGTATCAGTGACATCTTTGCCTATACATTTGTTGGTTATCTACTTATGGGATTTTTGAATACTGCCTGCTGGGCAATGGGCGCATCACTGAGAAAAGAGCAGTGGTATGGAACACTTGAGACAATATTCATCGCTCCGGTTCCGCGCTGGGTCTATGTTGCAGGAATGGCATTGCATTCAACACTACACCAGGGTTTGATTATGTTAATTGAGGCAATGGTCATCGTTTTTTTCTTTAAAATATTTTTTAATCTTGGTGGTATCTTTATCAGTTTAATACTACTCCTTCTTATGATTACTACACTCTATGGATTGGGTATCCTTGTTGCTGGATTGACCATTGGCTTGAAACAGTGGTGGGTGATTAGCGAGACAGTATCAACTTTGATAAATATCATTACTCCGATTGCCTATCCGCTCGCAATACTCCCGGTCTTTCTACAGAAAATTGCTTTAATTCTGCCCACGACTTATGGCGTGATGGGAGTGCGACATTTTTTGATCGGCGAAAACTTGGCAATAAGTGTTCCCGCAATATTCTTACGATTATCAATAATGCTGGTTATCTGGATATGTTTTGGTCTGGGAATATTTTTACTGATGGACCGGTATGGCAGAAAAAAAGGTGTACTCTCTCTATATTAGTTTATTTTTATTACCTTATTTTTTATTACCTGGTTATCAACCTTTATTATAAGAAAATATACACCGTTCTTTAATTTTTCTCCAAGATAGATTTCTTTATCTTTGCGAAATTTTTCATAAATAATTCTTGAACCGAGGACATTATACACTGAGACCTCAGCTTCGCCATTAAACTCTGATAGGTCAAGTCTTAAAGAATTTCTAAAGATGTTATTTCTAATGACAAAACAACCAGTAGATGTTCTAAATTCTTCTATTCCTACAGGGTTCACTGTGACACTGATGATTATCTGCGGTCCAAAGAGTGTTTGATTCCGCTCAAACCTGAATGTATCTGCAATCGTAGTTTGATTTGAAACCTGAGGTGCCTTGAAGCAAGCATAATTATAAAATATATGGCCTGGTAGTCCCCAGAAACCAGAAATTTTTGCCCTTGTTGTATCTTTCCAGGTTCCTGAATTATAAAATGGACTCCGTCCTGTGCCTTTTAGATAAACGAGTGTATCAAAAGGACCATAACCAGTATTTAGCAATTGCATAGTAACAGTAAATGTATCTGAAGAATTGACAGTTGATGGATAAGTGAGATTCTGAACACTGCAATTATAAATATTGTAATCTTCAGGATTATTAATTGCAACAGTACTGGGAACATAGACCCAACCCCGGGGTTGATTTGTAAACTGAAGATAGATTCTTGCCCAATCACCACTGAAAGAGTCTGCAACAAATACCTGACCATTGGCAACTTGAGTAATAACCGGATATGATGAGCCAGGACCTTCACGCACATTCAATAGACTACTATTTATCCTTAAAATTGTATTACGGGTTGTGCCTTTCATATATTGTAGATTTGTGCCATCACCGCCCGACATCCAGGCATAGTATGGACCACCTGCTGAGGGAAAATAGACTTTATACCAGTTCACTCCCTGGTTGTAGTAATAGTCAAATGATACAAATTTTGTGCCGAGCCTTGCTTCAGTGATGATACGATAATTTGTGCCCGGACCATCGCGCACATTCAAACTATCTATATTTACTTGTACAGTCCAGTGCCGCCCAGGCGGTTCAACCCAGAATCTTCTTCTTATTGCATTCCAGATATGGTCATAATTGCGGTCATAGCCGAGTGCCCAGCAACCCGCGCCCTGGAGTATAGAATCATTGACCATGCCAAACTTTATATCCAGCGATACTGAATCATCATACCAGCACTGATGCCAGCTGGTTGTGTAGTATCTATACCACGGTGTTTGTGAATAATTGTCCCAGAGCCTTCCATAGGAAATTGCATTCTGAAATGCATAATAATAAATCACTGCAGAACCTGTGCCGGTTGTAGAACTTCCCATATCACCTGAAGTCGTAGGCCAGTCATATCCATAATAGGGGAGACCGACAATGATTTTTGAGCCAGGTGCACCATAAACTTTATAGCTGCCAATTGATTTTGCTACACAATATTGTCCCCAGAATGAAGAAGGTACACAGGGTGATACTGGTCCAGCAATACTTGAACCGCTGTAGTGGAAGTCATAAGCCATAATAAAAAGTCCATCTGAATGTGCGGCAAGATAGGCAAAATCATAACCAGGATACCATTCAGGAACTGCCGGGGTGGCGAGATATAATTCTTTTCTTCCACCTGAATGATTCCATAAGGCACTGGCAAGATCATTTATGAATTGGTTAAAGCTATCCCGCACCGCACTTGTCACAAATTCAAAATCTATATTTGCACCATCACAACCATAATTGGTCATTAGTGCGGCAATATTGTTTATTGCATTTGCCCGTGCAGTCGCATTATTTAAAAAAGTGGCTACATTGGTATTGCCAAATACAGTAAAGGTCATATGGATTCTTACGCCTCGTGGATGGGCATAATCACGAATTGTGTAAAAGCGCGACACATTTGGTATACTCCCTAAGGCGCCGGTTGAAGGATTAATGTCAACGGAAAAATAAGAGATGTGGGTCAATAATTCTATTTGAAAATACTGATAATATGTGGTATCAATCCAGTAGGGGAGATAGCCATAAAAATTTTTTAACATTCCCCTTGTGCCAATCTTCACTGGTTCATAAGGAAGTTTTGATGACGAAACTGGTGTCCATTCAGCCTCCTTAATATGTGCCCTATACTCTGCTTCGTGAATAGAAATAAAGTCTGTAGAATTCAAAAGACAAATACTACAAATTATGATCGGCATCATTTCTCACCCCCGGTTATTTTTTGTTCTATAGATTCTCCGCGCAATCAAGAAAATAGAGAGAGAAATTATCAATGCTACTATTAAAATCACCATCAAAGAAAAATTAATGATTGTTTGCATTGGTTGTTTGTTCTTAAATACACCTTCAGGAATTTTTTTATTCTGGTCTGCTGGTTCAATCCCAACTGTGTCAGTGATGGTATCCTTTTTATATTCTTCTGACTGAAGTTGGTGGATGGATTTAAAATTAGAATCGGGTTGGGCTTGTGCAAAATTATTTGCACCCATATAAGAGCATAAAAAGGCAATTATCATCAACATATTAAATTATAATGCAAATTACCTTTATGTCAAGGTGAATGATAAATTTGCATTTTACCCCTTGACATTTTTCATTTTTTGATTATAATATAGATGATAATGAAAACCATTTTCAGAAAGGAGCATTATGCGCGGTAGGTATGATTTCTATCCGGCCTGGTGGCACGGCAGATTTAAAGGCTGTGGTTATCGAATTACTGTTGCCCGACAGGCAATACTGGAGATCTTAAGCAAAACTACTGAGCATCTCAGTGCCGAGGATATCTTCCTTGCGGTTCATAAACAATATCCTAATATTGGATTGACCACTGTTTATCGGACACTGGAATTACTCGTTCAGATTGGGCTTATTTACAAACACGACTTTGGCGATGGCAGGTCAAGGTATGAACTTGCTGAAGGTCCTAAGGGAAAATTGCACCATCATCATCTTGTTTGCACAAAATGCGGCAGGGTAATAGACTATACGGATTTTATAGACCAGGAGATAGAGCTTCTGAAACAGACAGAAAATGGGCTCTTTAAAAAGTTCAATTTTAAAATTACAAACCATTTGATACAGTTTTATGGAATTTGTGAGCAGTGTCAGAAGGAAAAAATAAAAAATTTTGCAAATAAATGAAAATGGTTTTCATTAACAGAAAGGTGGATTTATGCACGTCGCAATAGTAACTGATGGTAATTTTGTATCACAACATTTTGGCCGATGCCCATCTTTTACCATTGTGGATATCGAGGGCGGAATCGTAACAAAGAAAGAGGTGATAGAAAACCCCGGGCATCAACCAGGATTTATTCCTCAATTCTTGCGTCAGCAAGGAGTTGAGTATATAATCTGTGGTGGTATGGGAACGCGTGCCAAAGGTTTTTTTGACCAGTTTGGAATTCAAACGATTGTTGGTGTCAATGGTAGTATTGATGAAGTTTTAGATAAACTTCTGAATGGAACATTAGAAGGTGGTGAAAGTCTCTGTAAACCTGGCGCAGGAAAAGGCTCTGAAATTAAAAAATCTGGATGTCACCATTCAAAAAAAGGAAGATGTGAGCATTCTCATTTAACTAAGAATACATAATAAGACTCACCTGGTAAAAATTTTTAATTATTGATAAGATTTGAAAGGAGTAGAATGGATAATAGAGAAGAAGAACTTAAAAGATTAGAAATGCTGTTAGAAAAAAATATGGCACAGATCACTGCCAAATTTTTGGTGCTTTCTAATAAGGGTGGAGTGGGAAAGAGTTTTGTGGCAGTAAATATCGCAGCAGGTTTGAGTAAACTGGGTGCAAAGATTGGAATATTAGATGCTGATATTCATGGACCATCTGTGGCAAAGATGCTTGGTTTTGAGGGAAAGCCTCCCTTGATGGATGAAAATGGGATTATCCCATTTTCAGTAAATTCCAATCTCGTTGCCTTTTCAATGGCGTCTTTGCTACAGAGTGCTGATACACCAGTAATCTGGCGCGGTCCACTAAAGATGGGTGTTTTAAGACAATTCCTTGCTGAGGTCAACTGGGGAAAACTTGACTACTTAGTGGTTGATTCACCCCCGGGCACGGGTGATGAGCCGCTTTCCATCATTCAGTTAATACACAACCTTACTGGCGCAATCATTGTTACCACACCTCAGGATATTGCTCTACTTGATTCAAGGAAGTGTGTGAATTTTTTACGCCATACAAATACGCCAATTTTGGGAATCGTAGAGAATATGAGTGGCTTGACTTGTCCACATTGTGGCAAGGATATAGATTTATTCAAAACAGGTGGTGGTGAAAAGGCAGCAAAAGAATTGGGTGTGCCCTTTTTAGGAAGGATTCCTCTTGACCCCCACATCGTGGAGAGCACTGATAATGGCAAACCTTTAGTTGAAACACATCCTGAATCTGAACCAGCAAAGATTCTCATAAGCATCTGCAGATTAATAGATGAGAAGGTCAGACAGTAGAAGAGTAAATAAAAAATATCGGGCAATATAACACTATCAGAGGGGTTCCCCAGTTTGGTTGCAGGTCTTGCACTGTCTTCTACTACTTTTTATCTTATGCAGCCAGATATAAGACTTCTGCATGATTGAGTATTTCAGCAGCAATTTCGTCAATTTTTGTATAGTCTATCCTTGCATCTATTATGTTAATCAAGACTTTTTTTACTGCCATCCTTATCCTTGCCCTCAAAGTTTCTTTCTTATTCCAGTCAGCGACCTTTATATAATGCCCGAGCTCATTTACAATTTCTTTTGCCACTCTTTTTATCTCCTCATAGTTTTCAAAAACTCCTTCTTTAGAAACTAACATATCATAAAATGCCAGTTCCTCTTCGCTCAAATCAAGCTTTTTACCCTCTTGTTGTTTTTCCCTTATTCCTTTTGCTATCTCTATCAATTCATCTATAACCTCTGCGGTTGTTATCAATCGGACATTGTAATTTTCTATCAATCGTTTCAACATTTCATATAAGGAGCAGTACCTGAACGGATTTTGTTTCATCCTCAGTCGGAGCTCATCATTTATTATTTTGGCAAGAAGAT
>JBBINQ010000011.1:0-63869 GCA_037443805.1 Caldifarciminota bacterium | reverse complement strand
ATGCTGAAGGGATATCGGAACCATTGGGATGGACATACTGATACACCCACTCCGGAGTCTGGGCAGATAAAACAGAAGCAAGAAGTAAAAGAACAGTAGGTAGCTCCGCCTTGAAAAGGCGAGAGTTTTCCGCTTTGCGTGAATTCTCGTTTAAGTCTCTTAAACGGAACTCTTCCGAAGGACGGAATAAGTAGAATGTAGTAGGTAGTGAAAAAATGATTTTCAAAATATTACGAATAGATAATTTGGCAAGTTGTTTCATCTCCACCTCTGATTAATTATATCAGTGATACCTGTAAAATCAAGGGATGAGTTTGTATCATTTAGTTCATTTGTAAATCCCTCTGAAGACTCAAACCCCGATTAAGGTCTCATCAGTAATGTATCTCAGGAGGATGGCAAAGCCATCCTCCTGAGATTTGTCATTGAAAGGGGGATTCTCTAATTTCTAAACTATTTTACTAATACAATCTTCTTCAAATGGACATAATCGCCTGCAGAGAATTTTAAAAAATAGACACCATCTGCAACTATTCTGCCACTCTCATCCCTGCCAGCCCAGATAACCTCATAACGACCCGCATCCATCTCACCATCAGCAAGCACCTTTATACACCTGCCGAGGATATCAAAGACCTGTAATCTTATCTTTGTAGTAACCAGCAGATTGAATGCCATCTTTAATTGTTCTCTTAATGGATTAGATGACATAGCATATATAGAAACCCTTATTGGTTCATTAGTCTTTGACTGAGGACCACCACCAACAGGAAAGAATTTAGCAACGGTCATGATATCATAGACTGGCACATACCTTGAATTAACCATCAACAAGGGATCTGAATTACCCTCAGTATAACCAATCAATGCCATATCACCAACACCAGTTTCATTGGATAAAAACCCAATCTGTGGATTCTTTGAGCCGGGGTAGGTAAAGCCACTTAAATTTTCTGGACTTTGCCAGCCTGAACCATCATTCATACTGAACAAAATCTCCCAATCATAATCAGCCGTGGAATCTGCCCAGACTACATAAAAATGACCTTTAAATGCATTAGCCGCAATCACCGGATGCCGGGATTCCTCATCAGTCTGGCACACCCATTCCAGGGGCTGCCATACACCGCCAACTTTTTCCCGACAACGAATATCAAAATTGTTTCCATTCTTCTCTTCCCAGACCACAGCCACCGTGCCATCATATGGAGTGACCACTAAATCAGGCGCAAAGATACCATTCTTCACACTGCTGGATATTTGCTCAATTGCCCAATCAGGAGCACAGGTGTAATAAATCGCTCGCATCAGCCCAATTGCTTTACACCAGGCAATATGAGGACCATCTATACCCAGACCAATGCTGGGATTACTCACCTCTCCCTGGTCAACCACAAAATAGTCTAATACCGGATTCTGAGCCTGGGTATCAAACCAACCGTAAATAATCTTCTTTCCGAAAATACCCTCGTTAACAAAGGTAACATGCCCAATGTTCGCGCTCGGGTCAACAACTAAACAAGGGGTCTTCTGCATTGATTCTTCACTGTAAAGGATTATCGGCTCAGTCCAGACCGAACTTGAGGTAAGTTTTTTTGAATACATTAAATATGAACCATCAAGCCATACTACATGGGCATCACCATTTGGTAAAACCGATAATGCTGGAGAACCACCCTCCCCGATTTTACCAATCCTTTCACGATTTGCACCATTTGCTTCTAATGACCAGGTTGCACCATTGTTCGTGGAAACCGTATAACGCACATACTTCGCCATCGGACCACCTGATTCATAAACCAGATGCCATTTATTGCCACCGAATGCTACTCTGTCAGCATTGTTTGATGCAGTAGCAGCAGGTGAGGATGACTTGAGGTGATAATTGAGCACCGCATTCACTGCCGCATAACAATCAAGGCGTCCCCAACCATAATAGATATTTGGAGGACCACTTACCTGACGGTTTGCCGTCTCAAGAAGGATGTTATAAATATCATAATAATTCAGGTCATAATGCCATTTATCCCGCGATGCCTCAAGCATCAAGGCAATCGCACCCGTGACATGGGGAGTAGACTGAGAAGTCCCTTCCAAGTATTCATATCCTCCATCATTATAAGCCGAATAAATACCTATACTTATATCGTCTTTTGTGCCTGGTGCCATTAAGTCAGGTTTAATTAAATTCCAATCCGGCCTGGACCAATAGTAAATTTCGTTATAAGGTGGTTCATTTCGTGACGGACCGGGTAAACTGAATCTCGCTTGGTCGTCAAACTCATCCGTAGCACCAACACCAATTACTGTAGGATATTTACCAGGATCCCAAGGGAAGGAATCTCCGAGCCAACCTGTGTTACCAATGCAATATACTGGAATTATGCCTAATGCCCGCCAGGTGTTTATTGATTCCCAAAAATCTAAGGTAGGGCCGTAAGGAGGTGGAAAATCATCTGCCCAGCCCCAGGAATTAGATATAACATCTGGTTCTTGCCCAATTGAAGCAAGGTCTGCCACCCATTGAAATCCGTCAAGCACATCCTCCTTATTCCAGCCCATCAGGTATTTTCCTATTCTAACTGCTATGAAAGTAGCACCGGGAGCAACCCCAATACCATAGGGTCCGGCACCAGTCAATATTCCCATACAATGCGTGCCGTGCCCAACTTCGTCAATTGGCGTAGGTTGACCTTCAACCGCATCAAACCATCCATTCTCTTCCCGCCACCTATCTCCAAAGGCTTCATGAGTAACAAGGACTCCAGTATCCATATTCCCAACAACTATTCCCTCACCATAATAACCCATACTCCAAACTTCGTTTGCCCTTACTTTTATTATATTCCATTGGGTCTGCGGTTGCGGAGCACCCCCGCCATAACCAAGTGTATCAAGTAGCATCGCGGTATTGCAGGTAATATAATCAACCTCGGACCGTGCCGCTAACACAGGAATTTTATCTGCTGGCAGGGTTACGTCAAATCCATTGAATACCCAGAAAGATTTTATGTCCAACCCACCGAGCATTTGTGCATATTGCAAAATCGCTCTTTGTTTTTTTCGGGCAAATTCTTTCAAGTAAGCAATCCGGGCCAGCTTATTGCTCACCGGAATGTGAGATACATCAGCATGCTCTTTTAAATAAACGATAACCCGTATCACCTCGTTTAAACCTAAACTATCCAACTGTTTTTGGAGTGGAGGTGTAATTGTGCCCCCACTTATTGTTTGAAAAAACCCTATTACGAAAAATAATAAAATTACTATCTTGCCCATTTATCCTCCTCTTTATCGCACAACAATTATTTTTTTATTAATATCTATGGTTCCGAATCGGGCAAGTAAAAAGTATACACCAGGCTCTACTCTACGCCCATGCTTATCGCAAAGGTCCCAATTTATAGCATCTGCCGAACCAAATAACAACGCCGATAAATCACGCACCACTCTACCAGAAACATCAAAGATTTTTAGTGTTTTAAACCCATCATGCATTCCACAAAACCTGATACAGAGTATCTGGCTAACTGGATTAGGATACGCCATAAGACAATCTGGTTGGGGAAAAGACTGCTTATGTTCAATGCGGGTTTGACTTCGCCTGGCATAGAATGTCCGGTTATCATGAAAAGCAATATGGGGTGTATCAGCGCTATCCAATGCCAGCGAAACCTGACCAAAGATACCATTGATGACCTGCTCTCTATGCCATATACCGCCAGGTGTTTTATAGGCATACCAGATACCCATCTCGTCTATGCTATAGGCAATGTGAGGGACATCGCGACTATCTAAAGTAATATCGATACCATTAACTTGACGTGGAATAGCATCAACCACTTCAATCATCCAATCTATACCATTCCAATAAGCATACTTAACAAACGAATGTGCTACAGAATAAACTATGTGAGGATATGATAGAGAATCCAGAGCTATTGCACCTCCAGGAGGTCGCACGTATTCACTGCTATCGAAAATTACGGCATTCCAATCAAAGTTAACTTTCTTGAGATATATTAGCCGAGCCCAAGCACCCACCCACTTCGCAACGACAATATGAGGATGACCAATGTTATCAATGCACAGACTTGATGAAGTTACTCCATAGACGGTTCCAGTATCAACAACCTCAACAATCCAATTGTTGTTTTGTCGATATGCATACTTTAGGTCAAGAAGGTCAAATAAAAAATATGCAATATGAGGATGTATTTCATTATCCAGATATAAAGAGGGTGCAAATCCTGTAATTCCATTCGTATCTACAATCTCAATAACCCATGTTGAATTGGACCTGAAACCATATCGTAAATCGCCACCAGGTTCAAAATAATAGGCAATATGGGGCACATTAGTACTACCCAATGCTATGGAGGAAACCGGATAGACAAAACTTCCTATAGTATCTACTACATCTATTTCCCAAAGAGCGCCTGTCCAGCGAGCAAATTTAAGAATATTATTATCCGAATCCCCATAGCTAATATAAGGATTGCCCTCCGAATCTAAGGCAAGCGAAGCACCAGCACCACCATGTGTATCAACAATCTGTATCTGCCATTCAGCAAAGATAACAATTGGAACTATAACAATAAGAAATTTCCTCAATCTTTCACTCCTGTTAAAAAGTATTTATGGAGCAAGACGGAATATATGCATTCTGTCTCGCCCCTCTTTTAGATGGATAGCGGAATTGTATCATCTAATCAATATCAACTTTGCCACTTTTTTGTATTCTTGTGCTATCCCGGCCCGCTCCACAACAAACTCTACAAAATATACACCAGCACCAACTTGGCGATTGTTATCGTCCCTTCTATTCCACACAACCTCATAGATACCAGAATTAAACGCACCATCAATAACAGTCTTAACCCCTCTGCCCATCACATCATAGACCACAAGGCTGACATGCATATTCCCGGGGATGGCGAAACTAACCTTAACCACTCCTTTTGACGGATTTGTGGACAAGACTGCAAAACTGAACGGTTTTTGAATGTCCATCTCCTCTACCACGCCCACTGGACGGATAATGAATGAATAATAACCATCCTGAGGTGCACCAACCGGGTCACAACCTGAATTCGGTGTTATCCACTTATCCCTTGCCCAGAGATAATAATCAACAGTGGTGTATAAGGGTTGGGAAGGAATCGTTGCACTGTAAATATTACTCCCCTGATGTTGCATTACCAACCTCTGCCACGCACCAGAGTTTATCCGATAATAGAGGTATGCTGAATCCACACCACTGGCATCAGTGATTGTTGATTGCACCGGGAATGGTCCAGTATAACTTGTATCTTGCCAATCTGTAGTATTGGTAAAATATGGTGGCTCGTTATCGGTCGGAACCGTAATCTTAAAATCATCAATCCACCAGTCCGCATAGTCCTGGAAAAATGCATCACCATCAATCGCAAAGCGAATTTTTATATTATTGCTTATGTATGAAGAAAGCGATAAAATTTCCTCACTCCAGGGGATCGTATCACCTTCCAGCCAGTTGAAAGACCAGAGTCGATTCCAGTTTGTGCCGCCATTTGTTGAAATTAAAATTCTTGCGCTATCCATAAATATGCCCTGCTCAAAACGATATTTATGCCAGATGCTTAACTGTGGATTTGGAAATTGGGTAAGATTGATGGCATTCTTTAATGTCAGTACCATTACATTTTCGCTAATCGCCCCACTATATGCAGAATGCGTTGGTGAATGGGATTGGGTTGTAGACCAGTTCCAGTTGCCAGTCTTATCCCAGTAATTCAAAAAACTGTCAATCCCACTGCCATACTCAAAATCATCTTCGTAAATTGCATAAGGCGCGGGAGGTGTACCAATCTGTATAGAATAAAAAACCGTATCTATGAAATCAGGATTAGAACCACCACTGGCACTGAGAACAACACCGATGCTTGCAATATGGCCCTGGGGTGTGAGATTGTGTGCACTGAACACGAATGGATTACTGCTATTTGAAGCCTCAGCCTGGGATGCAAGATTGCCAAAGTTATGGGTGCTATTGGTCACCGTGATATAATTATCAAATGAATTCAATATTCCAGTGCAATTATATCCCATTACGCCTCCGACATTCTTTATCGTTATCGTCATCATCGCTGTCTCACCAGGGTCAACCCTGCCGTTGCCATTGCCACCTGGTGGTGGGTCAGTGATTGCATAATTTATTATCATAAGCCAGGGTTGGTTCACAGTGGGTGTATTTTGTAAAGATTTCCAAACATTCAATCTTCCCCAGCCATAGGTATTATTAGGATAGGTAACTCCACTCAGTCTATCAACATTGTCAAGGAGGATATTATACAACTGGGTTGGTGTCAGTGTCGGGTTCTTACTACAAAGAATGGCAACTGAACCAGCAACATGGGGTGTTGCCATGGATGTGCCCTGCCACGAACCCCAACCATTATTGGGAAGGCAGGAACGAATCTGGGTGCCAGGAGCAGAGATCTGGGGCTTTGTTAAATTCCAGTCAGAACGGAACCAAGTAGAAGGGTCATTAAATGGTGGTTGGTTTGGTGCTGGACCCCGTGAAGAAAAACTGGCTGCAGTATCATCAGGAGTCGTCGCACCAACACCCAGGACATTGGAATAACTCCCTGGACAGCCCACTGTACTCGGGTTTGGTCCACTATTACCATTTGCAAAGACCGGAAGGATGTCAATGGATTTATAGGTGCGCATTATCGGATAGAAGAATGTATCTGCGCCATTTGCCCACCCCAGGAATTTGAGACTGCCCTGATATCAACAGAATCTTTTAAATCCGCCATATACTGGAGTCCTTGCAGACATTGGTCATAAGACCCCGAACCTCCGGAATTGAGCACCTTTGCCGCAACAAATTTTGCACCTGGTGCTACACCCACATCCATACTATCTGGCATTGAACCAGGTCCATCACCACCCAATATCGTGCCCATACAATGTGTGCCATGGCCATGGTCATCATAGGGCGTCGTAGAAGGTGGTAAACCATCAGCAACCTTCCAGTAACCCGCCCATTTTCCCTGTAATACTGGATGGGTGTAATCAACACCGGTATCGGTCTCGCCAATAATAATATTCTGTCCAGTAAAACCTGCAGCCCAGCAGGAGTCAGCCATTATGCGCCGGATATTCCAGATATAAGCACGGTCCATTGATATAACCGTATTATCAGGCTGGGCAATGATATGGACTTCACCATTATGGGAGATCCAGGCAACATCTTCGCGTTGGGCTATCTCTATGATGATAGATGGCTTTGCCTCTAAGACAATACAATTCATCACCCAGAATTGGTCTTTTATCTGTGCATCCTGCACCCTTGTGCTCAGCCATTCAATAAGGGTTCTTTGAGACTGCTGTGCTATTCGTTGGTATGTCCTGATCCGCTCCTTTATGGGATAGGACTCCATCTCTGCGTATGGATAAGTCTCTTTCATTATCACAACACAGGAGACCTTCTGGTCTGGTGGTGACTTTGTCAATTGTTGTGTAAGTTCATCAGTGAGCTTCCCTTGTATCTGGGGTGATACAAGAACCGCAACAAGACTTAAAACTGACCACATAGCATACCTCCTTTCAACATATGTATTATAATAAAAATTATGCTATATAGCAGTATAATTATGCATTAAAATTCTATGGAATTTCATTGGTTATAGCCATTATTTACATCTATTAACAAAATGCTAATTTTATGCTATATTTTTCCACGGATTGCAAATAGCATAGCCTAAAAATCCATATTTACGGAGAATTCTTCTATATAAATACCCTTTATTTTAACTTTATTATTTTTTGCAATAAACCATTGAATTCAACAAAATATACACCGGCAGGGAGTTCGTTATGGTGACTATCATAACCATCCCAAAACAACCTATGCAAACCTTCTTGTTCAATTCTATTCATCAACTCATCTACCTTTTGACCAGGAATATTATAAACCCCTATGTTAACTAATGTTGCCTTAGGTAAGTAATATTCAAAAATCACATTTTTTGTAAATGGATTGGGAATTATGCGGACAGCAGAAAGCGGCATAAATTCTTCGGATGTCTCGTATTCTTCAATGCCAGTTTCCGGTTCAATCCTCATAAGATAAAGCTGCTCGTATGCCCGTGCCCAATTTGAGTAGAAATAATATGTATATCCTACAATAATATATCCACCATCACTGGTAAATTGGATTTCGTTGGCTTCATCTCCGTAGTTCATCCGGGGGTATACTTTACTCCAAATCACATTACCCATTGAATCAGTTCTAATAAGAAAAACATCGCTGTCATATTGGTAGGTAAAGCCCACCATTATATAACCTCCATCAAAAGTTTTTTGAGCTGAGTGACAGTGGTCATCACTGCCACCATCATATACTTTTGTCCAGATAGTGTCTCCATTCATATCCAATTTTAGAAGATAAAAATTACTCGGATGTGGACCGTATGAATTTGTTGAACCTGCGACAACATATGCTCCATTGTTTTCTAATACTGAAGTACCAACATCCTCACCTGTGCCTCCGTATATTTTTTTCCAAATAATATTGCCAGCAGCATCTGTTTTTATAAGATAGATATCATATTGGGTGCTAATTCCTGTGTAGCCACATACGAGGAATCCATTATCAGATGTTTGTATAACAGCATATGCAGCATCATCAACGAGTCCATCCTCTCCATAAACTCTAGTCCATATCGTATCACCATTCGCATCTGTTTTTACGAGATAAATATTCGAATAAGCAGGAATACCCTGACCAAAAGAACGGGTAGTGCCGGCAATTATATATCCTCCGTCCGAAGTTTGTTGAACTGAGCGCGCATAGTCATTGTGATTACCACCATAACTTCGTGTCCAAATAGTGTCGCCACCAGGATTTATTTTCAACAGCCAAAAATCATCGTAAGTCAACGAATAATTATTTTTTCTACCCGCAATTATATAATCACCATCAGAATTTGTTATAATCGAATAACCAACTTCATCATATTGTCCACCATAGGTTTTTGTCCAAAGTGTGTCACCATTTTCGTTGAGTTTCAATAACCAGATATCGTAGCCACCGTTTCCATAAGTCTTTGTACTGCCAACTGTTATAAAACCACCATCAGTAGTTTGTTTAACTGAATATCCGTATTCCTGATAATAGCCACCATATGTTCGTGTCCATAGTGTATCAGGTGCTTGGGCAAAGGATGATGTTATGATAAGAAACAGGCACCATATTACGTAATGAATAACATCTTTTTTGATTTTCATAAATTAATTATTGTTATTTGACTAAAATAACTTTTTCCAATATTTTTTCACCATGCGTAAAGAGTTCGACAAAATAGACACCCGCAGGCAATTTATTCTTTGAATTATCTGTGCCATCCCAGCTGATTTTTCCACCCTGCTTTATTCCCTCTAAGGCAGATTTATTGTCCCATAGTCTCACCACTCTGCCAGAAGCATCGTAAATCGTTAACCTGACGGCTGATGCTTGTTTCCTGGTTTCCTCGCCAAGTTTAAATTCAATTGTAAGATTTATACAAAAAGGATTGGGAAAAATGAATAATTGAAAGCAAGGTCTCCGGACAATCTTTTTTTCATTCAAGCCTAATGAATGCAGTGCAGAGTAGATATTTAGTCGCCCCCAGCCATAATTATTATTTGGATAAGGACCTCCCTGGGTTGGAGTATCAGCATTATCAAGCAATGTATTATACAAATCTGATGGGGTCAATGTTGAATCTTTCTGGAACAAAATTGCACAAGCCCCAGTAACATGTGCTGCTGCCCAGGATGTTCCATTTGAAAATTCATAACCACCACCTGGCCATGAAGATCTTATATTTTGCCCAGGTGCAACGATATCAGGTTTTAATAAATTCCAGTCAGGCCGATACCAATATAAGGGATCGTTCCAAGGATTCTGATTGGGTGCTGGACCATGGCCCGAATACCATGTTATATCATCCAAACTGTCTGTAGCACCAATTCCAATTACTGTTGGAAAATTACCCGGAGTTCTCATTTCTCCGGTGCTTATAGCACCACCCTTAAAAACGAGAAAAATTCCCAAATTCCGTAAATTCAGACAATCATTCCAAAACTCAAGGGAGGTAGTTTCTCCTTCATTGTAAGGATTATTAATGACTCTCGCACTCTGAGTAGCAAACCATTGCAGACAACTATGAATAGCAGAATATGGTGCAGTCCCGAGAGAATCAAAGGCTTTGGCAACAATAAATTTTACCCCGGGTGCCACGCCTATATCATCAATAAACGACCCATTACCATCTCCGCCACATATGATACCCATTGTAAAAGTACCGTGCCCATGGTCATCATAAGGACCTGGATGTCCATTTACAGCATCATACCATCCACCAGGAAGCCACTTACCTCTTAATGCTGGATGCGTAGTATCAACACCCGAGTCAATATTGCCAATAATTATGCCGTAACCATCATAACCTTCTTGCCAGCATGAATCAGCTTTTATTATATGAATATTATAACCATATGTTCTAAGCGGATTGAATTTAGAGAATCCAACTTGGTCTAATTTGATTTTATGGTCAAAAGTTATGTAGGCGATATCTTTCCGAGTGACGATTTTGTTGATAACATCTTTTGTAGTCTTCAGGTATAAACCATTGAAAATCCAGTAGGAACGAAGTTCTGCTATCTGTTCCGCAAAATCAGCTAAATAATCTATTAAGCTTTTCTGGTCCAGGCGCACGAACTCTTTGAGATAATTTATTTTATCATTTTTTGAGAATGTGGCAGGGCATCTTGTTAGATCTGGTTGATTTTTCATATGAACAATGACTTCAATCATTTTTTGTTCTTCCATCGCTTCCGATTTTTTATCTAAAATGCTGTCTGTGATTTCTTGGAATACTATTAGAAATGTCAAAATTATATGCATTTATTCCTCCCTTTTCGAATGTCTCTATTATAAGCCATTTCTCTCCAAATTTAATTGTGCATTTTATTATTAGGATTATTATTTCTTTTATTCATAGGTACCAAAAATTGTAAAACTAATTCTGTAACGCTGGCGCCCAATATTATCAGTATGTGGATAATCAGGTTCTACTTTAAATTTACGGCATGTTTTATTATAAACATTTAGGAGCTGCAATCTCATTTTACAAAAACTATAAGTCCGCCAGTCGCCTAAATCGGCATTATATCTTTCCACAATGACATATATGCTATCAATCAAAAAATCATAAGTAATCCCACTATAACCATTCGTTAATGCAAAATCAATTGAAGTAACCTTTCTGTTGGAACCTCCAAGTTGCTCAAAATTGTGGATTGTGCCAAAAAGCACAACCGCCGTATTAGTAAGAGGAATATGAAATGTTGTGTCTTTATATAATGCAGTGTCGCACTCAACATAATAAGGTCCGTATGTAGTGGCGTTCGCATTAAATGTAAGGAGGACAACCACCATCACTATTATAAATATTGTTCTCCCTTGAAATCCCATCTCAACCTCTTTTTTTTTAAATATTATATTGTAATTTATGTATAATAATCACTGATTATATCACTAAAAATACTGAAATTCCAATAGAATTTAGCCAATTTATATCAGTATTGACAAAATGCTAATTTTATGCTATATTTTTCCACGGATTGCAAATGAAGAGAGAGTTATCAGTTAAGTTCAGGATAATTGAGGAATACCAGAAGCACAAAAATTTAAAGATAGTTGCCCAGAATTTTAATGTTCACCCATCAACCATTTATAGATGGCTAAAGAAGCATAAAGATAATCAGTGCCTTTTTTATCACCGGCCCTGGAATAGATTGCCTCAGGAGATTGAAACGAAAATTATGCTATTAAAAGAGAATAAGCCCAACCTCACACTCCATCAGGCAAAAAATTTGCTTAAGCAAGAAGGTATCACAATTTCAATCAAGGGGATTTATGATGTCTGGAATAGATACAATTTGCTAAGGCGGTTAAAAAAAGACCCCTTCTCCCATTTCTGTGAAGAGACACTAGAGACAAAATCTTCGCTTGATTATGTGCGGTATTTGTTAAAAAATGATAAATCACCAGAAAACTTAAAGAGGGGCGCAGAGATACTGAATAGACTACCTGCTTATCCCATAGGGAATGACGATGTTATTTTAACGATTCCTGAGCATCTCCTCTCATTAAGGAGGAGGTTTGACAGGTTATACATCCAGTTTTCAAAGATGCCCACGCCGGAATTTTATAAGAAGATTAACAGACTTCGGTGCCAGATGGAAAAAGATGGCTTATTATATTCCTCAATCATTGCTGGACTCTCTGAAATTCTTGCCCTGCACTGGATGCGCACTCCTGAAAAAGAATTAAGATTGAATGAATTATTAAACAAAAGAAAGGGCAGATTGCGCGACCCTGTATTAAATTTTTTGTTGACCTTTCTTGCGGCAACTGCGGAAATTGAACTTGTAAGAATTGATAGGGCGAAAAGACTCATTCATAAGACACAGCGACTATTAAAGAATCTGCACCACGCTATTTTCTATGAATCTATGGGAGATGTAATGAGTTTTTTAAGCGATTATTCTTCTTCTTTTAATTATCACAGAAAGGCGCTTGAGACAGCAGAGGATGAAGATGAGAGAAAAAGGCTCCTTGCCAAAATTGGCATTGACCTGGCATTGGCAGGAAGGTATCGTAAAGCAGGCAGTTATTTAAAATTGGCAAAGATAAATGCTAATGAAATATACTATGAGTCATACTGCCTTGCCCGTGCACTCTCTAATTTTGGTCTGGGCAGGATTGAGCAGTGTATGGACTATCTCCAGAAGACCCTTGAAAAATCAGAGAAGGAGCAATTGCGTAATACAATATTTACTACAATCTGTTGCAACTCAGCATTATATATGGCAATGGGAGAAAAAGAAAAGGCTTATGAACTTTTAAACCGTTATCTCAAATTGATAAAAAAATATCGACTAAATAGAGAAACTATGATAATGGAAAATTTATTAGCACCTGATTCAATAGATAATCATCCAATCAAGTTGCCCACGATCTATCTTCTATATTTGTTAAAAAAAGCAAAAAATAGTTTAAAGGTTGGAGATTACTTAGAGGCGGTGCGCTATGCGCAGAAATACGGACTTACTGGTTATCTCCATCGCTGTGTATTTTTTCTGCCAGAACTCATCCTGCATCATCTTGACAAAGGCAGGGGTGTAATGCTTCCGAAGTCCCTAATTCAATTGCCGGTTTTTAATAAAAACTTTCCCTTTTATGAATTAAAATTTTTGGGTGCTACAATTATCTATAGAAATCATTCATATCTAAAGATAAAGATAAATCCACAGATGAATGCATTTTTGATAAACCTTGGCTTGAACCTGCGTGAGCCGGGTAAATCCATACCAGTAGAAGATACCATCAAAAATTTTTGGCAAAGGAGTAGTGACCCTCTGGGCCGTTTATACCATTTACTTGTGCAGACCCGTGATGCCCTTAAACTACCCAGCCATTTTTTGAGCATTGAAAATATTGGAAACAAAAAATTTTTAGTTAATAAAGGTTTTTACATCTGGACCGATTACAACTATTTTGAAATTCAATTGGCACAGGCAAAGGCGCTTGAGCGGGCAGGAGAATGGGGATTTGCCAGAAAAGAATACTTAAGGGCATTTAATTTATTTCGTGGCGAGCCGTTTAAGAAGAATTTTGATGATTGGTCAGTAAATATGAGATTCAAGATTCTGTCTCAACTTGAGACCGAGGCAATAAACTTTGCAAAAAGTTGTCTGGAGCACAGGAATAAAACCGATGCCCGCCATATCTTAGAAAAGGTTTTGAAGGTCATTCCGGATTCAGAGGAGATACGGAAATTGTTGGATGGTTAAGATAGTTTTATAGTTAGATGGTTAAGATGGTTGTATGGTTGTATGGTTGGATAGTTAAGATAGTTTTAAGTATTGGAATTTGGGGCATTCGGATTTAGGGTATTGTTTCGGATTTAGATATTCGGATTTCGGATTTATCCGAGCGATAGCGAGGATTATGTTCATGGTTGGATAGTTGGATAGTTTTATGGTTGAATTGTTAAACAGTCGTATAGTCGGATAGTCTTATGGTCAGGGAAAAGGTTGTAGCGTCCATTTTCAAATGGACGATTCGTTTTCGTTATTGGGCTCTTTTTGGGATAATAATTCGTCTTAGGCAGATTATTACAATGCTTGATAAATCAAGCAACTACAATGTCGGGGTAACTATACTATTACGGTTCAAGTGTTTCTGGAATCTATCCTCAAATTGGTTTAGTTTAAGAATACGGGAATACGACAATTGTCGTATTCCCGTATTGATGTATGTTCTGTATAAACATTCCTGGCTAGTAGCATATTTCAAAATTGAACCACAAGAAAATTTTTAAAAAATACTTTAATGGACGTTTAAATAGTTAAACAATTGTTTAATTATTTAATTGTTGAAGTGATTTTTTGTTTATGATTTTTAAAGATATTTTTACCACATTTCTACCAGACTGAATTCCGGGGCAGTTTTTTAATAATGCAACTTGCAGAATATTAGTAAATTCAAGGAAGTAAAAATGGATAGTGATACAGATTGTAAACTATGATGTTTGTTTTGGAGTCAGGGATTTGGCAATTACAATCTTGTTCCGTCCAGTTTCTTTTGCTGAGTAAAGGGCGCGGTCTGCCTGCTCTATTAGTTCAACCCGATTTTTCGCATCCTTTGGATAATGGGCAATACCCACGCTTATAGTGAATTTTATTTTATGTTGATTGAACTGTATTTCAGATTTATTGATGTGGTCCTTTAAACGGACAGCAATTTCAGCACTCTTTTTCAAACTGCAGTTAGGCAGAATTATTGCAAATTCCTCGCCCCCATACCGTCCAGAAATGCCGGTTTGTGATATGAGCCTACCAATGAATTTCAAAACTTCATCACCTGCCTGGTGTCCATAAGTGTCATTTATTTTTTTGAAAAAATCAATATCAAATAATAACAAAATCAATTCCCGCTGTTTTTTCAGTTCCTGTTCCAGAACCTCCTGAAAATGTCGGTGATTGTATAGGCCGGTTAAACCATCTCTTATTGATAATTCTTTAACCCTTTCATAGAGAATTGCCCTCTGCCAGGCAAGTGTTAACTGTGATGAAAGGATGTTCAGTGCCTCAATGTCCTCATCACCAAATCTTTTACGATGGTGGTCCTCAAGCCATATTACACCCAAGACTTCGTGGTCACCTTTTACCGGAACACCAAGAAAAGAACCGCGATTTTTCTTTTCCCCTTTTTTAAAAACGATTAAATTGCCTTCGCTCATATCTTCTTTCATAATATAGTTCTGATGCCTGACCACAAGCCCTACAAGTCCTTCATCTAAACTGAATTTTGTATTTTCTTTTAAATAAGTAGATTCAATAATAGTACCCTGGTTATTCAGTTCATCAATTGCCGCAATTGACAGGTCATCACAATTTAAAACAGAGCGAAATGATTTAACTGTATCATTAACAATTGCTTTTAATTCAAGACCGCTTTGCAATCTTCGTGCAAGCTCGGCAATTGAAGATAAATATTGAGATTCATACCTTTCTTTTTCATATAATCTGAGCATAGCAATCAGAAATCCTGCGCCTTTTGCTGCTTCGTCAAAATTTGTTTTGTCCTCTTCAGTAAAATGATTCTCTTTGCGGTCAATAACAAAAAGTCCTTCTACGTGGTCAATAATAACGATTGGTGCAATAATCACAGATGAAAGAATGACATCTCCTCTATAAAAACCGAGTTCATCAGAACTCTGGACAAACTCTTTTATGAGTACAGACTTTTTTTCCATAATAACCTGGCGGTATAATCCACGCTCCACATTTAGAACCGTATCAGGTTTAAATAACTCAGAGTGTGAAAAACCCTGCACGAGAACGAGTTTATCTTCATTATAAGAAAAGATGGCAGTGGTATGACAATTAAAAATATTGTGAATGAACTTTATGTAATAGAGCAATGGTCTTTCAATCCCCGGGTGTCTATCAATATCCTTAATTGAAGTAATAAGATTTTTACTTTCAAAATCAGCCGGTCCAAAGAAATAATCCCGTGCTTCATAACGGGCTAATGATTTTTTTAATCGGTCTTCACGCTGTGATATCTTATTGATAATAATGCCGGTGATGATAATTGCCAATGCGAAGCACAGCAGTGGGACTATATTAAAATGATGTTTGAAGATACTGGAAACTAATTCTATAAGAAAGATGGCGGTGGCGAAAAGCCAATAGTTATTCTGGTGCTCGCGGAAACCGATAATGGGTAAAACCGGAAAATAAAAGAAGAAATATGGAGATTTTAATCCACCTGTTAATTGGACTAAAATATTAATAAATATCCCGGCAACAATTGTGTGATAAAATTGGATTTTCTTTTTTAATATATAAAAAATGTAGTATAGTATTAATAAGCCGAGTAAAAAATATCCTAATTTTGTATTGATGTTGAACTGAAATATACCACGAGCAGCAATTAGTGTGTAAATAATAGCGAGTATGTAAAAGAACCTCATTTTATTCTGGTTAAATAAAAATAATTCAGTGCTGAAACTGAGATTTCTTTACAACTTTCAGCTGATATGGTGATGGAAAGCATTAGAACTTTCTTGTGTATAAACAGAACAGGAAGTTTCAATTTGTATCTGACTGACAATTTCGTTAGAAAATTAATTATAACTAAGTATTGCACATAATATTTTATAAATTTTTGCTATTATGTCAACAGTTTTTATTTCCATTTACCATTGACAAATGAGTAAAAATACTTATAATTAGATGGTGTTCAATTTAATATTCTTTCTAATAAATCAATATCAGCCACAAACTCTGGCTGTGCCACCATTTGAGCATACCTTTGGTTTTTATCGGGCATCTAAATATTATTTGCGATTATTTATTGGACCCAATTTTGATTATGATGACCCCCAGGGCATTGCTGCTGTTAAACTAAAGGAGCTGGATGACCCTAAAACAAAGAAAGATGATGATGAACTTTCGGTGTTTGCGGTAAATTCGGGTAGGGGGCAGATTGTGTATAATATTGGACTGGCTGAGGTAAAGGTCTATGGTAATGACAAAATGTTTTCTCAGCCCAAAGGTATAACAATAAATGAAGATGGTTTGATTGCTCTTGCTGATTTCGGAAACAGGCGAGTTGTCAAATTACAATATACTAAGGGAAAACTTGAATATGTCAGTGAGATAAAATTACCGGGTAAGCCATTTGATGTCTGTTTCGATTCAAAGAATAATCTTTATATCACAGATTATGATAATTCCCAGATATATGTTTATTCACCACAGGATTCGCTCTTGAGATCATTTGGAAGGGAGGGCAGGTCTTATGGTGAAATTTACCAGCCACTTGGAATTGAAGTAATTGATGCGGATGCAGGAAATAACTACTACCATGATGATTTTATTGTAGTAGTGGATAACGAAGGAAAGAGGGTTTCACGGTTTGCAACTTCAGGTAGATTCTTAAATTCAATTTACAGTTTTGAAATCGGACTTGCGGATGCAAATTTTCTATATTGTGCAGTAGATTATTTTGGGAATATTTATGTTACCGATGAGAAGAATGACCAGATACATAAATTTGACAGGAATTTAAGTTACATAATATCTGAAGGCAGAACAGGAACTGATAAAGGTGAATTCCATTCACCAAGAGGGATCGCGATTGGCAGGCGCTATGGTCAGGTTTTTATTACAGAAAAGGAGGGCGGCCAGTACCTCTGGATTGCGATTGATGCAATTTTTGTCGGTTGTTTTCCACCAGTATTTTCCGCACGTCAGCCAGGTACAACACTAGCCCTATATGTTACTGATGAGGCACGAATAGATATTGATATTTATAATCAATCAGGAAATAAATTACTTTCTTTGATAGATGGTTTAAAAAGGCCACCTGGTGAAGTCCTTATTGTCTGGGATGGTATGAATAGCGATGGTCAGGTGGTGCCACCTGGAGAGTATGAATTCAGGATTACAGTAAGGGCACGACATGGCCATGGCACAAGAGTAAAAAAATATTTGAGAGGAGTTGTAAAATGCGTTGCATCGTAAAATTTAATAGACTTCCCGTTATAATTTTGGGAGTCATTTTTTCTTTAGCAAATGCCACAAAATATGCGGGTGAATTTCAGGAATTGATAGTAGGTGGTAGAATCTGCGGAATGGGTTGCACAGGTATTGCACAGGGTATTGACCCTGCGGCATTGCTTTTAAATCCTGCAAATGCACCTTTTATTGACCGTTCCTGCCATTTTATGCATGCAGAAAATTTTTCTGGTATCATAAAGAATGAATTTGGTGCACTGGTTATTCCTAAAACAAATAGTGCCTATGGAATTGGTCTTCAAATGGTTTCTGCTGGCAATATCAAATTGACAACCCTTCCTGATACAACCCAACAACCAGGTGATGGAAACCAACCAATTCCCTATGATACAATTTCTACACGAGATATGATTCTTTATTTCAATGTGGCAAAAAGTAGAAATCTTTTTGCCTACGGCGTAAATTTAAAAGTATACTACCGTGACCTTGCAGTTCTGTCCGGATTGGGTGGAGGCATGGATATTGGATTGAGACTGAATCTAAAAAATTTGAACACGGGTTTTACTATTCGTGATTTTATTCTTTCGCCAGTTTACTGGGATAATGATTCAAAAGAGTATATCTCACCAAAGATGGCTTTCGGATTAGCACCGCTTATCCCTCTAACTGGTATTAATTCAACATTAACAATTGAAGTTGACCTTGTCAAAGACCTCTCTTTTGATGAATTAAGATTGAATACCGGCATAGAATTGGCGTACCAAAATAAAATCTATGGCCGTGTGGGAAAAAGTGGAGGTAGATATACAGCAGGCGCAGGATTGAGATATAAGAGATTGGTCTTTGATTATGGTTTAATTACCCATTCAGACTTGGGTTTATCCAATAAATTTTCTGCCGGTCTCGTTTTCTAAACATTAATGCTTAAGGCAGAGGTCTTTCGTAAACTTTTAAATCTCTGGGCAATATTTATTCCGGTTCTCTACTATCTTTTGCCTCAAGCATCGGCACGAACATTATTGCTTTTAGTTACCGCATGTATTGTTATCATAGATTTTATAAGATTACATATTAATGGAGTAAAAGAAGGTTTTATCCTTTTTTTTGGTTCATTTTTACGAAGGCGCGAGCTTACTAATCTCAGTGGAGCTACATTTTTGTTGCTTGGTTGTTTGATCACGTCATTTTTATTTTCCCGAGCGGTTGTTATATCCGCCTGCTCATTTGTAATTGTTGGTGATACATTTGCAGCAATGCTTGGGCAGAATATTAAAAGTCCTAAGATATTTAAAAAAACCCTGATCGGCAGTCTTGCTTATTTAGGTTCAAATGTGATTGTCGTTGTAATACTCCATTCACTGCTTAATGTACCTTTCTGGATTCTCTTTGCCGGTGCTTTAATGTCTACCATTTTTGAGGCACTGCCCTTGCCCTGGGATGATAATTTCTCAGTTCCAATACTTACTGGTATTGGAATGAGTTTGCTTTTGTAGAATAAATTCAGGCTAAGAATCTTAAGAGAATTGTAATTATTATAATAATACCTGCAATAATTGCACCGAGCCAGCCAATAAGACATAGTGATGTGACAATTATACCGGCAACGAACACGCCAAGTCCTATAAAAAATATTGATTTCTTAAAATCAATATCCATAAGATAGGCAAGCAGGGCACCAGTCCAGGCACCAGTGCCTGGTAAAGGGATGGCAACAAATATCATAAGTCCAAGTTCTTCGTATTTTTCAATAACTGAACTTTTTTTTCGGGTGCGCTTGAATAACCAGTCAAAAAATTTGTTAAAAATGTTAATTTTGCATAATAGGCTGGTAATGGGTTTTAAAAAAAGTAGTATAAATGGAACGGGTATTATATTACCAATAAAGGAGATTAAAAATGCTTTATACCAAGGAATGTGGAAAAGATTAATAGCCAGGGGCAATGCGCCGCGTAATTCTACGACCGGAATCATTGAAGTCAGAAACACTGCCCATTCTGGTGAGATACCGTGTGCTACAAGTTGCTGAGGATTCATATCAGTCCCCCTTTTTTCCTAATAAGCCAGTCCAGTATAAGCAGACAGCAAATTAAAATATACAAAATCGGCTGGTCAAATTGAATGCTTTTTGTTTCATATAATCTAATTGGTGGTGGTGGTTGAAATTCCTTTAACCGGGATAGGGGATAATAATTACCACCTGTCCTTCGGGCAATCTCTTCAAGCAAATCTTCATTCAATATTTCTTCCGGCTCTGAGGGTATTTCAATGATGTTAAATGTTAATTTGTTGCTGATAAGTGTATCATCGTTTAAATAACCCTGTGCGAATATAGTGAATTCTCCAGCTGTGTCGGCAGAAAATGCCGTTTCATAAAAACCAGGTTTAACTTCAAAGAAAGGAATTTTCTTCTCTCTGAAAGTTAAATAAAAATCGCCGGCCGACCCGGGCGTAAAATTTTTATTATAACACTGTAAGGTCAGCAAAATTTTTTCTCCGATATGATATTGCAGTTTTTTCGTTTCTAATATCAATCTCTGATTTCTTCCATAGGGTGATAAAAATCTAATAAGTTCTTCAAGCAGAGGTGTTAAAATGTCACGATTATTCAAATTCAACTGAGCAAAATGCCACAGACCAATATCCGAAATATTAATCTGAAATACCACTCCACGATTTATCTGTCTATAACCGACAAGCGGATAATCTCCTGCCTGTGCAATTAGAATTGTTTGGGGATTTATTCCGGTAACAAGGTTAATTTTTGAAACTGGTGCATAAACTCCCTGCGGAGAAAAAACAGAAAATGGTGATAACACTTTTACGGGTAATTCCTTACTTAATTGAGTTCCCGCCACGCGAAAAGGGAGTATTTCATTTAACACTTCGCTCGTTCCACTGATGATACCATTAATTAATACACCTTTTCCATTATTTATATGTTCTTTGATGCGCTGCGGAATTCCTGAACCGTCTATATTGTCAAAAACAATAATATCAAATTGTGCTAAATCAATGTCCCTTTGATTAACCGTGCTTCCGGTAATAATGAATTTGTCTTCGGATATACGAATCGCCTGTGTCAATTCAAGGTTCACATTATTTTTAAGGAAGTCTGTGATGAAAGCAGTATTGGCAGATGGATGATCCGTATAGTAGAGCAGCGATATTTTACTGTCAAATACATCAATAGAGAAATTATAATTATTATTATTATAATCCATTTCTCCGGGTTGAGGTGCAAGTGAAATTCTATATTTATTATTACCGGGTTTTTGGGGAACAAAATGGAATTCAAAACTTTGGCGGCTAAGAGGTTTAGTTAATTTAAAGGTTTTTTCCAGATATATTTTTTCTCCGCTTAAAATGATTTTACCAATTTTTTCTGTACCGCCAACTTCAACATTTGCCTGGACTGATACGGTGTCATTACGAAATGCGTAATGGGGATAAAACAGATTGACTATTGCTTGGTCTTTTAATTCAGTATTGCCTGCACCAAAGCAATAGACGGGAACTTTAAAATTTTCCAGCAGTTCCAGAGGCGACGAGCCTGAATTATGGTTTCCGTCAGAGATTAATATAATTGCTGAAGGAGAGAGGTCGTGCGCGGTTTTTAAGGCATTTGTGATATTGGTAAATCTAATTGTTATCTGGTCCTGTTTATCATAGACTGTGTCGCTGAAATAAAACTTTTGATGCTTGAAATTGAGCGCACTGCTAATTTGAGTTATCTCGGAAAGATAGTTTTTCATACTTGGTGAACAATCTATAAGCAATACTGGGGTGCCAGGAGTTATCTTTGTTTTTATTTTTAATGAAAAATTTGTTATCAACAAGTATAAAAAAATAATTATTAGAATTCTAATCAATAATTGTTTTCTCCTGTTATGATAAAGAACAATGACTAAGACCAGGGCGCAGAGACTAATTAATAAGGGAATCAAAATCTATTGCTCCGGGATTCAATTTTATTTCATTTATCTGTGATGTTGATACAGAATCAGCACCATAAAAATCAGGAATAATAATATGCACAAGATATTTGAGACTATCTCGTACTTCAAACATGAATTCACCCTGTTTTACTGTACTGATTCCCAGAATTTTATTCCGTTCAATAATAGCGATGCCGTTATTGATAGTGGTATCATTGAGTAATGCCTTACCTCTGATAAATAAAGGATTGTATGTGGTGTCAGGAGTTATACTGGTTACAAAGTGTTGAATATGATTGCCACTCAGGTCAATGATATCTTTTACATACAGGTAATATGTTGTATCATAATTGAGTGATTCAACTTCGGTTATGGGTATCAGGGATACCTTTGTCAAATATTGCCATTTTGCCTGCATCTTTTTTTTGGGTATCACATAATATTTAAAAGATAAAGTATCCACAGGCTCAGAGAATTCTAAGTCAAATTTTTTTAAACGGTAACCCCTGGAGTAATGAATTACCCAGGGTGCAATAGTATCTGGTTTTGATGAACCAAGAAAGTAGCTGGTAAAGACACCCATTCTTCCTGATTTATCAAAAACCTTACCAGTTATTTTATATTTTATCTGATTCATTTTTTCTGTGGTGAGGAAAAGCTGGTCTGGATTATTGCCTGGACATGCGACAAAGATTCTTAATGTTTCCTGTTCTGTGTAGACAACAAAGTTTTCTGAGTTATAACTTAAAGTATCAAGGTCTTCGGAAAAAAAGAGCATTAATTGATGGTTATTGATAGGGGTTATTTTTTTTATTTTAGGGTCAATTCTGTCAACATATAAAGGAGGTCCTTTATGCGCGCAGTAAAAACAGACGACAATAAAGATCAATATGATATATTTAGCCATTTTTTTATTCATAAAAAATTTTATTCTATTTTAGCGAAAAGTCAATCTAAATCTAAAATTCTTTTGAGTTGTTTCTGTTTTTTAGATGGGGCATATTTTACTATTATTCGGGAAAGGTCACGATAGACACGATAAAGTTCAGGACTCTTTTTTAAAATTTTCAAGTGTTTTTTTATTGATGCAATGTCGCCTCTGACAATAGGTCCACTCAATCCATTCTGTATCCCATATTTTTTGACATTCGTAATGGTTTCTATCATCATCGGGAACACCAGAGCATCAAAATCACCCTTTCGCCATTTTAATCTTTTTGTAAGACGCAAAACTGCTTCAGTTAATGCCACGATGAGATTGCTGGAAAATACGCCCGCCAGGTGGTAAACTGGTTTTTGTTCTTTTTTGAGCAAACGAATTTGAAAATTCTCAGCAGAGAATATCTTAAGTGCGATGTGGTAACTCTGTTTATCACCCTGGAAAAAAAGGGTGTATCTTTTTCTTGAAGGTGGAATGCTGATGCGTGGAAATGTTGCGAACGGATGGAGTGCAGCACGATGAATATTTTTGTTTGCAGGGAAAATCTCGGCGGAAAGCAAGCCACTGAAATGGAAAAGAAATTTTTTATCAGTAATAAATTTTTTTGCCTGATTAAAGGCGTTGAGTATTCTATCATCGGGTGTCGCAAATAATAGAATATCACAGTTTTTTATTAATTCTTTATAATCAGGGTTGTTTTTGAACTTCAAAATTTTTACCGCATATGTAAGCGCCTTTTTATCTATATCATAGAGGCCATAAAGCTTGCCCGCCTTTTTTAGAAAATATCCAATGGTTAACCCGAGCCGTCCGCAACCAATAAGTCCAATTTTCATCTCTATATCAATTTATACTCTTTGCGAGAACTTCAAGGTCAGTATAAAGGGCAGTAGAATCGGTCTTCAAAGAGGGGGCAATTTTATTAACCAGGTCTTTTAATATCTTACTCGGTCCAACTTCTAAGAAGAATGTGAAATTAGATGCATTTAAGTTCTCAATCGCCTGAACCCAGTTAACTTGTGATAGCATCTGCTTTTTGATAGATTCTTTAATTTCATTTCCATTGGTTAAAATTTTTTGCTCTACAACAGAATAGAAAGGTTGCTGTGGATTTTTGAATTCAATATGGTCAAGAAACTGATTAAATTCTATAGACGCCTCCTGAAGATAAGGGCTATGCCAGGCGCCACCTACATCAAGGGGAATTGCTCTTCCACGATTCTGCGCTGCGAACTGCGCAATTATTTTCAAACCCTGTTTAGAACCTGAGACTACAATCTGGTTTGGTGCATTAATATTGGCAACGACAACTGGTTCCTTTATTTCATCAGTGATACGCTTACATTCATTTTCAAGGGTTTTTATATCAAGATTGATTATCGCCATCATTGAGCCCTGTTTTCCACCTTTTTCCATCACCTCACCCCGTTTTTTAATCATCAAAATACCATCCTGGAAATTTGTAATACCACAATAGACTATTGCGGTCGCCTCACCAAGGCTGTGCCCGAGAGAAATATTACCTTTTAGTCCCATCTCCTGTAGAATATGGGCATAAGCCAGAGAAACAAGGCTTATTGCTGGCTGGGCAATGCTTGTCATACTGCTTGTGTCTTTTGATTTTTCACCCCAGAGATATTCTTTAATATCGTAACCAAGAACAGCGCATCCCTGTTCAATAATTTCTTTTGCCCTGGGGTATTTATTATAAAGTTCACGGCCAATACCTGGTTTAAATGCACCCTGACCATCAAATAAAAAGGCAATCTTGCTCATAAAACTCCTTTCACTTTATTTCGTTGCAATTGCCAGACCTATTGCCAGTGTCTTTGTATGGCTGATACTGACAAAAATTTTTTTTATCGCCAAATTATCGCATATTTCTTTTGCACGACCATTTAGAATTACATATGGGGCACCGCTCTTCTCATTGAGCACAGTAATATCTTTGAATCCGATACCCTGACGCCAGCCGATTTTCAATGCCTTTAGCACGGCTTCTTTTACTGCAAACCTGCCAGCAAGTTCTTCATAGCGGAAGACCCCACGCTCAGAGTATTTAATCTCTTCCGCACAAAAGATACGGTGGATAAATGCTTTATTTTTTTCAATCGCTGATTTAATCCTCATTACTTCAATAATATCAATTCCGATACCAAAGATTTCCATTTATTTTTTATTAAGGTCAATGCCAGTTATGGAGGGACATTTAATTCTGACCCTCTGATATTTTTTCCCAAAACCTGGTTTTTTTACAAAATAACCACCAATTTCTATTCTGTATTCATCTATCGTTCCAATGAGCACCCCTCTTTTATCTTCCTGCCAGTTTATTGACCTTTTTTTTGGATTTACAGCACAGATGATATTCAATTCCCCTGGTACTGTGGTCAATAAATCTTCTGATGATGGTGTTATTTTTGCGCGGGCATTACCAAAAATAGTATGGGAGTGAAAATCACCGATATATTCAAGTCCTTCAGAAAGTTTTTGTAATATTGCATTAACCCTTTCCACCCTTTTCATATCCAGAGTGGCATGGGCAAATCCGCTATCAGCGGTCTGGTAAGGAATTGCATATTCAACAACAAATTTGTTCTCGCCCTTCACACCGATTAAATAACCAATAGTCTCTTTTTTAAATGTTTCAATTGAAGAAGAAATGATTGATAAAAATGCAGGCAGACTTAAATAGGCTTCAATTATTGATACAGGTTGCTTTGTTTCAGTTTGTTCTTTGTTCATATTTCTCAATGGTTCGGGAAATTCTTTTCATACAACCATCTTTACCAATGAGTTCCATTGTTTCAAAGAGTCCAGGCCCTGCTTCAGTGCCGGTAATATATACACGCAGTGGATGAATTAAGTCCTTAGGTTTTAAACTTTTCTCTGCACAAAAATTTCTTAAACTATCTTCTATGCTTTTTGCATTAAAATTGTTTAGAGATTCCAGCAAGATTTTAAATTCTTTAACGCGTGTAATACTTGCATCATTCAGATATTTGTATAATGCTTTCTCTTCATATTCAAACTCATCTGTAAAAAAATATTTTGCTTTAACAATATCCTTTAAAATTTTTAACCTCGGGCGCATTAATAAACAAATTTGTGCTACCCATTCTCTCTTTTTTTTATAATCTTCTTCAGTAATAAAGCCACTATTTAAGACATAAGGAATAATTAATTCAAGAAACTTTTTTTCATCTATTTTATTTATGATATAGTGATTGTTCATCCAGTCTAATTTTGTTTCATCATATATTGCATTGGCAGGATTGATTCGTTCCAGTGAAAAAAGTTCAATTAATCGTCTGGAGTCCATAATCTCTTCGTCATTGCCAGGAGACCAGCCTAAAAGAGCAAGAAAATTTATTAGCGCCTCTGGAATATACCCTTCATTTTTATAATCCAGAACTGAACGGGCACCAAGTCTTTTTGAAAGTTTCTTTTTGTCAGTGCCAAGGATTATTGGAAGATGGGCAAATTGGGGAACCGAAAAACCTAATGCTTCATACAGTAATAATTGTTTAGGCGTATTGGCAATATGTTCTACTCCCCTTATGATATGGCTTATTTTCATTAAGTGGTCATCAATCACACAGGCAAAATTATATGTTGGCATACCATCAGACTTTATAATCACAAAATCTTCAATATCCGCTCCAATTTTTTCCACAGTTCCATGTATTAGGTCATTGAATAGAATCTTTTTATCAAGAGGAACAATAAATCTCAATGCAGGTAGGATGCCTGATTTTTCACGATGGGCAATTTCATCCTGAGTAAATTTATCACGGCAGCGGTGCTGCCAGTTCATTTTTTTACTGAAAAATTCAGCACGTTCTTTTTCTATCTCTTCAGGAGTGCAATAACACCAGTAAGCATTGTTTTGAGCAATAAGTTTTTGGGCGTATTGATTATAAATTTCTTTACGTTCAGACTGAAAATATGGTCCGTATTCACCACCTTTGTCCGGACCTTCATCCCAGTCCAGGCCGAGCCAGGCCAGGGCGTCAAAGATAATTTTAGTCATATCCTTTGAAGAACGAGTAATATCAGTGTCTTCAATTCTTAAAATAAATTTGCCATTATTGTGACGGGCAAAAAGCCAGTTATATAATGCGGTGCGTGCACTGCCAATATGAAAAAAACCAGTTGGACTTGGTGCAATCCTTACTCTTACCTCTTGATTCATAAAATATAAAGACGAATCTCACTGCCTTTTTTTCTTAAGTTATTTATTTTTGTTATATTCATAAGTTTTCAGAAAAAGATGGTGCTAACGGAGAGGGGGAGATTCGCACTGGTTTTTCCATAAGTTTGGCAGATGTTAATAATAGAAAAAACTTGACGAATCTCACTACCTATACTTCTTAAGTTGGTTGTTTTTCTCATATTCATAAGTTTTCAGAAAAAGATGGTGCTAACGGAGAGGGGGAGATTCGAACTCCCGTCCCATCTTTCGACAGGAAACCGCTTAGCAAGCGGGTGCCTTCGACCACTCGGCCACCTCTCCAAAAGGGGGAAAAAGATCGTCTATCGTTAAACGGTTGCGAAACCCGTATCGTTACCCCCTCTTCTCAATCCTCTCCCCATTGGGGAGAGGGTAAGGGTGAGGGGTCAAGCTTCCCAACCCACAACCGAGCAACCCTCTGTTTCTAATCCCCCTCGTTAACCTGTTCTCACACATCATCTCTTAATCCTTAATCTTTGCTTTACCAGAAAAAACTTCTCATCAAACAAACCACACCCTTAAACCATACTGGCAGCCATGCCAAATAACCATAAACCATTCTGTTAATTGTTGAACGGTTGCGCAGTCCGTATCCCTATTTTAGTTAAACGGAGGGCGAGGGATTCGAACCCCCATGGGATTACTCCCGGCGGATTTCAAGTCCGCTGCCTTACCAGTTAGGACTAGCCCTCCAGCCTATGATATTATATTCAATTTACATAACTTGTCAATGAAAGTGGAAGAAATATATTATGCCATTTACAGACTTAAAAATTTATATATAATGATAGTGATGAGCAATATTAAAAATATAGATTACTATCGTAAAGGTGAGGTATAAGATGCCGGTGTTCTTCTTCTCTGATATAGAAGGTTCTACCAGAAAATGGGAACAATACAAAGAAAGTATGTCAAAAGCCCTGATTATACACGATGAGATCATTAAGCGAAATATTGAAGTCAATGGTGGAAAGGTTATTAAACACACTGGTGATGGTTTCTTCGCATGTTTTGAACAAGGTAAACCGATTAAATGTGCGATAGACATTCAAAAAGAGATTGCCAGTATTGATTGGGGGGAGATTGGTGAATTAAGGGTACGCATTGCATTGAATGCAGGATATGCAGAGAAGCGAAAAGACGATTATTTTGGTCCAGTTATAAATCGCACGGCAAGGATACTATCTGCAGCATGGGGCGGTCAAATTCTTCTAACACCAGAAGTTATGAATGTCTGTGAACTACCTCCAGATGCAAAACTCAAGGATTTAGGCAGGCATATGCTTAAGGATTTGGGTGAACCGCAACTTATCTATTGCTTATTAAGCCCTGACCTGCCACTCCAGGAATTTCCTGCGATGTGTTCACTTTCTAAATTATCTGTCTGAGAAAAAGATATTATTAATTCTGGATAATTTTGAACACATTATTGAAGGGGCATCTATAATTACTGAGATTCTCAAATACGCTCCGCAGGTAAAAATTATTGTAACATCACGTGAAATGCTCAATCTGCAGGGAGAGTGGTTACATCAAGTGCAGGGTCTGGAGTTTCCTGCTGGTGAGAAAGTAGATATTGGTGATTTTAGTGCGGTGCAGCTATTTCTACATAGTGCCCGCCGCATAAAGGCAGACTTTATACCCTCAGGAAAAGAGATGGGCTATATTGTGCGGATTTGTCAGCTGGTTAGTGGTATACCTTTGGGCATTGAACTTGCCAGTTCCTGGTTACGCATTCTATCACTTGAGGAAATCACAAAGGAAATAGAAAAAAATTTAGATTTTCTTACAAGCAAAATGCGCGACTTGCCTGAACGGCATCATAGCATGAGAGCAGTATTTGAATATAGCTGGAATCTGCTGAGTGCGAGTGAAAAAGAGTTATTGGCGCGGCTCTCAGTTTTTCCCAGAAAATTTTCAAGGGCTGCTGCAGAAAAAATTGCTGGAGCAACGCTTCCTCTTTTGACTTCTCTTATTGATAAATCTCTACTTTTGCGTGATTCTTCAGGATATTATGAAATTATTGGTGTATTACGTCAGTATGCAGGGGAAAAATTGCGGACAATGCCAGAGGTTGAGCAACAGACTACGAATCTTTTTTATGAATTTTATGCTGAATTTGTGGACAGGATAAAAGAAGATTTTCAGAGCGCTCAGGATGTTAGCATAGTAAACGAAGTAAAAAACGAACTGGATAATATCCGCACTGCCTGGTCAGGGATTGTTGAAAAAGGAGATGAGAAATTAATTGAGAAATCATTGATGGGCATTTTTCTGATATATGATTCCAATGGTTGGTTAAAAGAAGGTGCTGAAAGTTTGCAAAGAATCATTGATAGATTAGGAAAAAAAGAGAAAATGGGAAAGCATAGTAAAATTATTGAAAGTCCATTAATGGGGAAACTCTACAACAAGCAGGCGACCTTTCTATACCAGCTTGGTTTTTATGAGGGTGCAATAAAATTATTGAATCGCAGCTTTGAAATAGCACGAAAATATAAAAATAAAGAGGAAATTAGCGCTTATTTCAATGCGCTTGGTAATGTTTTATATATGCGTTCCCAATTTGAAGAAGCCAGAAAAATGTATAATAACTGGCTTGAGATAGCAAAAGAATTAAATCATGATAAACAAATCGCAGGTGCCTATAACAATCTTGGTGTTATTTCATATGTGCTTGAGGAATTTGATAAGGCGAAAGAACTTTTTGAAAAGAGTAAAATGATTGCAGAAAAGATAGGATATAAAAAAGGGGTTGCTTTTGCAAATACCAATATTGCGCTCGTGTTACACGCGACAGGTAATAATCAGGAAGCAAAGAGAATTTTTTTAGAGGAACTAAATTTTGATCAGGAATTTGGCGATAAGATAAATATTGCGAATACCCTTAATAATCTTGGTCTTGTGCACAAGGCGCTTAATGAGATTGATAATGCAAAAGAGGTATTTGAACAAAGTTTAAAAATCAGACAGGAGATAGGTGACCGCATGGGGATTGCTACTTCTTTGATTAACCTCGGTGATGTAGCATTTATGCAAAAACGATATAAAGATGCCCTCGCTTTGTTCAATGAATGGCAAAAGATTAGCCAGAGCCTTAATGATACCAGAGGTGAGATGAAATCATATATGAATATGGGTAGGGTTTTTATTGCTGAAAAAGATTACGAATCCGCAAAGAAGCATCTTTTTAAAGCAATGCAGATGATTTTGCAAAATAATTATATGGAAGATTTAAATGATATTATGCATCTCTTCGCAGATTTATTATCAGCAACGGGTAATGAAACCTTGGCACTTAAACTTATCTGTTTTGTTATTACCCATGAAACTAAAGATAAAAATTTATTGAATCTGGCACACGAACTTTTAAACAAGTTGACTGAAGTATTACCTGCCAAAGAAATTGCTGCTGTCAGGGAAGAGACGAAGTCTGCTACCGCAGAAAAATATATACAAGAAATTGCCACATTATTTAAAGAAAAAATTACCTTCAGCCCTGCAAAACGAAAGAAAAAGTAGTCAGTTGAAATTAAAAATCTATAAAAAGGGATTCAATTTCTTGACACAAACATAATTTTAATTATACTTAAACAATGGGGAAGAAGGATAGGGCAAAAAGACCCGCAGAAAAAATAGAGAAAGAAAATTTTTTAGATATCCACTGGGAAAAAATCATCATTGCATTACTTTTTATAATTCCATTTATCTATTTTGCACAGTTTTTGACTACTGACAAAATGATTGCTGGTTCAGATTATCTACTTGATGGGTATCCCTTTGAAAAATATGCACTTGAACAGCGCACCATTCCACTATGGAACCCGATGGTCTTTGGTGGTTTTCCGACACTCGGTGCACCAGTGGGTGGGCAGTTTGCGCCGCTTGCCCAGTTAAGGTATTTGTTCCCACCTCAGGTTGTTCATTGTTTAATCTTTATTATACTTTTTTTTATTGCGGGTTTGGGAATGTATTTGTACCTGAAGGAAATTGGTCTATCCAAATATACTGCCACGCTCGGTGCATTTGTGTATCAATGGATTGGCAATCTTGCTACAACGCCTGAGGCAGGACATACTGGTCGTGCTGCAAGCATCGCAATTTTTGGTCTAATGCTTTTTTTGTTGCATCGTGCAATAAGTACGCGAAAGATTAATTATTTTATCCTATTGAGCATTGTCATTGCCTTTGCATTTTATCAGGGACATTTTCAGATTACATATTATGGTTTAATTGTAATGGTCAGTTATGTCATACATTATTTAATCACACACCGGAAAACACTGGTAAAAAAAGATTATATAAAAATATTTGGATACGGATTTTTTTCAATATTACTAATCTGTTTTCTTATGGCAATGATCTGGTTGCCAGTGCTGGCAGGAATGAAGACGGTTGCCAGAGGGGTAGAAAGGGGATATGAATATGCTGCATCCTGGCACCTTCCACCGATTGAAATTTTTGATTTACTGGTGCCAGGATTTTCTGGAGGATTGGAACATTACTGGGGTCCTAATGCGATGAAACTCCACACCGAATTTTTCGGCGTGCTCATTATAGTATTTGCAATATGGGCATGGATTTTCTGCTGGCGCAGAAATTATATAAAATTCTTCACAATCATCGGATTGATTGCACTTTTTTATTGTTTTGGTGCAGCAACTCCAATCCATCGCCTTTTTTATACCTTGATTCCTGGTTTCAAACTTATGCGTGCACCAAGCCTTGCTTTTTATCTTGTTTCCTTCATTACAGTAATAATTGGTAGTATTGGATTTGAAGAACTGGTAGTTCAGAGAAAATTAGAAAAAAAGAAATTTGTTATTGCCAGTGCGGTATTATTTTTCTGTTTGTTTGTTGTTATGTTTTTAATTGCGCCTGCAATTGCACGGGCAGGAGCAGGGCAGAAGGTCGCCTATCTTGAAAAAAGTCTTTCTTCTTATTTTAATGGTGCAATTATAAGTTCAATAATCATTTTGCTAACACTGATAATAACACATTTTTCTCTTAATCATAAAATTCGTATTTCCACAGCCACATTAATTTTTGCTTTACTCACACTTTTACACCAGTTGCCTGTAATGGCAAAATACCTGCCTAGTGGTCCTGCACCTGAAACCTATTATCAGGCTGATGATATCATAAGATTTCTAAAAAATGACAATACTATTTTCCGCGTATTTCCCTTTCAGTATGGTAGCCGTGGAGAACACGACCGGGATTCTTATCTTTTGTATCATAATATCCAGAGTGCGGGTGGCTATATTGCCAATCCTCTTCAACGATATCAGGATTTTATTGGCGCCGGGACAAGTGTTATGTTCAATCCCCAGAATCTTTTTCAATATCCTAAATTTGTTGATATGTTAAATTTAAAATATATTGTTGCACCAAACCTGCCAGAAGACATTTCAGGTTATGACCCCAATTCGCAGAGAATTATTCAGATGATAAAAAATTATCTATCAAGATTCAAGCCGATCTATCACGGGTATCAAAATTCAGTATATCAGAATGATAGCGTTTTGCCCCGTGCTTTTATTGTGTTTGATTATATTGTTTTACCATCAGAAAAAATTCTGGACATTATGAAATCGCCAAATTTTAATCCCCGAGAACTTGTAATATTAGAAGATAGTATTAATTATCCTCATCCTGACCGCAGATTACCAATGGTGGAGGCAAAGATTAAACACTATACCCCTGACCAAGTTATTGTTGAAACAAGTTCCGCTTATCCAGGAATTCTTGTTTTGGGTGATAACTGGCATCCTGATTGGCGTGTATATGTTGATGGAAAAATGGAAAATGTTTATCGTGTCAATTACACATTCCGTGGAGTATATGTCCAGACAGGTAATCATGAGGTGGTATTTGAATATAAATCAATACCATTTAACACGGGTTTAATCATTACCATTGTTTCAATATGCGCAATTTTAGGGTTCTATATTCCGTTTGGATTCTGGCGTCTCGCAGTAAAATATCGTTTAAAAATGCTACCACATTAATGATGTTGACTTCGCTGAGGATTTAAATATAATTTTCAATGGCAAGGTTTGATAGAATTCTCTGTCCTTTTTGTCTATTTACTTCAAAATATAATGATTTAGTAATGAATCAGGATGGGAATTATATATGCCCGGAATGTGATGCAACATTTTTTTATGAAGAGATAATGCAGGTTTATGGTTTTACTCAATTATTAGATAGGCAAAAAACCGAAGATAGAGAACCTTTTGCACTTTAATGCTATTCTATCCTGACGCCAAAATCACCATTTACAATCTCACCGATTATTAAAGGTTTTAAAATTTTAAAATACTTCAAATTTTCAGGTTTTATAATAACGACCATCCCAATACCCATATTAAAGACACGATACATCTCTTCATCAGGTACCTTACCAATCTTTTGAATCAAGTTAAATATAGATGGAACTTTCCAGGATTTCTTCTTAATAATTGCTGAACTGCCTTTCGGTAATATCCGCTGGATATTATCATAGAACCCTCCACCAGTAATATGTGCCATACCGTTGATAAATTTCAACCTGGGTTCAAGTGCGTGACGATAAGAACGATGGACTTTTAATAATTCTTCACCGATTGTGCAGCCGAGTTCTTTTATATAACTGGATAAAGAAAATTTGCTGAGCAAAATTTTTCGGGCGAGTGTATAACCATTGGTGTGTAATCCAGATGACTTTAAACCGAGGAGCAAGTTCCCGGGAGAGATTTTTGCGGGGTCAATATATTCATTTTTGTTAACAATGCCAACAATAAAGCCTACAAGGTCATAAATGCCTGCTGGATAGAATCTTTTCAATTGTGCAGTTTCACCACCAATAAGAGCCATCTTTTCTCGTTTACAAGCAGAGACGAGACCTTTCATTACATCGGTCAAAACGAAATTCTTCAGTTCGGAAAATCCAATGTAATCCATAAAGAATAATGGTCTGGCACCGGTGGTAAGAATATCGTTCACACAATGGTTCACAATATCCATACCAACCGTATTATGTATACCTGTGGCACAGGCAATAAGTATTTTTGTGCCTACACTATCCACACTGCTTATAATAAATTTATCGCCAAGGGCATAGATACCACCGAATAGTCCAAATCGGGATTTAGAATTTTTCTTAAAGGTCTTTACTACCTCTTTGCCAATACCTTTTTTTATTAAATTTAATCTATCAATATCTACGCCGGCATTTTTATATAACATAGGTCACTATTCCTTTTCAAAAATAGACTTTACTTCCAGAGTAGAGGGAAGACGATTATGTTTGTAAAAAAATACCTTTTTATAGTCATAATAATCGGTTTCAGAAAAAGATTGTTCAAATAGGGAAAATGAGAAATTTAGTTTCTTGGAAACAAAGTTACCGAGCAATATCTCAATGAAGATAACCGCGACAAAGAGAAGAATCATTGCCGGAGTGGAGAGAAATTTTAATGAAATCTCTTTTTTGGGCTTTACAATCTTGGGTGTGGGCTTGGCATATGAAAGTTCAATCTGACCGGTGGTTAGTAAATGATAGAGACAGGAATAAGTATGAAATTTTCCAAGCCCTGATATTTCAATAAGGTCATTAACACTGCGCTGGCCATCAATTAATGATAGGACCTGTAGTTCATCATCTGGTAATTTTAATTTCAATTCTGGTCTCTCTATTTTTTTATATACCAGGTCAGAAGAAGGTATTTGATTAATAATTCTGGGCCATTCATCAAATCTCCGCGCCGATTCAATCACTATATTTTCAGTATTCAGTTTTATTTTTATAATACTTTTTGGATAAATTACTGCGCCCTGCTCAAATTTAAATTCTCCTTCCTGCCAGGTAAATACTTCATCCACCACTTCCTGAATTTTGAATTTTATAATCCGTTCAATCTCTTCTATGGTCAGATATTTATCATCAATTATAATGTTCATTATTGGTCTTTTTGTCTCTTCGTGAATTTCCTGGATCATTTCAAAAAGATTCTTTTTGATAATACCCGACCGCACCAGATAATTTTCAAGGCGCTCTGTTTTTTCACCCTTTTCAAAAAATGCGCCAGTGATATATCCTTCAATAAAACCAATATCAACCAGTTCATTTTTGCGCTTTATTTTTAAAACGCCGTTAAGACGTTCCTGAGAGATCAATTGTAATATACTTGAAAAGTTAATACTTTTTAGATCACCTTCAATCGGCATCAGAACCTCCAAATAATAGGAATGAGATGAGGTAACAGAAAAATAAGATAACTGCACCAATTAATAGAATCAACGGTGTTATTGATAAAGCAATCCAGCCGGCGGGTTTGATAAAATAGTCTCTGAATAATAAAGGTATATAAACCATTAATCCCAAAAATGCGATAAGTAACCCTGAGAAATTTTTATTTTTGTAAATCAAACCTGCACCGGGTAAGATAATATTTAACACAACAGCAATTATTTTTTTGCTCAACCTATGATTTCTGCCCAGCGAAATTTTTAATTCTTCCTCTATTTCTGGATTTTTAGTGGCGTTCAATTTAGTGAGACAATCATTGCAGTGTGGTTCCTCATTAATCTGTTCAGTACAACCCTTACAGATTGCCTTGCCGCAGATAACACAATGATAGGGCGGTGAAAGTTTAAAGGGTAAAAAAGTAACAATAAAGATGATTAAAACCATTATAAGTGAAAATGTAGAAATGGGTCCTGAAACATTCAATTTATTTACTTTTATTAAATCATAAAAATCTTTATTTGCAGGAAGAATATCCACAGGTTCTTTACTTGCACTTATAAAACCTCTTTTTCTTGCCTCCTCCATATTCTCACTTGCGGCGAGATATTCAATCTTTTTATATTTTAAAAGCGCCAGATTAAAATAAGGTTCACCCCGTTCTTCCCTTGCCGCCTTAAGATATAGTTCTTCTGCCCGTTCATCTTCGTCATAGAGGGTATATAGATTCGCCAGATTATTCATAACACTCAAACTATGAATATGCTGATTGTAGTAAAGGTCTTCATATAGTCCCATTGCTTCATCAAAACGGCCATGCTGTTTCAATACATAGGCAAGAATCTCTTTCTCAATATTTGTCTCGGGATTGATTCTAATATCACCATCCATTGCCACCATCTGGTATAAATAATAGGCTTTATCTGTGCCCCGTAAGAAAGGTATGTAATTAAACATTGAAATAACGGCGGAAAAGAGAATTATTAAAATGAGATTGATTCTTAGCCAGTTTTTTTCACGCAGGCTAAAGATAAATGCCAGAATAATACTATAAATACCAAATGCAAGATAAAGATTTTTTATAATAAAAACAGGGATCAACAACAGAGCGAATCCAATGATACCTTTGAACTGATTATGCTTCATAGGGTCTAATCTATGTGAAAGAACCGGCAGATAATGTATCAATTTTATTAAAACAAAGACAATACAGGTAAAGAGCAAGGCGGTAATAAAAAGTAAGGAGAGGTTGCCCAATAAGAAAATTTGGTTACGAAAATCAGTAAGGATTGGTAATGTAAATGCGGTTTTCAAAAAATCTAATTTACGGGTAGTTAATCCCAGTGAGATTATTGAGAAAAAATTTTCTATTGACAATGAATCAAAATGGGTGGCGAGTTTAATTTTATCAAATTTTTCACCAATAACATTGGTATTCTGGGCTTCCCATCTTAATACCGCAGAGAGATAAAAATTTCTTGGGACAGGAATATTTTTTAAGAAAGTATCAACACTTGTATCATTGGTTTTACTCCGCCAGAACCACAGGACAATGGGATTGCCTTTATATTCAATTATTTTTGTTTTATCCCTGACAAGTGTTACAAAAATGGATTCGCTTACAGGTGAATTAATAAAATTTTGATATTCGCTGTTAAAACTTAAATAAAGAGTTAGAAAAATTAACATAATAGATTATATAAGAATAAATTCAACTGTCAACTATGGAAATATTATTTTTTTTACATTAATGTTTCTTTGCCTGCATACTCAAATAGGCATAAATAAATTCATCAATTTCACCATCCATTACTTTTTCAATCTGGGATGTTTCGTAGTCTGTCCTGTGGTCTTTCACAAGTTTATAGGGGTGAAAGATATATGAGCGTATTTGATGTCCCCAGGCAATTTCGGTTTTTTGCGCTTCAAGTTTATTCAATTTTTCTTCTTCTTTTCGCTTGTAGTAATCATAAAGGCGCGATTTCAGGACTTTAAGGGCGGTCGTTTTATTCTGGAATTGAGAACGTTCATTCTGGCACTGAACAATAATTCCTGTAGGAATGTGGGTAATTCTCACTGCTGATGATACCTTATTCACATTTTGACCACCATGTCCACCAGCACGAAAAGTTTCAATCTTCAGGTCATCTTCGTTAATTTCAAAATTGACCTCTTCTACTTCCGGATAAACAAATACTGAAGCAAAAGAGGTATGCCTTTTTTGATTGGCATCAAATGGTGATAATCGCACCATTCTGTGTACGCCTGCTTCTGCCTTTAATAAGCCGTATGCATAATTACCACGAACCTCTATGGTTGCATCTTTAATACCTGCAATATCACCAGGCAGCAGGTCCAGAATAGTATAAGAAAAATTTTTTGATTGTATGTAGCGGGTATACATTCTGAAGAGCATTTCTGCCCAATCGCAAGATTCAGTTCCACCAGCACCAGGGTGGATGGTCAAAAGGCAGTTTTTATTATCGTCCTCTTTACCTAAAAGAATCTGAAGTTCTAAATCTTTTATCTTTTTTTCAATATTTTTTGCCTCCTGGTCTGCACCCTTTAATATTTCTTCGCCGATGTCACTGAGTTCCAGAAGTTCATTTAAAAATGAAATTCCATTGCCGATCTCTTCCAATGATTTGAGCCGATTCTGTTTCTGGTCAATTTCAGTCATTATTTTTTGTGCCCGTTCCTTATTATTCCAGAAATCGGGCTGATTGGTCTGCTCCTGGAGTTTTTTTAATTCGGCAGTAATCTTTCGTGGGTCAAAGATACTCCTTTAAACTATCGTATCTTTTCTTCAAATCTTTGATTTCATTAACGGTCAAATATGTTAATTGTTCAATTTTTTTCATAAATTAATCACCTGCTTTTGTCTTTTTTGATGATGTCTTTGGTTTTTGCTGATATTTTCTTACAAATTTTTCAACCCTACCTGCAGAATCAACAATTTTTTGTTTACCAGTAAAAAATGGATGACAATGCGAGCAAATATCTACCGAGATTTTATCTCTGGTAGAATAGGTCTCAATTTTATTGCCGCAGGCGCAGGTTATTACGCAGGGCACATATTTTGGATGTATGCCTTTTTTCATTTTAGACCTCCATTAATATTTATTCTTCTCCACTCATTGATTCTAAGAATTCTTTATTATTTTTTGTACGTCTCATCTTTTCAGTGATGAATTCCATCTGTTCAATGGTATTCATTTCTGAAAGCAGTTTTCTCAAAATCCATAGACGGTTCAATTCAAATTCAGTAAGGAGTAATTCTTCTTTTCTGGTTCCTGATTTATAAAGGTCAAGGGCAGGGAAAATTCTACGGTCAGAGAGTCTACGGTCAAGGACCATCTCTAAATTACCCGTGCCTTTGAATTCTTCAAATATCACTTCATCCATACGGCTACCAGTATCTATCAATGCGGTAGCAATGATTGTCAGACTGCCTCCCTCTTCAATTTTACGGGCAGAGCCAAAGAATTTTTTGGGTTTTTGCAGAGCAGTTGAATCAAGTCCGCCAGAAAGGGTTTTGCCAGAATGAGGGACAATGGCATTATGTGCCCGGGCGAGTCGGGTTAAACTATCAAGCAGGATTACCACATCTTTTTTTGACTCAACCATACGCTTTGCCCTTTCCAGGATGATCTCGGCAACCTCGGTATGTCGGTCTGGAGTTTCGTCAAATGTTGAAGAAATGACTTCTGCCTGTACTGACCTTTCAAAATCAGTTACCTCTTCGGGTCGTTCATCAATCAATAAAACAATCAAGCTTATTTCAGGATGGTTGATGGTTATTGAGTTTGCAATCTTTTGCAGGATGATTGTTTTACCTGCCCGGGGCGGCGAGACAATCAACCCACGCTGCCCCTTACCAATGGGTGTAAAGAGGTCAATAATGCGCATTGACATATCATTTTTTTCCTCTACTTCCAGATGGATTCTTTCATTAGGATAGAGTGGTGTGAGATTATCAAAGAGAATTCTCTCGGTGAAGTCAGCGAGCGAGATGTCATTAATATATTCAATTTTTATCATTGCAAAATACCGTTCTCCTTCTCTTGGTGGCCGCGCAAGTCCTTTAATACTATCACCAACCTTGAGGTTGAATTTACGAATCTGCGAAATTGAAAGGTATATATCATCCGGACTCTGAAGATAGTTATAATTTGGTGACCGCAAAAAACCATAGCCTTCAGGATGAATCTGAAGAATACCTTCAACTGGCACAAGTTCGGTTCTTTTTGTTTCTGCCTCAATAATTGCATGAATCAGGTCCTGTTTCTTCAAATCCGTATAATTTGTCAAACCCAGTTCCTTTGCAATCTGATGGAGGTCAGCGACTTTTTTCTTTTTAAGTTCGGTTATCTCCATAAATTTATTGCCTCCTTTATTTATTAAATAATTCTATTTATTATCTTGCCTCTTCGGAATCCATTATTCGGTAATTGGAAACTTGCTCGTAAATTTTACTTCTACTCCGAAAGTATGATTAATTATATTCAGAATTTGACTTTTGTCAAGAGGTAAAAAAATAAAGATTATGTTTTTTGATATAGACAAGTACCTCAGGAACAACAAGATAATTGATATTTAATTTTTTCTTTACCCTCTCTCTCACCAGTGTAGACGAAATGTCAATGAGCGGGGCATTGCTGATAAAAATTTTTTCATAAAATGGTTTAATTTTTGTGATTTTATAACCGGGGCGTGGCAAGACAATTACCTTTGATTCTTTGAATATGATTTCTGGATGTTTCCAGTGTTTTATTTCCTGCCACTGGTCTGCGCCAATAATGAGGTAAATATTAGAATTTTTAAGTATCTTATTGGATTGTTTTATAGCCCTTATTACCTCAAATGTATAGGTTTTACCTTGAATATTTTTCTCAATATCACTGATAAGAAAATTCCTATTGTTTTTTATTGCCTTTCGGGTCATCTCATAGCGGTCTTGATACGATGAGTATCTTTTTTTGTGGGGTGGGTTAAATGCCGGCACAAAGATTATTTTATCAAGTTTAAATTCATCTAAAACCCACTGGGCAATGATTAAATGTCCAATATGGGGTGGGTCAAATAGTCCACCAAAGATACCAAAGGATAATTTAATGTTCTTCAATTGACAGTTTTTTTATCTTTGCTTCTGCTCTGTTTTTCCAGTTGTTGTCCTCAAGAAGTTCTTTGTATAGCTGATTTGCCTCTTCTTTGCGGCCAAGCTTCTCATAGGTCTGGGCAAGGAGAAATTTTGATTCATTTGCCGATGGTGTTTCAGGATAATTTTCTATTACATATTTAAAATATAAAATTGCTGAATCATATTCCTTCATTTTTAGATAGAGCCTGCCGTTCTCAAGTTCCTTTTTCGCCAGTCTGTTCCTTGCCTGGAGAATTAGTGCCTTTGCTGTATCGCTGAAACTTGAAACAGGAAAACGGGTTAGAAAATCATCTAATAAGGAAATTGCTTCTCGTGTTTCAGCCTGGTCTTTTTCATAGCCGGGCGCCTTTAAAAAATATGCCTTTGCCCGAAGCAGGTAACTCTGTTCTAAAAATGGGGTATTTGGAAAGTTTTTTATCAGATACTCAAATTCAGTAATCGCCTGGTTATAGTCTTTCTTTTCAAAGTATGCCTTTGCGAGATAAAATTGGGCATCGTCTACAAACTCGGTTGATGCGTGATAGAATATAATCTTTTCAAATGACTGGATTGCCAGCGCATATTTTTTGTTATTGAAAAAACCCATTGCCCGCTCAAATTCATCTTCAGGTTCAAGCGGAGCCAGCGCCTGTTTTGAACAAGAAAAGAACATAATCAGTAAATAAATGATAATCATACTCTTCCCCAACTCTTTCGTTTTCATAATTTCTCCTTTATTTCTTTAATTCTTGCCTGGGATTTCTGAACCAGTTCACCTTTTTGATATGGGTTCAGTCGTACTACCTTTTTATAATAATCAATCGCCTGGTTAAAATTTCCCTGCGCATAATAAATTTCACCTAAATAAAAACAGGCATCATCAACTAAGGATTTCGGCTCTTGATTCGTGTTGACCTCTTTAAAAAATACTATTGCACTATCATATAAACCCTTGCCATATAATTTTTTACCGATTAAATAATTGATTTCGCCCAAGATTAAAATATTTTCTGAAGTCTTTGCACGCTTATATTCTTTTAATGCAATTCTCAATGCCAGTTCAAGGCTGTCACATTCTATCAAAGATTTAAGAAAATTTTTTACTGACTTCCTTGCGTTGTCTGACATTGAATCTATTTCAAATGCCCTCAAATATCCAAGCAGGGCGCCAGGATAATTTTCCTGCTTAAAATTCAAATCTGCGACAAGAAAAAGATTGTCTGCCTGTTTGTAATCTGGAATTATATCAGTAAGCGTTTTATAAAATTGCAGGGCTTTGGACAATTCAGATATTTTAATGGCTCTTTTTGCAGCATCTGTATAAATATTGATAATACTATCACGGAAAACTGAATCAATGCTAAGTGTGTTTTTGAAATAATTTTCTGCTTCATTATATTCATTCTTCCCAAAATAACAATAGCCGAGTAGATATTGCACTTCAGCATCTTTATCTTCACGGTATTTTAAGATTTCAATGAGTGCGCGGTCATAATTCCATTGATTAATAAATATGCGTGCATTACTAATGTGTTTCTGTTTTTGCGAGCAGGCGAGCAATCCTAAAATAATGACAAAGATAATTTTTATTTTCACAGGTTTGCAATAACACCTTTTACAATTTTAATCAAGTTCGGCTCTGCCTTTTTCGCCGCCATTATGATTTTTAAAATGCTGGCGGGCTTCAGGGCATCAGCAATACCCATATCTGTGATCACGGATATCCCCAGTACCTTTAAACCCAAATACCTTGCCATTATTACCTCAGGAACTGTGGACATTCCAACTGCATCAGCACCAATTATTCTCAAGAAACGATATTCAGCACGGGTTTCAAGATTTGGTCCAGGCACTCCAACATAGACGCCCTTTTTTATAAAAATATTATTTTTCTGTGCCACCTTTTCCGCAAGCCGAATAAACTTTGGCTCATAGCAATTAAACATATCAGGAAAACGCGGTCCCAAATTTGGTTCATTCGGACCACGCAGGGGATTATCAAAGAGGAGATTGATATGGTCAGTTATTAACATTATGTCACCGGCAGAAAAGTCTGGGTTCAATCCGCCTGCTGCATTTGAAATAATCAAATATTTAACGCCCAATTTTTTCATTATGATTATTGGATATGCAATCTCTTTTGCGCTGTAGCCTTCATAATAATGGAATCGTCCTTGCATAACCATCACCCTGCGATTGCCAAGAAGACCAAATATTAATCTTCCTTTATGGAATTCCACAGTGGAAATAGGAAAATGGGGAATCTTTGAATAATCAAATGCCTTCTTAATTTTAATATGTTTTACCAGTCCACCAAGACCCGTACCCAGGACAATGCCAATTGTGGGTTTTATATCAATCTTCTCAATAAGATAATTTGTGGTCTCCTGGATTTTATTTTTCATTTCTTTTCAAGTCTTTCAAGTAATCGCAGGTATGATTCCAGCAAACCGCGGAATTCTGAGACTAATAATAATTTTTGGTGCTCCACCATTTTGGTCTCTTCTTTAACACGCGCCAATTCTGCCTGTGCCTCACGCAAAAATCTCTGTGCCTCAACACGGGCATTGGCAATTATTGTTTCCGCTTCTTTTTTTGCCCCTTCTCTTAATTCTTCGGTTGCTTTTTGGGTAGTCGTGAGCGTATCTTGAAGTATCTTTTCCATACGGCGATAATCCTCAATTTTTGCATCAAGGTCTTTTACTTTTTCGCTAAGCCCTGCATTTTCTCTCATTAAATTTTCAAGTTCATTGGATACCATTTCAAGAAATGAACGAACCTCATGGGGGTCATAACCGCGTAAACCTTTGCGGAATTCTTGTTTCCGAATTTCAAGTGGGGTAATAGCCACATTGCCTCCTTGATTACATAAATACCATAATCTGATTTCCACCTCTTTCTTTTGCTCTATAAAGGGCAACATCTGCTTTTTTGATCAATTCGTAAGTGCCGCCCGCATCTTCAGGGAATGATGCAACACCAATGGAAACGCCAAGTTCTTTAATTTTCAGGTTCCCTTTGAAGAAGTCATATCTTTGAATTGCATAAAGAATTCTATTGGCTGTTTTATAGGCAGATTCTTTTTTTGTTTCTGGTAAAAGGATAATAAATTCATCACCACCATAGCGGGCAACAACATCAACACTCCGTAAGTTCCTTTCCAGGATTTGCGCAAGTTCTAACAATACCTGGTCACCAACTTGATGACCAAATTCGTCATTAACTTTTTTAAACTTGTCTATATCCATAAACAATATAGAAAGGGAATGTTCATAACGAGATGCCCGTTGTAATTCTTTACTTAACTGATTTTCAAAATAGCGGCGATTAAAGATACCAGTTAATGGGTCAAGCCAGATGCGATGCTTTACCCGTGAATAGAAGCAATTTGGTTTCAGAAGATGCTCAACAAATACATAAGGATGATTCTTCAGAATTTCAAGGATATCCTCTGAACCGATCTTTTCTATCCGATACTGGCAGAGCACAAAGAGTTTCAGGTCTGGTTGGGTATTGAAATCATCAAGCAGTTCTTCAAAACCAAGAAAATCCTTTGTGCTTTCCACAAAAACGCGCATACCCTGATGGGTTTTTGTCAATTTATCATATTCGCTTTTTAACCAGGGTAGAAAGTGCGAAGCCTGCATAATCTCTTCTACAATCATAATGTTATTTTTGAATTCACCCTTTAATTCTTTAATGCAGGATTCTTTTCCGACATAAACACATCGTTCTTTACGTTCAATACCTTCTTTGATTAACGGTTTTATGTTATCAAGAAGTTGTTGTTCATCACGATATAGATAAAGGGCATGAACAGGGAGTTCAAGTTCAATACCCTCATAACCAAGTTTAATGTAGCGATTCATTTTTTAACCCTCCTTCCCGGAATGAATAGATATGTTCCGGTCAGATTTTGTGACAAATTTTTTTGCCATAACCTTATCAAAGATATCAAGTGCATGGCTCAGTTTTTTTATATTATAATTTCCCATATGACCAACCCGCAGTATCTTTCCTTTCATTTCACCCTGACCATTGGCAAATAGAATTCCATATTTTTCTTTGCATTCTTTAATAATATCAGTGCTATCAATTCCTGCGGGCATCCTGATCACGGTTAAGCCATTTGATGGATTCTCAGAAAATAGTTCAAAGCCATTTTTTATAAACCTGTTCCGCACATACTCAGCCATTTTTTGGTGCCTGGCAAAATTTTCTTCAACTCCAATACTTATGAGCTTTTGTAATCCTTTTTTCAAACCGTATAAAATTGTGATTGCCGGAGTAAATGGTGTCTGACCTTTTTCTAAGAATTTTTCATAAAGTGAAAAATCAAAATAGTATTTAGGCAGGTCAGAGTTTTTCATTTTTAAATGGGCATTCTGAGAGAAGCTGACAAATGCGATACCCGGGGGTGCCATTAATGCCTTTTGTGAAGCACCACAGAGCACATCAACATTCCATCTGTCCTGGTAAAATGGGTCAGCACCAATACCTGCTACACCATCAACTACCAGATAACCATCATACTTTTTTACTATCTCACTAATCGTTTTAATGTCATTAACCACACCAGTGGATGTCTCGGTCAGGGTAGTAAAAACTACTGCTGGCTTTTTTACCTTTTTTAATTCTTGTTCAATCATTTCAGGCTTTACTGATTTACCAAATTCCTGCCTGACAATGGCTGGTTCATTTCCATAATTTTTACATAACTCAACCCATCTTTCGCCGAATTTTCCGCATACAGCGACCACTGGAGTATCTGACTTTGACATAATATTAACATAGGCTGCTTCCATTGCTCCAGTGCCTGATGAAGTAAGAAGGTAAATTTTATACCTGGAATCAATTACTTTTTTTAACGATTCACTAATGCTATTTAACAAAATTTTAAACTTATCTTCACGATGATAAATGCATTTATGGGCAGTTGCTTTTATTACATCTTCTGGTATATCAATTGGTCCCGGAGTAAATAGTTGATAATTTTTCAATTTTCCTCCTGCATTCAGGGCACAAAGTTTTATTTTTTTTATCAGTATCATCAATGGTATTTGAAAAATACATAACACAGGTTGGGATTACACAATGGTCAAGACCCATCAGGTGTCCGATTTCATGAACGACCTCTTTTTGCAGGCGTTGCTGGATCAAACCTTCTCCAGCAAGGCGATAGAGTGAAACGATTGCTGCGCACTTTCTTGGTTCTGCAAGTCCAAAGATAAAATTGAATCTTGGCATATAAAGGTCAATATCCACTATCAAGAGATGTTTATCACATTTTTTATTGAAATTTTTCTCAAGGTGCTCAATTATTAGTGATGCATCATACTGGTTGCGTAAGGGGTTAAAACAAATTCGGGGAACTTTAAATTCTGCGGCGCGAAAAACTGATTCATTGAATTCGCTTTTTAATGCACTACTTATGGGGTCAGAAAATTCTAACCCTTGCTGTTGATAAAGGCATATCATTCTTTCTCAGTCATCTTTTTAATGAATGGTGCAAAAAGATCTATGGGCACAGGAAAGATAGTGGTGGAATTCTTCTCAGTAGCAACTTCGGTCAGTGTTTGTAAAAATCTGAGTTGAATTCCAGTGGATGTCTGTCCAATTATTTGTGCTGCTTTATTTAATTTTTCTGCTGCCTGCAATTCACCCTCTGCATGGATTATTTTTGCACGACGCTCCCTTTCTGCTTCTGCCTGCCGGGCGATTGCTCGTTGCATTTCCTGCGGAATATCAACATGCTTAATCTCCACTGTGGAAACTTTCACACCCCAGGGGTCGGTCTGCTCATCTATGAGTTTTTGTAGTCTCATATTAATCTTTTCTCGTTCAGTTAATAAATCGTCAAGTTCATATTCACCCAGCACACTTCTTAATGTGGTCTGAGCAATCTGGCTCGTGGCATAGAGATAATCTTCTACCTCAAGCACTGCCTTTGCTGGTTCAAAAACGCGGAAATAGGTAACCGCATTTACCTTCACCGAAATATTATCCTTAGTTATTACATCCTGTGGTGGTACATCCATTGTCACAATCCTTAATGATACCTTTGCCATTCTATCAATTCCGGGCAAGAGAATAAATATGCCCGGTCCTTTTACACCAATAAATCGTCCCAATCTGAATATAATCGCACGTTCATATTCCTTTAAGACCTTAATTGCGCTGAGAATAATCAAAATTATGACAATGATTAATATAGTTGTTAAGCCCATAAGGCCCCCTTTATGCTATATTATAGTCTATTTTCAGATTAAGTCAAGCCTATAAGTTATTACAGTACTGATTCAAAACTTTTTAAGTTTGGTATTAGGATAATAATGCTTTAATATCTCTTTGAATTTCTTGCCTTTTTTTGCCATACCGATTGCACCAGATTGGCACATACCCACGCCATGGCCATATCCCTTTCCCTCTATAATAATGCTATCATTTTTAATCTGCAGTGTAAAGTTATTGGACTTCAGTAAGCCATCCGGGTCATTTTCAGAACCGAATAAAATACGTATATTATAGTTTGAAACTACATATTCTGTTCTATCGGTGATTATCTTCAATTCAACTATTCTTTTACTCTTTGGGTTCCTTTTTAACTTGAATCCTTTTATTAATTCACTATCAGCAACCATAATGCCCATATTGAGTAAATTTTTTCTTAATGTCTTAAAAAATTCGTTCTTACTCATTTGCCTTTGCCAGGCAAAATGGGGACTCTCATTGCAAAAACCGCACTCAACGCTTCTGAGATAAGGAACAGGAGTGCCTTTCCAGGCATCATTAAAATCCGCTGTTCTGCCACCACAGGTTGAATGGTATTTTGCATCAATAGGCTTGCCATTATAGGTTAATATAATACCCCTGGTTTTTATAATCGCCTCATTGATTATGGCATCTTCAACCTGTTTCCCCTGGTAAACCTGGTCCCTTGTTGTAGCATAAAGGTCAAAGCCGAGTTCTTCGTATTGGCGCAAATGGGAAAAGGCATAGGTACGCGCGGCAATGGCTTGAGCCTTTGCCACTTCAATCAAATTCTTAGAGATCTTTCCAATCTCACAGGGAACCACACCTTTTAGATAATCTTCCATATTCAAAATATTAATTACCCAGATTTTTTTATTGATTTTTTTTATCTCCAGACTTCCATAGTATTGATTATGGTTGACCATTACATTCTTCCCTTTGCTGGGTCTAAAAAATATTGGAAGGTCAGTATTACTATGCACCAGATAATTTTCATAAAAAATATCATCCTTGATACCTGAAATCAATACTGAATCAACGCCGGTAATAATAGCAATACGGATTAATTCGGTCTTCGTTACGGGTTTAGTATAGGGGATGCAATTGACGATAATGCTGAGCAGTATTAAAGCCAGAACTCTATTTTTAATTTTGGTTTGAACTTGATTTTGAAAGGGTTGTATTAATACATTAATAAATTTAACCATTTAACCAATTAATTTTTTTATGTCTTTCACCATCTTCTGATAATGGCTTCCTTTCCAGTAGACCCTACCACATTCAGGGCATTCAGCGAACTCATTGAAATTTTTATATGTGTAGAATGGCACACGGTCCTTTACTTTCTCTTTTTCTATGGGAACGAGCAGTTCGTTGCAACACAAACAACGGGAAAAGAAATTTAATTGGTCAGCCAGATTGAATTTTTTGATTATGGTCTTTAACTGGATAAATAAATCTTCATCTTCAATAAAAAATACTTCTTCCTTATTTTTCAGAAGTGTGTTTCTGGTGATGATTATCCGTCCTTCTTTCTTTGCCAGAAGCAAGGTTTTTAGTCCTTCATTAGAATACTGCGTATCAATGCCGCAGATTCTTAAATAGCGGCAGAGCTTTCCCAGCATACCATCACAGATAAACTTCATTACAAAAGCACACGATTATTGGTTGTTTTTGTCACGGCAATTTTGATAAAGTATTAAAAAGTAGTAACAGACGATTGGGGTTATATCTGAGCAAATTTATAGTATTATTAAGCATAAACAGGGTATTAATAATTTTATTTGGGTTGAGTTTTTTGGTCTTCTTTGTGATATCGTCCTGATTTTCAAAGTCAAATCGTGTATTAAAATGTGTATACAGGGCACTACGATATAAGAGCAGGAGGCAATAAAACAGGTCAGTCAATCTTTCTTTTTGCATTTCTCTTGCCAGTTTTGTTACACTGTTAACAGAGAGGGGTGCCTTTTTGAAGATTTCTCGTGCCATTTCAAAAAGGGGATTCTCTTTTAAATTCAGAATTTCTCCTGGACTACCGAGTTTAAAGTGGTCTGGCTCCTCAAATAAAATATTCTGAATCTGTGTATTGTTTAAATAACTAAAGTGTATGATCTGACAGCGCGAACGAATGGTCGGCATTAAATATTCAGGCCTTGATGAGGTGAGAATAAAGATTGTATCAATTGGTGGTTCTTCAAGTGTCTTCAAAAAACTATTTGCTGCTTCTTCATTCATTCGGTCTGCCTCAAGAACCATTGCAACTCTTTTAGTCTTTTTTGCCGGCATTAAGATCAACCATTCAATCAGGTTCCTTATCTGTTTAATTATTATTGAGGCGTTGTCCTCAATTGGAACAAGTGGATTTTCAGGTAGGTAGTTTTTCATATATTCAGATATTTTATCTTCCTTTATTCCTGGTGGTAGTGGTGCAATCAGCATAAAATTCGGTGAATTCAAAGGGCAACCCAGACTCTTGGTCAACGCAAATGCAGTATGTCTTTTGCCAACTCCACGGGGTCCGGCAAAGAGGAGATTATAAATTCTGTCTTTTCTTAAAGCACTGCGCAGAAATTCCTTTACTGTGTCCTGCCCAATAATTTCATCAAGATAATCCACAAAATATTATAATAAAAATTTTTATGAAATCAACAGGAAAAAATTTTGTATGCTTGACACTGATTATAATTTTTGTATAATTTAGTCAGATGTTATGAATAAAAATTTCTTAACAATGGGTAAAGAGAAATTAAAATTCAAAACTGAAAAAGAGCTTCATAAGGCTATTTTACAAGAAAAAGCAAAAGGAACTTCTGACTTAGAAATTGGCCAGAAATATGGAGTTACATTTAAATATATTGAACAACTTATTACTCATACGCAAGGGCTCAATATTAGCGCCTTAAAAGTTACAAAAAAAATAAATACACTCCACCCAAAAGATTTTAGAGAAGAGCAAACCACAGTCTGGAGTTTTAAGAAAAGGGGTGCATGGGCAACGCATAGTGGTGCATATAGGGGTAATTGGTCTCCTTATATCCCCAGGAATGTAATTCTAAAATATTCAAAACCTGGCGAATTAGTTTTAGACTATTTTTGTGGTGCGGGAACAACCGCTGTAGAATGTAAACTTTTAGGAAGAAAATGCATACTTGCGAGATAATTCCATAGCGTGAGTATGAATATAATATTTACCGATAATATAAAACAGAAATTGGTTGAGACATTAAATCCAATTATATCAAGAACAAACGAAGTAAAAGTTGCTGTTGCTTTTATGAAATACTCTGGCTTTAAACTTATAGAAGAAAGTATAAATAAATGCCTGAGAATTGGTGGAAGTATTGAATTCCTAGTTGGACTAGATTTCCGCACAACTGATCCTCAGATACTCCGACTATTAAGGGAGTTCACAAGTAAAGGGTTTGCTGTGAAATGCTATAGTTTTAGTGATCCTTCTTTTAGTGATACACCTGTTTATCATCCCAAATTGTATATATTAAAAGATGAAAGAAATGCAACTATTGTCCTTGGATCGTCCAATTTAACAGAAGGTGGATTGAAAAACAATGTTGAAGTGAATGCTGTAATTACTGCTTCTCTAAATGAAGAGATCGTCTCAGATGTGTATACCCTGTATAGTAGATTGAAATTTCAGCAAAGTCGATTTGAGCCAGACTTTGAGTACATTGATAAATATGAAGAAATATATAAAAGAATCCAAAAGAGAAATGTTGAAATATTACAACAGAAAGGAACTCGTAAAATAATAAGGCAACTTAAAGAGAAGGAAAGCACCTTGCCAAAACCAATTTGTAAGGAAACAGAACTTTTTGGATGGATGAAATTAGTTTATGAGAGATTACCAGCAGGTATATTCAGGACGAGTGACATGTACCGATATGAGGAAGAATTTAAGAAAATTTATCCAGAAAATAGAAATATTAGAGCAAAGATAAGACAGCAACTGCAGTTTCTTAGAGATATGGGATTAGTTATGAATCCCAGCAGAGAGAGATGGCAAAAAAAATAAAAATCGGTTTCGTATTTTGAATAATTTGAAATTACAATAAGGAGGTGCTATTATGCCAGAAGTTGAAGATGATATCTTATCAGAGGTTATAGGATGTAAAGGATATCACAAGAGGGCTCTAAAATTTGGAGAAAGAGCATGGATCGCAGAAGGAAAAGAATTTGATGTAGTTTATTGGGACATGGGTAATGGTTGGTGTGATATCTTATCAATACTTCCCAAAGAATGCATAAGGTGCAGAAAGAAGATGGAAAAGTTCTATGAGAGATTGCGGAAAGCTATAGCCAGAAATTATGATGAAGATATGTGCCGAATTGATTAAAGTAACAAAAAATTAAACAAGATACTCCAAAACATGCCCATTTTGCAATTGACCTTTATGGTAAAGTATGCGCTGATAAAAACAGAGCTATAAATGTGCTTAAAGCAATTTCTGAAGTATGGGAAAAGAAAGATATAAAACAAATCTTATTACAATATGCTTCTTTAACTTCAGGACTTCCTGGTTATCCATTAGAGTATATTTTGTATGCCCTTAATTGGATTTTGGAGCAGGAAGATTTAAATTTTACAGGTCGTCCAGATAAGAAACAAAAAGAATTGGAAGAGACATGCAAGAAACAAAATATTTCCTTGTTTCCTGGTAGAAACGGAAGTCTCCTTGCAGTTGCTTTACTGTGCGATATAATAAATGGAACTCACCCTGTTGAAGCCCTACTTAAAGGAAATCTGGATATAAGACCTCGTGGTAAATAATAGATTCCTGCTTTAGCAGGAAAAGACATTTTCACCCCAATCAGATTTGGAAAATTAATGGATGAAAGAATAATAAATTGTTGATTTTTGAATATAGCAGAATAAATGAAGATGGGGGAGGGTGAAAAAATTCTGCGGTTGACTTTTTTTTTATTTAGCATATACTGATATAATGATTGATATCAAGATTTTAAGGGAAAATCCTGAACTGGTTCTAAATGCCTTAAAGAACAGGGGAGTGGAATTTAATTTTGATGAACTGGTAGAACTTGATAAAAGGCGTCGTGCAATAATAACTGAAATTGACAATTTACGAAAAGAAAGGAATTCCCTTTCTGAACAGGTCGGCAAATTGAAGCGGGAAAAAAAGGATGCGAGTGAATTGATGGAGAAGGGTCGTCTGGTAGGCGAACAGATTAAAGAGAAGGAACTCCTATTAAAAGAAGTAGAAGCAAAATTTAATGCCCTGTTTCTTCAATTGCCCAATATACCACACCCAACTGTTCCAGTAGGTAAAGGGGGTGCTGATAATAAATTCGTGCGGGGTTTAAAAGAACCGCCATCATATGATTTTAAACCTTTGCCGCACTGGGAGATCTGCGAGGCGCTTGATATACTTGATATTAAACGAGCACCAAAACTCGCTGCATCGCGTTTTATTTTGTATAAAGGTCTGGGTGCATTGTTAGAACGGGCATTGATAAATTTCTTTCTTGACCTCCATACGCAAAAACATAATTACAAAGAGATATTCCCACCAATTTTGAATAATCCTGATTGTTTTGTTGGAACAGGCCAATTGCCCAAATTAGAATCTGAAATGTATAAATGCCGTGATGATGATTTTTATCTTATTCCTACGGCAGAGGTGCCGTTAACCAATATGCATCGTGAAGAGATTATTCCAGAAAAGCAGTTGCCAATTTGTTATACTGCTTATACACCTTGTTTCCGGCGTGAGGCAGGTTCTTATGGCAAAGAGGTCAGAGGAATTACGCGTGTTCATCAATTCAACAAAATAGAACTTGTAAAATATACTACACCCGAAACCGGATACGAAGAATTTGAAAAATTATTGAGTGATGCAGAAGAAGCAGTAAAATTGCTTGGTTTACCATACCGAATTTTACTTTTGTGCACTGCTGATATGACCTTTGCTTCTGCCAAAACCTATGATATTGAAGTTTATGCACCAGGTATGCAGGAATGGCTTGAAGTTTCATCGGTCAGCTGCTATGAACAGTATCAGGCGCGCCGGGCAATGATTCGGTATCGCCGTTCAACCGGGGGAATTGATTATGTTTATACGATCAATGGTTCAGGCCTGGCAACGCCAAGAACATTTATTGGTATTGTAGAAAATTATCAGACTAAGGACGGCAGGATAAAAATTCCCGATGTTCTGATACCCTATATGAACAACCTAAATTATATAGAATGATTTTTTTGAGTATTAATTATATTTTTCCTTCGGAAAAATTTTTTCTTAGATAATCTATTACTGTTTTCATATCTTCGGGTAAAGGTGCAGTAAAATGTAAGGTTTCATTAGTGCGTGGATGGTTAAACATAATCTCTGAGGCGTGCAACGCCTGACGGTCAATCAATTTTAAAATTTCCTGAAAATAGGGCAAATAATTAGATTTTTTTATGACCTGGGGTTTTGTTCCGCCATAATCTTTATCGCCGATTACTGGACAGCCAATATAGTTTAAATGGACACGAATCTGATGGGTTCTGCCGGTTATCAACCATACCTTTAAATAACTGGCAATGGGAAATTTTTCTAAGACAAGATATTTTGTCGTGGCATTTTTACTTGAAAGTGGGGTTACGGTCATTTTGGTTCGGACCAGAGAACTCCTGCCTATGGGTGCTTCTATAATTCCTTCATTCTGTCCAGGAAAGTTCCAGCACAATACATCATATTTTTTTTGAATCTGGCGTCGGGCAATTGCCTTACCTAAATTACTCAATGCCTGGTCTGTTTTGGCAAAGATGATCAAGCCAGTAGTATCTTTATCAAGTCGATGTAGCACACCGGGCCTTATCTCATCTGTGAGACTGGGTAATTTACCACAATGGTATAAAAGCGCATTTACCATAGTATGTTCAAAATTGCCACGGGCAGGATGGACAATAATACCTTTGGGTTTATTGACCACGATGATATCATCGTCTTCATAAATGATAACCAGAGGGATATTTTCCGGTTTTATTTCGGCTGAGGTCTGTAGTTCAAATGCTGCATAGATTTCATCACCTTCTTTAACATGGTAAGAACATTTTGCAGGTTTGTTATTCACCAGCACTTTTTTCTGCTTAATTAATTTCTGAATAAGACTACGTGACAGACCAATACCTGAAATGTAGAGATACTGGTCAAGTCGTGTGCCCCATTGTTTTTCTGAAACCTTGCGTTTGAATTCCTGCTTGATTGAGTCCATAGTTTTAATCAGCAACTATCTTTTTTTCTATTTCTATTAACTGTTTTATTCCGGTGCTGGCAATATCCAGTAACTTATTAAGTTCCTGTTTTGTCATAGGTATCTTCTCTGCGGTTGCTCCAAATTCAATAATCTTCTGCCGTCCAGTCATTACTAAATTCATATCCACTTCCGCATTTGAATCTTCTTCATAGCAGAGGTCAAGTAGTATTTCACCATTAACAATGCCAGCACTGATTGCACCGACAAAATCTAAAATTGGAAACTGTCTGAATTCTTTGTTTACCCAGAGTTTTTTTACTGCACTGTATAGTGCGAGAAATGCACCATTTACTGCCGCAGTTCGGGTTCCACCATCAGCCTGTAAAATATCACAGTCAATGATAAAGGTTCGTTCACCAACGATACCAAGGTCAAAGATAGGTCTCAATGCCCTGCCAATAAATCTCCTTATTTCCTGGGTTCTGCCAGTGAGCCTTCCTGTATTTGCCTCACGTTGTGTGCGCTCTTTTGTTGAAGCAGGCAGGAGTGCATATTCAGCAGTCAGCCAGCCCTGTCCTTTACCCACAAGAAACTGTGGCACACGGTTCTCTATAGTGACCGCACAGAGCGCAATGGTATTTCCTAATTTGAAAAGGCACGAACCTGCAGGATATTGAAGATAGTTCATAACAATTTCTATGTTTCTGAGTTCGTTGTTTTCTCTTTTATCAGTTCTCATAAATCTCCTTATTAAATTTTTCTACAATTAAAATACTTTGTTGTTATTATCATACTATTATGTTGAACCCGGTGCGACCCGAAAGAAATTTGCCATTGGTTCACCCAGAAACCGCTCGCCAATCTCTTTGAAATTCATTGAAAAATCTGTGAGATAAATAGTTATCTTCCCGTTGTCGTCAGGGTTCAACAATTTTTTTTCATTTAAAAGGGAAGCCAGTTCCTGGCTCAGCTCGCGTGAAGCATCAACATAATTGATATTGCCAAGAACCTTTTTTATTATATTGAGCAATAATGGATAATGGGTGCAGCCAAGGAGCAGTGTATCAATACCTTCCTGTTTTAATGGCTCAAGATACATCCGGGCAATCATTTCTGTAGCAGGATGTTCAAGCAAGCCTTCTTCCACAAGTGGAACGAATAGAGGGCAAGCCCTTCCTAAAACTTCAACATTTGCATTTAATTCCTTGAATGCCTTTTCATAGGCGCCGCTATAGATTGTTAAGCTTGTGCCGATCACACCAATCTTATTGTTTTTTGTGAGTTCCTTTGCCCGTTTTGCCCCGGGTTTAATAACACCAATAATTGGCACAGATAATTCTTTTTGTAGTATCTCAAGGGCAACTGAGGTTGATGAATAGCAGGCAATAATAATACATTTTACTCGCCGTGCAAGGAGAAAACGCGCATTCTCTCTTGAAAACTGGATAATTGAATCAAAGGACTTTGTGCCGTAAGGAAGCCTGGCAGTATCACCAAGATAGATTATATCTTCACCGGGCAAAGCCTTTCTGACCTCTTTTACTACAGTCAGTCCGCCAATCCCTGAATCAAAGATTCCAATGGGAAATGTATTCAATGGTTTAGCCTCCTTTCATAATTTTTTATAAAATTCTGTAATCCAGCAAATATGGCATAGGCAATCTTTTCTTTAAATTCTTTCTTTCTTAAAAGTTTCTCTTCTTCAGGATTAGAAATAAAGGCGGTCTCCACAAGCACTGAGGGCATAAATGCACCGCGTAAAACATAAAAACCCGCTTGGCTCACACCACGCGCCGGAATATTGAGTAATCTTTCTGCACTGCTCTGGATTGCCTCAGCAAGGTTGTTGGACTCTTCAAGAAAAACATTCTGGGCGAGGTCATAAAGAATAAAATTTATATCTCCGCTTACTTTTATCTCTTCATCAAACATCAAAGAAGCATTTTCCATTGCTGCCACTGTCCGTTCTTCATTGGTTCTTGCCTCAGACAGAAAATATGTTTCAAAACCACAAGCCATCCTGTTTTTTGGCGAGGCATTGCAATGGATACTGATAAAAACATCTGCATTATTGCGATTGGCAAAATTTGTTCTACCTTTGAGAGATAGATATTGGTCTTTTTCGCGCGTCAGTAAAACCGTTATCTTTAACGAATCTTCAACAATCTTTTTTAACATTTTTACAATATCAAGATTAACATCTTTTTCATATAAGCCTTTTTTTCCAACTGCACCAGGGTCAATGCCGCCATGGCCCGGGTCAAGAACGATTACCTGAACACTTTTTGTGACCTTATTATAGAAGACGACTTCATCGTTCCTTTCAAAATATGCATTGATATCAACCAGATTCAATTCCAGGCGTGTATAGGTTTTGTAGGATAAAAGATCAAGCGATTTTATTGCTCCTTTTGGTTTTATTTTATAATCTGTTTTATATTGTCCATCAATCTCAATGATTGCCATCTGGGGAGAGAATTGCACATCAAATCCTATGGGTTTCTGCCAAGAAAATTTAATAATTGTTGAATCACCGCGGGTAATTAAATCAATCTTATCAATGTTTGGAATCTCTTCAATCTTTTTTAAAAAGATAAGGCGCTCAAGGTGCGTGCCCAAAATCCTTGTAATCAGGCAGGCGGGGAAGTATATCTCCTCATTTATAAAATGTGGGACAAAAGGTAGGTTAAGATAAAGGCTATCCCATTGTATTACACTGATATCAGAAATGAATGATATACTATGGTTGGTTGTAGAAAGCATACAGCGCTGGTGGACCTTATCTAAAACATAATTGATATCACAAAATTCAGCGATTTGCCTCAAAGAGAGATAGTCCTGGTTATCAATAAATTCGCTCGGAAATGTGGCAGAATTATCTTCATAAGTAATCTCGTAGTTCTGAACATAGGAAAATAAAATTACAAAAATAATACTCATTTATTCAAACCTTTTATCTTTTTTAATTCTTTTTTTGATTCTTCTTTTAAAATTTTTTCTTTTTTATCAAAGATGCGTTTTCGCCGGCATACGCCAATAGAAACCTTGGCAATCCCCCGTTCATTAAAATAGATTTTTAAGGGTATTAAAAGATTCCCTTTCTGGGTTATGATACCAAAAAGTTTTTTTATTTCGTCTTTATTTAATAGTAATTTTCTTTTCCGCTTTGGGTCAGGGGTTGAAATTGTGCTGAATCGGTAGGGTGTGATATGGAGATTATATAGAAAAACCTCACCATTTTTGACTTCTGCATAGGCATCACTCAGTGAAACCTCACCCTGTCTTAATGATTTTACCTCACTGCCTTTAAGCACAATACCAGCCTCATAAGTATCAAAAATTTCATAGAGATGTCCTGCCTTGCGATTTGTGCTCACGACCTTCATTAAGTATTATAATAAACAAAAGGTGAAAAGTCAAGAAAATTCAAATTATCGTTTGTTGACTTATTAATATTTATAAATATAATACACTTATGAAAAGGATAATAGGAGTATTAACGAGTGGTGGTGATGCACCAGGAATGAATGCAGCAATAAGGGCAGTGGTGCGCACCGCATTATTCAAAAAATATGTAGTTTTAGGTATAAAACATGGTTATAAAGGATTGATAAGTAATGATATTATAAACCTGGACCATCATTTAGTTGCAAATATTATTCAAAGGGGTGGAACAATTTTAGGAACTGCACGATGCGATGAATTTGAGACCATAAGGGGTATGAAAAAGGCAAAATTAGTGATGGACAAAAACAGGATTGATTGTTTAATTGTTATTGGTGGCGATGGAACAATGCGTGGTGCAAAAGAATTTAGTGAAAAGTTCAATGTTAACATCATTGGCCTGCCCGGTACGATTGATAATGACCTTTATGGCACGGATTTTACAATCGGTTTTGATACTGCTATTAATAGTGCACTTGAGGCAGTGGACAGGATAAGGGATACTGCTTCATCATTGGAAAGGGTCTTTTTCATTGAGGTGATGGGCAGGTGTGCGGGATTTATCAGCCTTGCCGTGGGTCTTGCCGGTGGTGCAGAGGATGCTATTATTCCTGAAACACCCACAGACATTAATGAGATTGCCCGAACTATAAAAGATAATATTAAAAAAGGCAAGCGTTCCAATATTATCATTGTTTCAGAAGGTGATGAGGCAGGCAATGCACTTGAAATTGCCCAGAAGGTAAAAAGATTGACTGGCGAGGATTCTCGTGTTGCGGTTCTCGGTTATATTCAGCGTGGAGGAACCCCAAGTGCAAACGATAGAATTCTTGCCACAAGATTAGGTTATTATGCAATTGAGGCAATTGAAAAATCTCGTTTTGGTGTTATGGTTGGTGAAATAAAAGGGAGTATAGTTTATACTCCCTTTGAGGATACCTATACAAAAAAGAAACCCATTCCTGAACTTGCTTATCAGATGATAAAGATTATGTCCGGTTAACTATGCTACTGCTACGCCCAGGCTAATAGAATTTAATTTTGCTTCGGCATCATCAGCCCGCGAGAGCATTACTACGGGTCTGCTTGCACCCATCACAATCCCTGCTGCTTTTGTCTTTGCAAAATAGATTAAACCCTTTGCCCAGATATTACCAGCAGAGATATTGGGCATTAATAGAAAATCAACATCGCCAGCAATCTCACTCTTTATTTTTTTATGCTCGGCAGACTCTCTGGAGACTGCCACATCAAATCCAAAAGGTCCTTCTATTATCGCATCTTTAATTTCACCATTTTTATTCATTTCTACAATCTTTGTCGCATCTATTGTTTCTGGCATATCAGGATGAACTGATTCGCTTGCGGCAACGAGTGCAATCTTTGGATTTTTTATCCCCAGTGCCTTCATTAAGGATATTCCATTATTGATTATATCAATCCGCGTTTTTAAATCTAATTTTGGATTCATACCACCGTCAGACATAAATATCAATTTATGGTATGCGGGAATTTCAAGGACAGCAATATGGCTCAGAATCTTTCCTGTGCGCAATCCAAAATCTTTGTCCAGCACGCCTTTGAGAAATGAAGAAGTAGAAAGCATCCCTTTCATCAAAAAATCGCCTTTTTCTTTTACAATAGTAATGCCCTTTTTTAATGCCTCTTGTTCGTCAGCAATATCAATGATTTCCGTCGGTTTTAAATCAAGTTTTACTTTTTTGCTACACTGCTCAATTGCCTTTTTCTCACCAACAAGATAGGCAGAGATCAATCCATTATTCAATGCAAGTTTTACGCCTTCCAGCACAGTCTCATCTTCTGCCTTTACTACAACACAATTTTTCTTGCCGTGTTGCTTGGCAAAATTTAGTAGTTCACTGAAATCCTTCATACTTTCTCTTAATTACCATTCCTTTCCAAAATCTTTTTCAAAGGCAGTAGTAAGTTTTTCTCCCCAATCTTCAAGTGCCTCAAGTTTTCCCAAAAAGAACCTCAAAACCGGTGGTTCAAAAACAAATTTCAACCCCTTGATGAGATTTTTATGCTCATAAAGCCATTGTAATCTTTCAATAATGTATTCAATGTGGGAGATTGAATATACCCTTCGGGGAATTGCGATTCTCGTTAATTCCAGGTCAGCATATAGTTCGGTTCCGTCTTTGGCGCGGTCCATTGAGATTGTTCCTCTTTCCATTGCCCGAACACCAGAGGCAATGTACAATGCCGCGGTAAGTGCACCTGCGATGTATTCTTCTTTTTTAAGATGGGATAAAAATTTTCTTGCATCAATATGGCAGGCTAACCCACCTGGCGGTGTGACTACAGGAATTCCTAAATTATCCAGTTTCTCTACAAAATATTTAATCTGCTCAATTGAAGAGCCAGCAACTGATGGGTCAACCATCTCCCTTAGACCCACGGTCATTGCACCAATCTCGCGCATTGACATACCACCGTATGTATAAAATCCTTCATAGACCGGGAGCCAGGGTTCTAATTGCTCAAAGAGTTTTTTGTTATTGGTCGCAATAAAACCGCCACGAACACAGGTATTCTTTCTACCACTGAGATAGAATAGGTCAGGAATACTACACATTTCTTTTATAATTTCAGCAATTGTCTTCTTTTCGTAACCCTTTTCTCGTTTCCAGATAAAATAGGCATTCTCCGAAATCAGACTGCCATCAAGTATTAAAAGTAGACCATTCTCATCACATACTTTTCTAACCGCCTTTAAGTTTTCCATTGAAAAGGGTTGCCCGCCCAGCAGGTTTGTCGTTGCCTCCATCCGCACAAAACCAATTTTGTCTTTTCCGTATTTTTTTATTCCCTTTTTAAGTTTATCAATATCCATATTCCCTTTAAACAGGCAGGAGCTCTTTGTATTTAATGCCTCGTCTGTAAATAATTCAAGACATTCAGAAGTTCCTGTTACTTCAATATGTGCGCGAGTTGTAGTAAAGTGGTAATTTGTGATAACAACACCATCTGGTTTGCAGAAAACTTTTGAAAGAAGATGCTCTGCTGCCCTTCCCTGATGTACATTCATTACATAATTGTAACCCAGAACTTCTTTTACTGCATCGGCAAATTCATAAAATGTCATACTACCTGCATAGGCGTCATCGGTCGTTATCCATCCTGCCCACTGATTATCGCTCATTGCATTTACCCCGCTATCCGTAAGCATATCAAGGAAAATGTCCTTTGTTTTTAACTGAAATGTATTATAGCCAGCCTCTTCCATTGCCTTTAGTCTATTGCGTGCTGGGGCAAGACTAATTTTTTGAACAACCCTTGTTTTGTAAAGCTCTACCGGGATTTCTGTCCCATTCTTTAATTTAAAAAGCATTTTACCCCCTTTATAATGCAAATCCCAACATTACAAAATTTTTTTAATTGCTCTTATCAATCGGCGATTCTGTTTTTCTGTACCGATTGTTATGCGCAGGGCATTGGGAAAGCCATACTCTTTTATGGTGCGTGTAATGATGCCCTGTTTTTGGAGTGCTTCAAAAACAACCTGACTATCTCTCCCAAAATCAACAAAAATAAAATTGCCATGGGTGGGAATATAAAAAAGTCCCAATTTTTTGTATGCATCATAAAGAAAATCCTTGCCTGCGTTATTCAAGACCACTGTCTTTTTAACAAAATCATCATCATCCAGTGCTGCAATTCCAGCGATCTGGGAGATTCTATTAACATTGAAAGAGATCCTTAATTTCATTAAATTGGTAATAATCTCTTTTCGGGCAATACCATAGCCAAGCCGGGCACCAGCAAGTCCATAGATTTTGGAAAAGGTGCGTAAGATTAAGATATTTTTTCTTTCTTTGAAAATTTTGAATGAATCCGGAAATTCCGGGTCATCAATGTACTCACGATAAGCTTCGTCCATTACCACAAGTATATTTTCAGGAATCCGTGCAAAAAACTCCTCAACCTCTTTTTTGGTTACTATTGTGCCGGTTGGATTATTAGGATTGGCAATAAAGACCAGTTTTGTATTTTTCTGAATCGCATCTGCCATTGCTTTCAAATCATGGGTATAATTTTTCATTGGCGTTTCTATTAACTGGGCACCTGCAATACTTACTGCAATCTTATACCAGATAAACGCACCCTCACTTACTACTGCACTATCTTCACGATTCAGATAAGCAAGGGTAACAAGGGGCAGTATCTCCACTGAACCATTTCCCACAATTATTTCATCACTGCTAACATTAAACTTTTTGGCGAGCACATTTTTTAGATAAAAACAGTTATCATCCGGATATAGCCAGGACTCTTTCAATGCCTGGCGCATTGCTTTAATTGCCCGAGGTGATGTTCCTAAAGGATTTTCATTGGATGCTAATTTAATAACTTCACCTTTGAGATTCAATTCTCTAATGACTTCTTCAATTGGTTTTCCTGGTTTATAGGGTTTTATTCTTTCAATAAAGTCTCTTGCTTGTATCACTAAACCTCCTATTTCAGACCAAGCACATCACGAAATCCAGGGATGTCTAAAAATCCATGGCCACTCACATTAAAAGCAATAACCTTTTTCTCACCGGACTCACGACACTTAATCGCCTCATCAATTGCCGCACAGATTGAATAAGAAGATTCAGGCGCAGGTAACCAGCCCTCAGCCTCCATAAACATCTTTGCCCTTTCAAACACATACTTTTCATCAGCCGGATAGGCAACTGTATCAATATAACCCTTGTTTCTCAATAAACTGATGATAGGCGAACAACCATGGTACCGTAGACCATCGCCTTTGATTGGAACCATATCTATTTTGTGACCGAGTGTATACATCTTTAATAATGGCGTCATTTCTGCATAATCAGCAAAATCAAATCTATATTCACCCTGAAGATTTGGTGCAGCCTGGCTCTGGGCAGCAATAAATTTTATTTTTTTGCCTTTTTTCAAAACATCGCCAATAAATGGAATTGCAAAACCACCAAAATTAGACCCACCACCCAGGCAGGAGATAACAACATCCGGGTAATCACCGAATATCTCAAATTGTTTCTGCGCTTCAAGTCCGATGATTGTCTGATGCATTAGTACATGGTTCAATACCGAACCTAAACAATAAACTGCTTTTGGGTCCTTGCTTGCATCCTCAAGCCCTTCAGAAATTGCGATCCCCAAAGAACCAACATGTTCTGGATTCTTCTCATAAAGTGATTTTCCAAAATCGGTCATCGGGCTTGGTGAGGCATACACATCTGCACCTAACATCTTCATAAAACTGAGTCGGTCCTTTTTCCAATTATACACGCTCCTTACCCAGTAGACTGTGCACTTTAAACCAGTGACTGCTGAGGCGTAAGCAAGTGCAGTTCCCCATTGTCCTGCTCCAGTTTCAGTGGTTACCCTTTCATACCCCTGCTGTTTTGCATACCAGCACTGGGCAAGGGCAGTATTCACCTTATGGCTACCAGTCGGACTGAAAAATTCACCTTTGTAATACAATCTTGCTGGTGTATTCAGTTTTTTTTCTAAATTTGTTGCCCGGAACAATGGTCTGGGTCTGCCTGCTTTTGCATAGAGGTCAAGGATGCCGCCTGGAATATCTATCCATCTTTCCTGGGAGAACTCTTGATTCAAACATTCACCGACAAGAAGATTGGGAAGATTTTTTATGCGCGATGGTCCTTCAGGTGGGTCCTGTGGTGCTGGTAAAGGTTCTGGTAAATCTGGTAAAATATTGTACCAGCGTGTTGGTAATTCATCAAATTTTAAATTCACCATATTAAACATATAAACCTCCTGATGATATTTTATGGTTGATTAAAAGAATATATTGCCTGTTAATTAGGCTGATTAAAAACATTTTGAATTATACCCAAAATAATATGAATGTCAACAAAGATAAGTGTTGAGTCTTTTCCATCATTACCCTCCATTACCCTCTGTTTAACATTTTAGTAGTTGCCTCATTTATGAGGCATTCTATTTTTTGTAGAGACAACCCATGTGGTTGTATGTTAATCGGTTCTCGTTATACGGTTACGCAGCCCGTTTCGTCAATCGTCAAGAGGTTATGGTCATATACAGAAATATCCTTGCCCTTAACCGAAACGGGCATCGTTGCCATAGCCTCTTATCCATTTTTTCTTACCATTAACCATACCCTATATGCTATGCCTTACAACCTTAGACCTGTTTCCAAATCAATCCCTGATATAATGCCCGATAAATCGGGCAACCACAGTTTCATACGAGAACGATTTCATCTCTAACAAAGCAGACAATAAATCAGAAAAGTGGAAAAGGCATAGGGATAAGTGCTGAACATTTCCTATTCAGGATTGACAAGAAAGGAAAACTGAATA
>JBBINQ010000010.1:0-64179 GCA_037443805.1 Caldifarciminota bacterium | reverse complement strand
ACGATACTTAAGTCTAAAATAAGATTATTGACGGAGATTTTAAAATGGTTATATTAATATTGGAATGTTTGAAATTGCAATGCTTAATAATAGAAATAGAAGAGATAAATTATTAATGAAAGATTAACCAAAGAAAGGAGGTGCGACGAAAAAGATAAAAAAATGGTGGAATAATATATATTATATAAAACAAAGAAAGAGGAGGTAAAATGGCAATGATTTTGATTGTTGCCCTGATGGGCAGTATGGATCCATATCTGGTTTCACACCAGAGTGGAACATTTACACCTTCATATCTGCCGGAGTATGACTATATCGCTATTGCCGGCTATTATTTCAATCCCCGAGAAAAACTACCTGAGATTCCGGCTGAGTTGACCGGCACATCAGACTATTATCTGATTCATTTAAAAGGACCGGTCTATGATGAGATGAAACAGGCAATTGAATCATATGGTGTAAAACTGATTCAATACATTCCGTTCAATTGTTTCATTGCAAAAATGGATGCAAATAAAAAGGCGATAATTGAAGGGTTACCTTCTGTTAACTGGGTAGGGAACTATGAGCCTGCATATAAGATTAGTCCCCTGTTTAAGGAGTTGTCAGAAGAAAAGGAGATGCTGGTAATACTCTTTGATGATGAAGACATCTATCTGGTTAAGAATCGTCTCGTTAATATTGGTTGTGAAATTCTTGAGGTTTCAGATACTGATTTTGGTAAGATTATAAAGATAATGACCGAGCAATCAAATATTCCTGAAATTGTGCGAATTTCCAGTATAAAGTATGTTGAACCTTATCTCCATCCAGTGGCATATAATCAATCTGCCCAGTGGGTGACCCAGACCTGGAAACAGGCGAACAGAAGGGTTTGGAACAAGAATATAAAAGGACAGGGACAGGTTGTGAGCACTGCTGATACTGGAATTTTGACTACCCATGATATGTTCCGCGACCCGGCGGTTTCCATCACGACCTGGGGTAATTATCCCACGCATCGGAAGATTATTGCCTATCTTCAGCCTACGGGTTCTTCATCAGCATTTGGTGATGTTGCTGGTGGTTCCTGGCATGGCACACATACTGCAGGAACTATTTGTGGAGATGATTCCTATGTTGGTGGCGCAAATCCAAATGATGGTATGCCCATAAATGCCAAGATGTTCTTTATGGACATTGGAACATCTACTGGTGGTCTTTCAGTGCCTGCAAACCTTGCCAATCTATATCAACCGCCATATAATGGCAATGCTGGTGGAGCAGCAAGGGTCTCTTCACATTCCTGGGGTTCAACAAGTGGTGCGGGTAGTTACACATCTTATTGTGTGAACACAGACCAGTTTATGTGGAATTACAGAGACTTTCTAATTCTTTATGCCGCAGGCAATAGTGGACCTGGTTCAAACACGGTCTATCCACCTGGTACATCAAAGAATATCCTCACGCTTGGTGCAACAATGAATAGCACATCAGCAGTAACAATGGCAGACTTTTCAAGTAGAGGTCCAACCTTGGATAATAGAATAAAACCTACAGTCACTGCACCAGGATACTTTCTTTTCTCATCAGTAGGACCGAACAACAATTCTTACCTTGGAATGGCAGGAACGAGTATGGCAACACCCTGTGCTGCAGGCGATGCCGCGCTCGTAAGACAATACTTTGCCAAAGGGTTCTATCCTACTGGTGATTCTAATGCGGCAAATCAGTGGAGTTTTATTCCTGCATCTGTAGTAAAGGCGATGATTGTTAATGGTGCACATCCATCAATCACCGGTTCAACAATTCCTGATAATAATACTGGCTGGGGCAGGGTATGCCTGGATGATGCCTTGTTCTTTAGTGGTGATGTGCGTAAATTGTGGGTCACCTATGACAGTGTTTCTACAGGCCAGTATGATGAATTTACAGTTACAGTAAATAACCAGTCTGAGCCATTGAAGATTACCCTGGTCTGGACCGATTATCCTGCTACTGCTGGTGCGAGTGTGACATTGGTCAATAATCTTGATTTACAGGTAACAAGCCCGACTGCAACAGTCTATCTCGGCAATGTTTATAGTGGTGGTCAGTCAGCACCTGGCGGGACTGCTGATAATAGAAATGTAGAAGAGAATGTGCGTCGTAATGTGCCGGAGATTGGTAACTGGACAATTCGGGTTACTGGCACTAATGTGCCATCAGGTTCAAGACAGCCCTATGCATTGGTTGTATCTGGTGGTCTTGGTCCAACCACGAGTCCAGTGCTCCATATTGTTGGTCAGCGTATCTATGACCCGCCGCCAGGTGGTAATTTCAATGGTCGCTGCGATGCTGGAGAAACAGTCACCTTGATTGATACTTTGAAGAATCTCTCTGGTGTTGCAGTGAGTGGATGCACTGGTGTGCTCAGAGAATCAAGTCCATATGTCAACCTCATTGATTCAATTGGAACATTTGGCAATATAGCAATCGGTGCGACTGGACATAATGGTTCTGACCCATTCAGTTTTTCAATTTCTTCATCAACCCCGGCTGGAACATTCATACCATTCATACTCCATCTAACTGGTGGTGGCGGTTATACCCAGGATATTGGTTTTGACCTTGAGGTCGGTATCAATGAAGTCCATATTATCTGGGGACCAAAGACTGTAAATATTGCACCAGGTGATACCCATTTCTTATATGGTTGTGGTTATAATCCAAATAATGACCGTCTTTATGTTACAAATGCCTACGAGAGAAAGATTTACTATTACACATCAGATAGCAATGCCACATATCAGGGTTATATCACTGCACCAGATACATTTGGCACGGATATTAAGTATTGTGCCTATGATAATACATTCTGGTTTGTGGCAGATTGGTCCCAAGCCTATCCTAATGGCAAACGGATAATGAAGATCAATACAAGCGGAACAATACTCAGGCAATTTGCCAATCCAGCAAATGATTATCCTACGGGCCTTGCCTGGGTGCCAAGTTCGCGCTGGCTATATACTGCAGACCGCAGGACCAATGCGGGTGTTACGCCTATCATTTATCGTTGTGATACACTTGGTGGAAATGTTTCGTCATTCAATCTTACAATTGGTGATAATTATGGACCCCGTGGTATGGCAATTGAGCCATACGGACCTGATACGACACTCCTATTAGTCTATACCCACTTCAGCAGTGATGCAACACCAGTTCTGCTCAAGATTGCGCTCTACGAATTGAGAAGGAGTGATGGCACTGTGCTCAATTCAGTGACCCTACCGGGCTGGAATGTGCGTGGTGTTGAGTATGACCCAAGGGATGGTAATTACTGGCTCACCATTGCCCAGAATCCTAATCGTGCAATCGTAAAGATTCTTGGATTCAGGGGAGTCCCTGGGGTTGGCATTGATGAGTCAGGAAATCTTACACCAATGGAAAAGATAACACTTTCGCCAGGTATGCCTACACCATTCAGCAGGAATGTGAAATTTACCTATTCGGTTCCATTGAGAATGAATGTTAAATTAGCACTCTATGATATTACAGGACGTCTGGTAAAGACATTTGTCAATGGTGAAGTTGAACCAGGTACACATACGGTTATCTGGAACGGTATTGGAGATGATAATAAATCCTGTGCCAGTGGTGTATATTTCTGCCATCTTGAGACTGAACAAGGTCCACTCGTAAGAAAACTCGTATTGACAAGATAGGAGATTAAAATAGGCTTGAGGCACTGATTTCAAATCAGTGCCTCCAGCCCTGTACATCAGAACTAAATAATATGGTTTCACTAAGTAAAATTTGTGTATTAATAAATATATTTGTCGCAATTAGCATTGCCTATGTCGTAAACATTCCTGTAGAAAACCTGAACTATTCAATTGAAAATTATCAGGGTTTTCAAAGAATATTCCTTGAAAATGGGATAATCCCGGACAATCCTGGTGCACCAGAAATACCGCACTATGTTTATACATTTTCTCTGTCGCCAGATCAAAAGATTAAAGAAGTAAAGATTATCAATGAACAATGGGATGAGATTCCTGATGTTGTTAATCTTTACCCGATTCAGAAAAAGACCATAATCGGACAGGTTACTGAGTTTGTTGAGCCTGATTCAATTATCTATTCCACATCAGCATATTATCCACAAGATATTATCTGTAATTTTCATTCAGGAAATTTAAGGGGGTACAGGATTGGACAGATTTCTTTTGCTCCTTTTAGATATAATCCAGTCTTAAAAAAACTTGAAATTTTAAAAAAATTAGATGTTGATATTGTAACAGAATATTGTGAATCAGGTATAAAACCAATCAGGCAAACAGCACTTTCCAGGGCAGTATTTAATAAATTTTTCAATGTTCTTACTAACAGGGTGCCAGTGATAGAACCACATTACAGTATTGAAGAGAACACAGAAGATCTACAGCCGACTGATTTGCCCTCTCTATTAGGACCGCCAGTTGACCTTGTTATAATTACGACTGAACAGACCTTTTCTGCTTATGAAGAGTTTGCCCGACTAAAGAAATTACTCGGTTTTAATACAGTTATTAAGACCGTATCCTGGATTAAACAGCATTATGATGGCGTGGATGACGCAGAAAGAATCAGAAATTTTATCAAGGATGCAGTGATAAAATGGGGCGTTAGTTTTATTCTGTTGGGTAATGATGTTCCAGAGATACCGACAAGATGGGTCTGGATACAATATGTAATGGGTAATTATCCTGCCCATATTACTACAGACCTATACTATTCAGACCTTGATAAAAATTGGAATTTTGATGGTGATGACCGTTTTGGAGAGGTTTCTGATTCAATTGACCTTTATCCAGATGTGCTGGTAGGCAGGATTCCTGCGCATAATGCAGAAGCAGTTGAAGGTTATTTAAACAAAATCTATTCATATATTTTTGATTATCATACTCCGCCTCAGGGCCAGGTGCCCCATTACCGAAAATCATTATTTGCCTGTAGCAAGTTTATCAGTGAATATGATTCTTATTATATGGCAAATCGCCTGGGTGGTTATTTGCCTCCTAATATAACAAAAAATTTTTTGTATGAACAACCCAAACAGGATTATATCAATGCAATTTATGATGGTTATAATATAATAACCTTCCTTGCTCATGGTGATGTAAACCTAATGCGCATCAGAACATCTCCGCGCGAATTAGTAACAAATTTTACTTATGATTCTTTGACCAATACAATCTATCCATTGATGGTAGTGATTACCTGTTATGCAGGTCCATTCCAGGAAGATTGCCTTGGTGAACACTGGATAATGAATCCGCAAGGCGGTGGCATTGGTTTTATTGGTCCAACAAGTTCCAGTGTTGCCTATGACCAGGAGATATATATAACCCATTTATTCAATGCACTATTTAGTAATCCCCTTGCTGGTGCACTTGCCTGGTCAAAGATTCCCCTGATACCACAATCTCAGTTTGACAACTGGGCAAGGGTATTCCAGTTTTCGCTGAACCTCTTAGGTGATCCAACACTGAATATGTGGCAGACCATACCGCATATTATTGATTCTATAATTGTGAACAAAGATACACTCCACCTGGGACAGGATACACTTATTATCAATACCCTTCCCCAGATAGATACATTTTTTGCTATTTTCTATAAAGAGAATGAGTTATTCATAAAAGACACAGGTTTTGCAGGCGCATCATTTACCACGCTTAAAATCAAATCATCAGGTTTTTTGAAATATACAATTCTGAGTAAAGATTTTATCCCATATATTGATTCAATATATGTGAAGAATTCTGAGCCATATATTGTGTATCACCATTCATCTATCATTGATTCTTCAGGAAACAACAACGGCATTGCGAATCCTGGTGAAACCATAGATTTATATCTTGGTTTAATTAATAATGGGAATCAAGGTATTAATTCGTGTAGACTTGCAATAACAAGTTCAGATAGTTTTATCACAATCCTTGTGGATACTGCCTCTTATGGGCAGATTCTGCCTGGTGAAGTCAGAGAGAATTTAACACCATTCCAGTTGAGAATTGGTCCAGACATTCCAGATGGTTATAGTTTTACTCTATACTTGGATATTGATTACAGCTCAATAAATTATGATACCTGCCAGATTGTTGCTCAATCTCCAGTGCTCTCTCTCTTTACACAACAATTCAGGATAGAAGGTAATTTGTATAAAATTTTGCCATTTATTGAGAATTCTGGTAATTGTAGTGCAGATTCTGCCTATGCAAAGATTGAAGCCTATTCTGATACAATTACTATTATTGATAGCATTGTCTATTTCACCCGGGTTCAGCCCGATGAAATCATATCTGGCACAGATTCATTTGCCCTGCAATTAAATGATTCTGGTTCAGTATGTTATAAATTCTCTCTGTATTATCTTAATAACAAAGTTCAGGAGAAAAGGATTATATTGAATACACCTGCACCCCCAGAATCATTGTGGGCATTCGGTATGCCGAATTCAATCATCTTAAACTGGACACCTGTAAATGGTGCAGCTGGCTACCGAATTTATCGTGCTACAAATCCCTCAGGTCCTTTTAAGTTTATTAAAAATTCATTAACACCTGTTGCACACTTTGAAGATTCAAATGTTCAGCAAAATATTTATTACTATTATTATCTTGTTATGGTTGATTCTTCAATGAATCAAGGAATAAGTTCAGATACGATTCCTGCGAAGACAAATCCGATAGTGGCACAGGGCTGGCCCAGAACTGTTTATGGTTATCTCTTTTCTTCGCCAAATTTTGGCGACCTTGATCCATTCTATCCCGGTCTTGAAATCACAGTTTGTAGTAAGAATGGCATGGCCTATGTCTGGCATTGTGATGGCACACCCGCAGCAAATAATCCTGATGGTATTATCTTTCAAACCAATAATGAGATATGGTCATCACCAGCAATTGGTGATGTTGATAATAATGGTTCACTTGAGATCTGTTTTGGTATAAGAAGTTGGGATAATAATTTTTATATTTTGACCAATGATGGGACAAATAACTGGAGCCCTGTGCCGGGTTGGCCCAAATCCCTTAATGGTGGTGTGCTTTGTTCACCTGCCCTTGCAGATATTGATGAAGACGGAGATTTAGAAATTTTTGTCATCACTGAAAATGGCACATTTTACGCATTCCATCATAATGGTGAAGGGCTCTATTCACCGGATGGTCTATTGAAGAATTTGTATGGCTGGAATGGTGGTTCACCAGCCATTGGTGACATAAACGATGATGGCAACTTAGAGATTGTTGCGTGTGGTGGTTCTAATTCAGATTCTCTATTTGTCTGGGACCGTTATGGTAATTATCTTGAACCATTTCCTGTGATTATCGCAAGGAAGATGTCTTATTCTCCGGCTCTCGGTGATATTTATGGTAATGGCAATCTTGAAATCTGTTTTTATACAGATTCTACAGATATGCTCAATGTGGTTGATGCCGGCGGTAATATCGTCTGGCAGAGTTATATTCCATCATTAGGTGATGTTGAGGCATACCCGGTTATTGCAAATGTTATTGGAAACGAAAGGCCAGAGGTCATCTGTGGCAGTAACCAGGGAATGCAATTTTTATCGGTCTTTGATTCTTTGGGTAATATGGTGCCGGGTTTTCCTGTAGTTATTGGGCATGATTATAAACTTCCTATAGTGACTGATGTGGATAGAGATAGTGTAATGGATATTATCTGTGGTGCTGCAGACTGGAATTTATATGCATTTAATAATAGTGGAGGACTTTTGAGTGGATTTCCCATCCATTTTGGTATTAGAATTGAGCAGTCTCCAGCAGTCTTTGATATTGATAATGATGGAAAACTTGAACTGATGGTCGGTGCAAATGACTTTAAGTTCTGGGTATTTAATCTTGATTCAAAAGTCTTTGATTGGCCAAAGTTCCGTTATGATCCATACAATTCAGGTTGTTATAAATCACGATACTGGCCAGGGATTAAAGAACTTATTGCGAGAAATGATAATAATAGATTCTATTTTGGAATAGCACCGAATCCATTCAGGAAACACCTTGTGATTAAATTCCAAATTCCAAGCACCAAATCCCAAACAAACTACAAATTCCAAATTCCAAATAGCAAACTACGAATCTACGATGCGACGGGCAGATTGGTGAAGCAATTTAACCATTTAACCAATTACCAATTTAATTATGTTTTGTGGTCTGGTGATGATGATTTAGGTCGTAGACTTCCTGCAGGTGTCTATTTTGTGCGGTTTGAGGTGGATAATTTCAAACAGGTGGAAAAGGCTGTATTATTGAGATGATGGACGTTGGTTGAGGAAGTGGGTATGGAGGTTGGAAGTCTGAATAATGTTTTTAAGACTAACTTCTTAATTCTGACTTCTGTACTTATTTCTTCACCGAATAACTAATTTCTGTTAAAACAATGGGGTGAATAATCAAGGTGGTATTGACATTGGGTAGAATTTTATTATAATTTCATAATTAAAAAAGGAGGTGATGCAGAAAAATAAAAAATAGGTGAAGCATAGTGGCTCGCAGAGCCAAAAAAAAGGAGATGAGATGAAAAAAATCTTGCTAATCTTAATAATGGCGACGTTTGTGCTGGGTGCAAATAAAACAGTGCCACAGCATAAAACAATACCGGTGGAACCGGTAAAATATGAACAGCCAAAAGAGAATGTGGAGCAGAATATTATTCGCAATGATGTGATTCCTGCATTCTCTGCTCAAACAAAATCCCAGTTTATGCCAGTGACCTATGGTGATGCGACAAAGATTGTCTTTTCCAATGGTATCTCATTTGATACAAAACTGCTTGGTAAAAATGGGGAGCCAGAATTACCAGCACATTTAAAAACCCAGTACCGTGATGATGAAATAGGATACTATATTGTCCAGTTTTCCGGACCAATCTATGGTCCTGAAAAAGACTGGCTTGCATCCCAGGGTATAAAGATTCACTTCTACATACCACACTATGGTTTTGTGGTTTCATTAAAAGGGCAATCACAGAAGAATGCAATCCTTTCAAATCCTTCAGTAAACTGGATGGGCATTTATCAACCTGCTTATAAGATTTCTGCACTATTTGATAGGGTAAATGATAGACATCCAGTAACGATTCTCCTTTTTAATGATGCAGATATGCAGGCAGTTGTGAATCAGATAAAAGCAATAAGTGGAGAAGATGAAGTTACTACTTCAGATAATGGAATAAACAAGATGGTCTGGGTTATGTTGAATAAGGATGATTTGCCTGCGCTTGCCCAGATAAAAGAGATATACTGGCTTGAACCTTATATTCAGCCGGAAATGCATAATCAGCAATACCAATGGGTTGTTCAGACTGGATATTGGGCAAGCGCACCGCCAGGTAATGATAATACTGCCCGCAGAATGTGGGGTATGGGTATCCTTGGTCAGGGTGAGATCATCAATCATTGTGATTCAGGTATTAATACCAGTCATTATATGCATCGTGCAGGCAGTGCAGCGATTACAACCTGGGGTGTGTATCCGACGCACAATAAGATTGTTGCCTATGATTCAGGTGCACCGGCAAACATTGTATTTGGTGATGGCTCAGGTGCAAGTTATCATGGCACACATACTGGATGCACAACAGCAGGGAATGATACAACACTTGGTTCAGATTATAGAGACGGAATTGCCAAGATGGCAAGGCTCTATCACAATGATTGCGGAGACAATACGAGTCCTGCCATCTATACCTTTGGTGATTTGAATGACCTCTACATTCGTCCCTATAACAAGTATTATGCCAGCCATGGTATTCGTGCTTATCTGAGCACAAATTCCTGGGGTGCAGACGCAGGCGGTGCATATACCAGTATGTGTCTGAATGTTGACCAGTTTATGTGGGCACATAAGGATTTCCTCCTCTTTTACAGCAATGGCAATGCAGGTGGGGCTAATACTGTTGGGTCTCCAGCCGCGGCAAAGAATTGCGTGTCAGTGGGTGGCACACTAAATGGAACATCCTGTCGGTCTTATTATACCATCACGAGCCGTGGACCAACCGATGATAATAGAATAAAGCCGACAATCCTTACACCTGGATCCAGCATCCAATCTGCAACTAACGGAACGACCGGTTTCTCTACAATGTCCGGAACCAGTATGGCTTCTCCTGGTGCAGCTGGTGCTGGCGCACTGGCAAGACAGTACCTGCGTGAAGGTTGGTATCCAACCGGTAAAAAGGTTGCGGGTAATGCCTGGTCTTATATCAGTGCAGCAATGATAAAGGCGATACTCATTAACTGTGCTGACCCCAATATCACTGGTTATACAGTCCCTGATAACAATATTGGCTGGGGCAGGGTTGACCTTGATTCAACACTCTATTTTTCTGGTGATGCCCGTAAAACCTTAGTGCTTGATGATACAATTGGTGTGCTCACAGGTGAGAGAAAAGATTTCCATTTCAGTGTGCCTTCTGGAGCGAGTGTTTTAAAGATTACGCTTGTCTGGACCGATTATCCAGGTAATCCAACAGTAAATAGACAGATTGTCAATGATTTAGATTTATACGCTCAGGTTGGTGGGACATATTATCGTGGCAATCAATATTCAGGTGGGCAATCAGTGGCAAATCCTGCAAACCGGGATTCTCTCAATGTTGAAGAGTGCATCCGTGTGAACTCACCTACTGCAGGTGACTGGCTTGTGCGCATTGAAGGTAGGAATGTTCCTTATGGACCACAGCCATTTGCCCTTGTAATTACATATACTGCAACCACTGTTGCGGGCGCAGTATCAACTGACAAGCCTGTTTATCGGGCAAATGACTTTATCATTGATACGGTCAGGGTCAGGGTTGAGGACCCAAATTATGGTGCAGTTGGTATTCGGGATACGGTCAGGGTCGTGCTCACTGGTAAATATATAGAGACACAGCCTGAGACGCTTCGTTGTGTGGAGATGGCAGAGAGTTCTTATGTATTTAAAGGAGAATTTCCCTTGCTTTTCCGTGGCGCCACACATGGTGATGGCAGGTTGTCTGTGTGCCAGGGTGATACCATCTATGTCTCTTATACTGATGCGAATCCTTCATATATTTCTACGACCTGGGCAGCGGTTGATGCCTGGTATTTTGCCATATCCAATGTGCGCTGTGAGAATATTGGAGCACTGTCAGCAGATGTGTGCTGGACAACAAATGAAGGTGCAAATTCAAAGGTCTATTATGGGACGAATCCGAGCAATCTGAATCTTGTTGCTCAGGTGGATACACCGTTCTGTATGCCACACCGGGTAACGCTGGCAGGTTTGACGCCAAATACCATCTATTATTATGATGTAGAATCAAAGGACTTTCGTGGTAATGCGGTTCGTGACAACAATGGTGGTCTCCATTATACATTCAAGACCAAGGCTCAGGCAGGTATTGATGTGCTCGTTGTTCTGTTGAATAATAGTAATCAGGGTGAGGAGTTTGCCCATCCAGAATTTATGGATAGGGCATTACAAGCTGGTGGCTGGACCTATAACTGGTGGGTGACGATGACCAATGGCCAGTTTACACGAAACGACCTGAAATGGTATAAGGCGGTCTATTTCCAGGTTGCGCAGGAGAACTATCCGGTCTTTACAGTAGCACAGAAAGAGACGGTCAAAACATATCATGATAATGGTGCACGGTTAGCCTTTACTGGCCATGATGTTGGCTGGGATAACTGGGCTTATTCGCATGTTGATACGGTCTTTTGTAAGAACCAGCTCCATTTCCGCTATATTGGTGATATTACTGCCACATCCTGGACTTCAGTAAGGGGTATTGCAGGTGACCCAATCTCTGGTAATTATACTGCAGGTGTTACATACCAACCATTCCGTTCAGGTGCGGCTGGTGATTCAATACGACTCTCTGGCACTGGTGCTGCAGGGACTGGCACCTATGTCTGGCATGGTAATGCAGCAAATGATTCCTGTGGTATAAAATGGGAATCAACAAACAATATGGGAACACCAGGTGATGGAGTCTGGGGCGGCCAGAGGACAAGGGTAGTGTTCAATGGCTTTGAGATCACCCAGATTGATACGACCAATCCCAATAGTGCGACCAGGACCGATATTCTCAATAATATGTTCATCTGGCTCATCGGACATGACCATCCAGATGTGACCCTGTCTTCGCCAGTTGGTGGTCAGACATATACCTCAAGCCCGATTACAATCTCCTGGACCGCGACTGCCTATGGTGGTGCAGTAATTGATACAACCTGGATTGAGTATTCACCTGATGCTGGACAGACCTGGTATACTATTGCTTCAGGCACAGGTATGACTTCACCATATTCCTGGAATGTAAGTGCAATGCAGAACAGAAATAGTTATCGGGTCCGTGTTACTGCGAATGACAGGAATGTCTATCCATCAATGAAGGGATTTGCTGAAACAGGTAACTTTACTATTAACATCGCAGGAAATGATGACTTGGGTCCCAAGGTGATTCCGAACTCTATTGTTGTTGCCAATAATCCAAAGTTCGTGACTGCTACCGATACCTTATTAGCATTTACTGCAGTTGTTAGTGATTCTGAGACTGGAATGAGCACGATTGGTGCGGCAACTTATATTGCCAAGAGCCCGAGTGGAAATTCCAGTGGTGAACAGCCAATGCAGGTTACAGATGGTACCTGGAATGAGATTGTAGAGGATGTGAACGCATCAATCAGACTTATATATACACCTGGTGCAGTGCGCGTCTGTTCTCTGTTTGTCCGTGGTCGTGATAATGCGACATATCGGGCACAGAACTGGGGCGCCTGGTATTACCGGACATTCACCCTGATTGATGGCGATATCCGTCCTCTCCAGGGCATTAGCGAGGCAAATACAGGTATGCCTTTGAGTTATAGCCTTTCAAGTCCTATGCCCAATCCGACAAAAGGAATTGTGCGCATCAATTATGCTGTGCCACAGAATGCAAAGGTCAGCTTAAAGGTATACAACTGTCTCGGACAGATTGTGCGCACACTTGTTGACAGCGAACAGAGTCCAGGCTTCTATACTGTAATCTGGGATGGTAAGGATGATGTGGGTCGTAAACTTGCATCTGGTATCTACTTCTATCAATTTACTACAGACAAGTTCACTGATACGAAAAAAGCAATTCTTCTGAAATAAAGGCTGTTAGAGAGCGAGCAGAGGGTCCTACCCTCTGCTCGCTTAGTTTAAAACTGGAGGGCGAGGGGTAAAAATTGGTAAGTGAGGTTCATTATGAAAATAATTGATAAATTATTTTTGTTTTTCTTTTTTGTTGGTTTTTCTATTTGTTATGCAGGAACAAATATTGTCAGTGTGGAATTAAATTATCAGAGACTTGAACCTCTATATATGCGTGATGTAAAAATAATAAAAGAACTGGATCATTATGCATTGATTATTATGGATGATTCTGAACTTGCAAAATTAGCAGGATTCAATTATAAAATTCTTCAAAGAAATGTAAAAGAAGGTGAATATTATCTCGTGTATCAATTTAATACACCAGTTGACCTGCGAAGTTTCGGAGAAATTTTATTTGTGAACAATAATATTACGCTTATGAAAATAGATGAACAAGGACTCTTACGATTGACCCGGGAGCCAGTTGAGGTCGTGCGACTTTCATTTAAACCAGTAATTAGAAGATCATTGCCTGCTTTTCCTGTGGTGTCCAGGCATCCAATTATTGAGGAGATTGTTAACAAAGTGAACCCTGATACTGTGCTCAGTTTTGTGCGCAGACTGCAGAACTTCCGCACCAGGTATTCTACACATGACTCCTGTCAGGCTGCAGCAAACTGGATAAGGAATAAATTTATTGAATATGGTTGCGATTCAGTCTATTTTCAATACCATACCTCAGGCCATGCACCCAATGTCATTGGTATAAAATGGGGTGTTCTCTATCCTGATACTTATGCAATCATTGATGGCCATTTTGATGCTACTTCTAACCAGGCACCAAACATTGCACCGGGTGCAGATGACAATGCAAGTGGCACAGTTGCAGCAATTGAAGCAGCGAGGGTGATGAAGGATTATGTTTTTGAATATTCCGCAAGGTTTATTGCCTTTAGCGGTGAAGAATTTGGACTCTATGGTAGCGAATATTATGCAAACAATGCCAGTCAGCAGGGGCATATTATCCTTGGTGTGCTAAATGGTGATATGATTGGATATGTTGATGCTGCACCTGAGAATTGCGATGTGCTCACCAATAGTGCCAATGTTCCTTTTGCTGATTTCTTTGTTGCCTGTGCTGATACCTACACAAGTCTACTTACAATTAAACAGACTGTATCATCAATTCCATCTGATATTCAACCATTTTATGATAATGGTTATCCTGGGTTGTGTAATATTGAAGATTACTGGCCCACAAATCCCCATTATCACCAGACGAGTGATACAATCGGTGCAGGCTATAATAATAATGCATTCTGCACCGAGGTTATAAAAGCTGAGATTGCAGCATTATCAGTTCTGATAAAACCTTATGGCATTTCTGGTATGCCAGCGGTGCCAGAAATAATCAAACCATTTAATTTTGCCCGATTACCAGTGCAACAACCTACGCTGTCATTTAGTTCAACTGACCCGCAGGGTGATAATATACAATACAGGATTGTGTGGGATAATGACCCGAATTTTGTCAGTCCAGATAGTGCTACAACATCCACATATCCGAGCGGTTCAATTGTTAACTTTGTTATGCCGGCACAATTGATTGATGGAGCAACTTACTGGTGGAAGGTAAAGTGCACTGACCCGGGCGGAACCGGTCTCTGGACGCAATTCACAGAAAAACGCTCATTTACGATTGGAACGAGTCTACCCCAGAATACCTGCTCCTGGTATCAGACTACTGGTGCACAGTTTGCCTATGATATTTTTAATGGCACTCAGGTTCAGGGTGATAGTGTAGTATTATTGCCCTCTGGTCAGACCATAATTGATACACTATTATTTGAAAATTTTGAATCAGGTATGCCTCCAGCCTGGACAATTGTGAATAGCAACAATGATAATTATTACTGGACAACCGGAACTACTGGTGATTTAGGGAGTTATGTGCCACCTGATTATGGCACAAGGTATGCATATTATTCTGATGATGATGCAGGAAGTAGTGCACCCCAGAGTTTAGAAGAGGGGTTGGTTTCGCCAAAGATTTATGTTGGAGGAATTACCAGTGGACTGGAATTGATCTATGCCTATGGTTACCGGGATTATTCATCTTCTGATTATTATCGGCTCAGGATGCGCCGTTTTGTTAGTGGTTCCTGGACTAACTGGGTTCAATTGCGTGAATATAATACAAGCAGTTCTGGAACCGAGACAATCAATTTAAATACTTATCTGCCCTGCGATTCAATGCAGTTTGAGTGGTATTATACAGAGACCAGTGCGACCTGGGGATGGGCTTGTGCAGTTGATAATATTCTTCTACGATATAGTTATCAATTAACAAATTATGGTGAACTTAAAGGAACACCCGTATATTACCATGACCTCTCTACAACCTATCCAAGAAATAAATGGGGTGATATAGTCTGGCACAAGGCAACTGCTGGTGACTCTATTGGTATCCAGGTTGAATACTATACTGGCTCAAACTGGCAGCTAATACCAAATTCTATTCTACCCGGAAATGCGACGGGTTTCTTTACGACCTTTCCTATAGATACAATAAAATTGACCAATGTTGATACAGTTACTTATAACACGATACGCTTGAAAGGTTTGTTCTACAGGATTACAAAATCGCCGAGTAATCCAGCGCTCCTTGACTGGGAAGTTGGTAATCTTGCCGGATATGTGGGGATTGAAGAATCTGAAAAATCTATAAGTGCACAACTAAAAGTTTATCCAAATCCATTCAGGAATCACCTTGTGATGAAATTCCAAATCCCAAGCACCAAATTCCAAACAAATCCCAAATCTCAAATCCCAAACACCAAATTGAAGATCTATGATGCGACGGGTAGATTGGTAAAACAATTTAACCATTTAACCAATTACCAATTTAATTATGTTCTGTGGTATGGCGACGACGATTTAGGCCGCAAACTTCCTGCTGGTGTATATTTTGTGAGATTAGATTGCCCTGAAAAGGTCTTAATTCAGAAGGTGGTCAAACTTAAATAGAAGTCCACCACATTCATCTAAACTCTAGTTGCCAATTTATTGGGCGTAGATTAAATCTTCTAATCTACAAAAAAAGCCTCATAAATGAGGCAACTACAATATCTATGGGATCTATGGAAATGATGCCCGTTTCGGTTAAAGGCAAAGTTATTTGTTTATATAACCATAACCTCTTGACGATTGACCAAACGGATTTCGAAACGGTATAACGAACGACGATTAATAGAATGGTCTAAGGTTGTAGGGCATAGCAGCCAGTATGGTTATAAGGCATGGATGCTTCCTTGATACTCGATACTGGATAATTGATACTCGATACTGAATATCTACAATTTCCTACTTCTTACTTACTACTTACTACCTACTATCTTTGTATCTACGCAGCCACTCAACATCAGAACCACATATCTTCGTGTTTTCCCTGTCTGAAAAATCGCGAACAGTAGCTATAGTCTTTTCAGATATTTTTTGAATTTTTTTAATGCCTTTGCCCGGTGGCTGATACGGTTCTTAATTTCAGAGCCGAGTTCTGCAAAGGTTTTTCTATAACCATCCGGAATAAAGATTGGGTCATAGCCAAAGCCATTTTCGCCCTTAGGTTCAAAGGTTATCCTTCCTTTAACTTCACCTTCAAAAACAGCATACTTCCTGGGTTTATAGTAGTAAACAAATACTGCACAAAATTTTGCCCGGCGATCTTTTGTATTACCAAGTTCAGTAAGAACCCTATTTATTTTTTCTTTATCATCTTTTCCGTATCGTGAAGAAAAGACACCGGGTGCGCCATTCAATTTGTCAATAAATAGCCCTGAATCATCAGCCAAACTCGGTTTATTTGTGAGCCGATATATTATTTCTGCTTTTAAAAAACTGTTTTCAAACAGAGTTTCATTTGGCTCTGGTATTTCAATATTGATGAACTTTGTATAGGGTATTAGAACAATATTTTTATCACCAATTATTTGTTTAATTTCTATAATTTTATGCGGATTCTTTGTAGCGAGAACGATTTCAGTCATTGGTTATAAAAAGGGGCTGGAGATCTCCAGCCCCTTTTTTATTGTGCATTACTTATCATTAAGGCGTAATCATTGTTTCCACAACAAATGCACCACGGAACCCTTTGTTGATTGCCAGATTTTTCAGTGTTTCTGCCTCTTCTTTTGTCAGACAATCACCTACCCGCACTTTGTAGTATGGTGGAGTATGTTCAATATAGACTTTGCCCCCAAATAAGCTACGGGCATCATCAGCCACTTTATTTGCACCTTTTTGAGTTGAGGAAGCAAATATCTGAACGCGGAAACCATAAACGGTTGTTGGTGCAGTTGCGGTCGCGGGTGCCGGTGGTAGGGGTGCAGGTGCACTGACCTCTTCAATGGGTGATGGAGTGGTTGCTGGAGTCGGTGCTGGTGCTACAGAGACTTCTTCAATTGGAGGTAAGGGTGGTGTTTCTGCTGGTGCAGGTATTACAACTTCTTCTGCCGGTGGCGTAACCTTTGATACTTCTTCTATTGGTAGTGGTGCAACTGCCTCTTCAGCCGGAGCTGGTGCGGTCGTAACTTCAGGTGATGGCGTTATTGATTCGGTTGGTGCTGGTGCAGGTGCAGGATAGACTGGTTCTTCAGAGACATTTTTCTCTTCTTCACCAAATACAACAACCTCTTCCAGCCCTTCGGTTTTCACCGTGGTTTTTTTGGGTGCGCAGAAAAGAAAGAGCATTATAACACCCAATATCATCAACTTCTTCATTATAACCTCCTTTTTTTCTTATCACCAAAATTTTCTGCAAAAAGTTTTTTTAGATCTGGTGCCCGTTCTTTTTTACAGACCAGGACACCTTGTGGGCTTGCCACGACCACAAGCCCCTTAATACCATAGACCCTGACTGGCATATTATTAGTATATACAATTGAGCCTTCAATTTCAAGACCCAATGCATTACCTAATAAGATATTATTTTTGTGGTTTTTTTTAAAATACCGTTCAAGGGCAAGCCAGGTTCCTACATCATCCCAGCCAAAATCAGATTTAATCACGCATATTCTTTCACTCTTTTCCATAATTCCATAATCAATAGAAATTGCGTTTATCTTTTCAAAGGATTTTTTATCTTTGTATTTGAGATATTCAGTGACACCAGCGAAAACATCGGGAATATATTTTTTGATTTCATTCAGCACTGTGCTGATTTTGTATGTGAATATACCGCTATTCCAGAGATAATTTTTTGCCTTCAGATAAACCATTGCCTTTTTGCTTGATGGTTTTTCAGTAAACCCTTCACCCAGATAAGCAACAATCCCTTTGCTTGAGCCAATCACTTTGCCAGTTTTGATATAACCATATCCAGTTTCAGGCCTATCTGGAATAATGCCATAGGTAACCAAAAAATCTTTTTCTGCCATCTGTTCACCGACCCGCAGACATTTTATAAATTGCTCTTTGTTTTTTATAATGTGGTCAGCAGGCATAATGTGTATAATCCCATCCCCAAACTTTTTCTGTAAATACATTGCCACAAGGCATATTGCGGGTGCAGTATTTTTCCTTGCTGGCTCAAGTATGATATTTTCATTGCCCACAAATTTTCTGGTTACCCTGAGTAGTTGTTCGGGTATAACTAAAAATCTTTGCTTTTGGGTGAAAGATTTTTTTATACGGTCAATAGTTTGATTGAGCAATGGCTTATTATTGAAAAGGGAAATAAACTGTTTAGGAAAATCGGGTTGGCTCAGTGGCCAGAACCTTTCGCCCTGTCCGCCAGCAAGTATGATAGCAAATTTTTTAATAGCTTACTCCTGTTAGCTTAAAGGTTACCGTGCCGAACTTGAGGTTTGTCTTTATCTGAACAGGAAGTCTTTTGCTATCATCAGTATACCAGATATCCATTGAGCCGCTGGAACCGAATACACCTTTACCCTTGGTCTGGGGCGTAACCCGAATTGCGGAAAATTTACCAAGTGGTGTTTTCACTATTTCTTTTCTCCTGACAATGCATTCTATTATATGTTGTTCTTTTCCTTCAAAGAGTGCAATCCTTATTGTATCACCTTGAATCAGGGCAATCCTCCTTAAAAAATACCAGAAACTGAGCAGGTCCCTTGATGGCTCGGTTATCGCCACTTTGACCGTATCATTTACCTTTACAAAAAGACTCTCGTGATAGAAATGTATCTTATGGTAATTAATATACTTTCCTTCGTGCACCCTCTTTTCGTAATAGACTGGTAGCAGTTCATTAACCGTGGTGAATACATTTATGGTATCATTCAGGGAAAAGATAAAATGTAAATCAGGGTTAGAATTTAATCGGGAAGAGATGGCATAGCACAATGTTCCATCAATTGTATTTGTATCAGAGATTTCCAGTTCCATACTACCCAAATTTAGAAAGCCAAATTTTGCATCATACTGGAGTCTTTCATTGGGAGGGAATGGATGATTAGATTGAGCGATTAGAAGAATGGGCGTGCACAAGGTGATAACTAATATCAATGTTTTTTTTCCACTGTATGTTCCAGTGCGAGCAATCATTTTTATTATTTTATATTACAAGACTATTCAGTCGGTCAATGCGTTTATCAAGTGGTGGATGGGTTGCAAAAAGGTTTGCAAGCTCAGCGCGGTCCTTACCAAATGGACTGGAGATGAAGAGGTGGGCATTTGATTGTGATGCCTTTGCCATTGGCTGATAACTCTGTTTTAATTTATTTAATGCCTGGGCAAGTCCCTGAGGGTACCTTGTAATATAGGCACCTGAGGCATCAGCAAGATATTCACGCTGACGGGATATTGCTGCCCTTATCAATGCAACAAATAAGGGTGCAATGATGGCAAGGACAAGACCGACCAGTAAGAGAATCGCCCCACTATTACCACGCCGACGGCTATCCCTTTTTCTTCCACCAAAAAACATTCCCCTTAAGAAGAAATCACGCAAGAGCACAATGAGTCCCCCAATTGCTGCAACCACGGTCATTAGAAGAATGTCATAATTTCTAATATGTGCCATTTCATGGGCAATTACACCCTGGAGTTCTTCGCGGTTCATAATCTCAAGTAATCCAGTAGTCACTGCAATAGATGCATTCTGGGGATTCCTTCCTGTGGCAAATGCATTTGGTGCAGGAGAGGGCATTATATAAACCTTGGGCTTTGGAATGCCTGCGGCAATTGCTACCTCTTCAACAATATTATGGAGCTGTTTGAACTCTTCAGGGTCAGCAGGAACAGAGCCGGTAGATGCGATGGCAATCTTATCAGAATTATAGTAGAGGACAAAATTGTAGATGATGATGAAGAGGGCAAAGAAAATATAACCAGATGTGCCCCAGTTCATCAATTCTACAACAATATAACCCAATATGCCGAGGAAGATGCTCGTGACAATGATAAAGATAAATGTCTTTCTTTTGTTTGCAGCAATCAGGTCGTATAAATTTTCTCGCATCTTAGAATTTTACTTTTACTGCTTCCCTTTCTTCTGCCGGCGCCTCAAAGAATTCCCTTGCCTTAAAATTGAACATTGAGGCAATTATTGTCTGAGGGAATTTTTGAATCGTGGCATTGTAATCCATAACCACATCATTATAAAACTGCCGTGCAAAGGCAATCTTATTCTCAGTTGCGGTCAATTCTTCCTGTAACCTCATAAAGTTTTCATTTGCCTTGAGTTGGGGATAGTTTTCGGCAACTGCAAAGAGGGTCTTTAATGTTGCAGAAAGCATATTATTTGCTTCAGCAGACTCTTTCGGGCTTGTTGCACCCATTGCCCGTGAACGCAATTCTGCAACCTTTTCCAGAACCTCTTTTTCATGTGCCGCATAACCTTTTACTGTTTCAACAAGATTAGGGATTAAGTCATAGCGGCGTTTTAATTGCACATCAATCTGTGCCCAACCATTATCCACTCTGGTTCTTTTGACGACCAGGCTATTGTAAATAGCGATGATCCAGATAACCAGCAGGATAATGATAATCAAAAGTATTATCATTGAACCTCCATTTTTATTAGTTTATATAAATTTAGAAGGTTGTCAACTGGGTATTGACATCTTCCAATTTTTGGATAGACTTAAATCTTAAAATGACCCCGTCCCTATTTACTCTACCTGTATTTGTTATTTTGTTGTTTTTGAATATTGGTTTATTGTATTTGTGTGTCTGTATTAAAAATGAGAGGAAGTATTGCCGGGTAATACCGTTCTTTGTTTGTGGTTTAATTACTGTTGGTATTCAATTAATGATTGAATTTAATAAAGACCCGGCAGCTGGTATATTTTTGTCAAAATTGCAATATGTTTTTTTCTGGGCGTATTTTATTTTTGCACCGATGTTGGTCACCGCCCTGACCAATGAAAAACTAAATTCTAAACTAATAGTTATATTTTTATCTTTCGCAATAGTTACCGGGTTCTTGACGATATTTTCAGATTTAATAATCAGCTCAAAATTACTCGTTTATAATGGACTTTTTATTGCAAAAACAGGAAGGTTTTATCCACTTATCGCATCACTACTCTTTATTTTGTGTATCTATTATTATGGTAAATTTATGAAGTTTACTAACACCCTCATAAGCCCTGAACTCCGCTTTATTATGCCGATAGGTCTTGGTCTCTGTATAATTTCAGGAATGTTAGACTATGCAGGAAAATTGAATGGAATTCCAATAATTTCCTGGCTTAGAGACCCGTTCTCTATTGGCATGCTCTCAATTTCTTTATCATTTGGTGCTTTTATTTTATTTAGTTATTCCCAAATAATCTCTGATTACCGAAAATCCCTGAACGAAGTTGAGCAACTTTTGCAAAAAAATTCCCAAACTTTCAATGAATTTGTTCAACTTATTGCCAAGACCATTGATGCCAAGGATAGATATACTGCAGGACACTCTATGAGGGTGGCAGAATATGCAGTAAGGATTGCCAGAGTATTGAATCTGGAACACGAACAGATTGAAATTTTACGCCAGGCCTGCCTTTTACATGATATTGGTAAGATTGGTATTCCAGATGGTATCCTCAATAAAAAGGCACCATTAAATGAAAAAGACCGTATGTTTATCTATAATCATCCTGAACTTGGAAAGAAGATATTGAGCCAGGTGAGTGACTTTCAAAATATCCTTGATATAATTTATGCCCACCATGAAAGGGTTGATGGAACTGGGTATCCAAAGGGCTTAAAAAAAGAAGAGATTCCCTTGCTCGCAAGAATTCTTGCTGTCGCAGATGCCTATGATGCAATGCTTTCAGAAAGGCCCTATCGTCCTGCGAAGACAAAACTTGAGGCAATAAAAGAACTGCTTAATGCAAAGGACAAGCAATTTGATGCACAGATTGTGGATAAATTTATTGATATATTATGCCAGGAAAATAATTTTTTAACGAATAATTTCTCTAATTAGTGTATATTTTTTTCTAAAATTTTGTTTTATCAGGAATATATCCGGTATCTCTTTGAGGATTTCGGCAACAAGGTGTTTATTATCAGAAAATATCTCCAAAAGGGGTTCTTTTTTATTTACAAAATCTCCGGTCTTTTTATATATACGGAAACCACACGAATGGTCTATCCTGTCTTCTTTTTTTAATCTACCCGCACCCAATTTTGTGGCAAGGAGTCCCAGTTTAAAAGTATTGATGCTATGTATATATCCAGTCTTTTTTGAGGCGTATATTTCACGATTTGAGGCAATAGGTAAGATTGTATAATCGTCAATTATTCTGCAATCGCCTCCCTGGTATTCAATCATTTGCCTGAATTTATTTAATGCCTCACCATTGTTGATCTTTTTTATAAGTAGTTGTCTGCCACCTTTTATCCCGGCAATCTTTAAAATTATTTCAGCCAGGCTTAATGTAATTTCCATTAAATCATCAGTCCCTTTGCCTCTTAAACATTCAATTGTCTCTAACACTTCCAGCGAATTTCCAATATATGCACCAAGTGGATTATTCATATCAGTCAATACCGCAATTGTCTTGACACCAAATTTTTTACCGGTCTGCACCAGAAATTGGCTCAGTTCTTTTGCCTTTGTATAATTTTTCATAAATGCACCATTGCCAAATTTTACATCCAGAACAAGTCCATCAAGGTCTTCAGCAAGTTTTTTTGACATTATGCTGGCACAAATTAAAGGGATTGATTCTACAGTAGCAGTGACATCACGGAGTGCATAGATTTTTTTATCCGCAGGAACAACATCATCGGTTTGCCCAATGATTCCTATTCCAATCTCTTTTAATTGTTTTTTAAACTCTTTTATGCCCAAATCTGTTTTGAATTTGGGAATAGATTCAAGTTTATCAAGTGTTCCGCCAGTATGGCCCAAACTTCTGCCTGAAATCATTGGCATGCAAACTCCACAGGAACCAACGAGTGGTGCAAGAATTAATGAAACCTTATCACCGACTCCACCTGTAGAATGTTTGTCTACTTTTGGTTTTTTTATGTCGGATAAATCAAGGACCTCTCCAGAAAAGAGCATCGCCTTTGTCAAATATGAAGTTTCTGTAAAGTCCATACCCTGGAAATATACTGCCATCAAAAAGGCAGAGAATTGATAATCAGGAATAACGCCCGAAGTATATCCCTTTATTAAAAATTCAATCTCCTTTTCTGTAAGTTTTCCTCCATCCCTTTTTTTGTATAGTATATCAAGAAAATTATAGAACATTAATTTATGATTAGCATACTACATTTTAATAATAGATTTTCAGAAATGGCGTTCAAATCCTTTTTTCTTATGGGGTATGAATTTTTCAAGTATAATTTTGTTGTTTATTTTGCGATAGTATGCCCTGAATGAAAGAGAAACATAGAAATGGTAGAGGTCATCCATTTCTTTAATCTGCACATCGCCCAAGCCACTGCTCGGAATTTTGTAAACAACCTTGGTCAGGGCATCAATGAACTGTCTTTTCAATGGCATGGTGGTGCAATATTTTGTAACCGATTTTAAAAATTTTTCTGTATATTCAAATTCAAGTGGTTTTTCAAGTACATTATGGTATTGCTGCATCGGTGGGCTGATTTTAAAATATAGTTCAACACATTTTTTTAAATCGGGCCAGGCTTCGCACGGTGGTATGTCTGGTTCAGGTTCATCTTCAATTTTTATCTGCCTCAGCCGGTCATACATATATTTTTTTACACTATCTTTCACAGGTTTATTCTATACAAAAATATTCATTTGTCAAGAAGGCGATGTTGCTGCTTAATAAAATTTACACAACATTTTTGACGCTACCATACGAGGTTGCTGAAGGAGTCCCCTTTTATAACTCTGAATAAAGCTCGGGTTTACCTGACAACGGATCAAAGCCAGCCTTGACTATTTAATATTTTTATTTATAATCATCAATGATTAGAAATAATGAAATTTAGGGCTAAGTTATGGATATAGTAAAATCAAAAAATGGGATACCGATAAGATTACCTGAAGAGCGATGGATCCATATAATTGAAAACCATGATGACCTCGCCGGTTATTATGATTTAGTGCTTAATACAATTGAAGAACCGGATTATATAGTTAAAGGTTATACCGAAGCATTTGTAGCCCTGAAAAGGATGGAAAGAAGAAAATTTCTGGCAGTAATATATAAGGAAGTTTCTAAAGCAGATGGTTTTGTAATAACCGCATATTTTACAACAAAAATTAACCTTAAAAGGGAGGTTTTACTATGGAAAAAAGAACCATAAGAGATAAGTTTTTAAAAGAAGTGTTCAGTGCGACGCCGCATCTTCTTAAATTTCCCGAGAGGAAGATGTGGATTGACTATGACAAGGAGGCGGATGTTCTTTATATAAGTTTTAAAAGACCGCAGAAGGCAACGGATTCTAAAATGTTGAACAATGGCATTTTGCTAAGGTATAAAGAAAATGAACTTGTGGGTATAACTGTTTTAGATGCTTCCAAGCGATGAATCAAGCTATCACCTGATGCTGCTTATTAAATAAGGGGCGAAACTTTTTTAAAAAAATCTTTACTGCATCTTTGTCAAAACGAATTTCTGATTTTGGACGATTTATAAAAATACAATCATCTCCCAAATATCCTAAATGCATTTTTTCTCTGATGGCGTCTGCTGGAGCATTGATATGGATAGTAATTTCCGGAGGCCAACCACACTTATTGGGGCTATAATGGGCTTTGGCTAAAAATACTCTTTCGTTTAAATTTGCATGAATAATCCCACACCGTATGCCAATAAGTTCACCCGGCATATAAGTTTTACTTTGTTTATTACATCCAATTAACAATTTCATATTGTGTTTCAGTTTACCGCCTTTTGACCAAAGAGAGAGTTCGTTCATGCTGTCTGGATATAAGTTATTTTCAGTTAATGGATTATAAAAACTGTCTTTTACATGGTTATAATGAACTGCAAAAAATGGGGCAAAGAGATCGGCTCGGTTATAATCTATATATCCTCGTTTGCTATTCCAATAATAAAGATTACCATTGCTATCAATCCCCAAATAATAGATCACTTTTTTTAAGAAATAAATAAATCGTTTTGCGTTACCCGGTAAGCTATCAATGGAAAAGAGCTTCGTTTTCAATACTGCCTTATGTTTCGTTATCCTTCCTTTCTTATCAAATACAATCAAGACTATACTATTTTGACCGCGATAATGGATTGAAGGGACGGTCGTTATATACCATATAGTACCGTTCCATTGAAAAATCTCTTCACAATATGGTAAGTCAAGATTGTCCCAGATAATAGCAGCTACATGATTAATTTTTGCTCTGCTGCCAAATAAGAATTTACCTTTTGGAGAGATACACTGATAATGGATTTCGGCAGAATCACGATAATGGCTAAGGCACAACAAATTATTGTCACTTGTTTCTATAAAATGACTTGGAGGTATAAGATGCGGTTTCTTTTTTTGATAATGAAATTCGTAATTCAAAAAATTCACTCGCTCTGACTTAGTGCGCTTTCTATATTCACCGCCATTTATCAGATGAAAATCATATTTTTTGGAAGCGTAGACTGTGAAAGAGTTGCTTTTGGAAGTTCCATTTAAAGTATTGTGTGACAAAGTAAATGAAGTATCGATTTTTACCCATGCTAATTTCCAGCCTTCACCTGATTGTTCATCCACATAATAATTATAAATTATAATACTATTCCCCTGTTCATCAGTTAAATATTTTAGATGCGGATTGGGATTATACGCGTCTGCCAAGATGTCGAATTTGTGCCAAAAAACATCTTTACTATCAAAATTACGTGCGTCCATTAAAATATTACCTGCGGTATCTATCCGGACATAATTATAAATCCAATATCCTGGTTCAACATAGCTATACCAAGCAGCTCCAATTTGGTTGGTTTTTTCAAAATTTATTTTAAAATCCGAGCCATAAAAAGATGCCATATCCTGTGGTATCTACGAATATAATTCGCTTATTTTGGCAATAAATGAATTGGGTATCCGGTCAGCAACACACAATTTTATTAGTAATATTATAATAATAAATATCCTGCATTTATAAACATTCATTTGTCTTCTTACTATTAATAACCTACTGTTCCTTCATTTGCTATATTATATAATTTTTTAGCATTAAGTCAACGCCAAAGCGATAGTGAGTATCTTAATGTTTGCTAATACTGATTGACAAATTTGTGCTTATGAATATAATAAGTTTAGCAGGATAAACTGTTATTTATAATCTGTGAACGGTATTGAGAAAATCTAAATATAATGGGGAGGCGGATGGGTGCTGGTGTGCCTGACGGGCTTCAAACCCGGTTGTCCTTCGAAAGGGGGACGGTAGGTTCGATTCCTACACGCCTCCGCCAATGCCTAAAACACGCACTTCTCCCCGTTTAATAGTAATACCTTTTGTGTCAAAATAGATTAAAAGGGGCAGGGCATACTTTCTGCTGGCATTGATTAAATCACGGAAATCAGCAACCCTTATCTCTTTATGTTCTTTTAAAAAATTGATTAATTTTGTTTTTGCACTTTCCAGCATATCTTTATGAAAGGCAATCCCTTCACCAACAAAAATCAGTGTGCCGTTATCAAGCAAATATCGGTAAGCCTTTTTTATTAAATCAGGAGTCCCGATTTTCTGTTCTATTAAAACTTCAATTTCTGGCGGCTGAAATCTGGCATCCAAAAATATTTTTTCTATTTTCTGAACCAATGCTTCAAGTTCTTTATTTAATGAGACCTTGAAGTCATAAAGACTAATCTTTCCATCTTCAGCAATATTAATTTTCTGTTCTTGTTTTAATTGATTGATTGCAAAATTAAATAGGCTATTATCCAATCCCCTGGGAAGATGTGTTGTCAATGTAAGCCTGGGTATTCCTAAATGTGTGGGATTATTGTGATGATAATCTTTTATGATTTCAAGAATTTTATTTTTTAACTCTGTGAAGTTTTTCGTACTGAAATATAATCCTTTTTTTTCATCAATTACAACCACTGCGTTTCGGTTTAATAGTTCTCTAATCAGATTTTTCACAGTTTCTAAATTAAGATTCACATCTTTCGCAATGTCTTCAACTTTTCTGGGTATGGTACAATTTTGATTCAGGTCTTCTTCCACAAGCACAAGCGGGTCCTGGGTCTCTATTTTTTGTAAATGTTCAAGAATCTTCTCATCAAATGCCTTAATCTTTTCTGCCCTCGGTTCTAAGATTACACCACCACCAATTGTCATCGCCGGTGTATAACTGCGGATTACAAACCTATCTCCAATATCACATACTGCTGGAGTTTCTAAGCGAAACTGGACCATTGCCTTTTCACCTGGTTCAATACTCTTTTTTTCCAGGATGATGACCCGTCCGAGGACTTCGCTCGTGCCGATATGGATTCTTACTCTGGTAAAGGTTTTTAAACCCGGGGCAGAATTTAAAAGATATAAAGAACCGTTCATAAATAAAGAAGGTTCAAAGTATCCGGGTTGGGCAATTACATTTCCCCTTTCAATCTCTTCTTTTTCTGCACCAACAATATTTATTGCAGCGCGATAACCTGTTCCTACCTCTTCAACTTTTTTATTATGAACTTCAATTCCCCGAATTTTTAACTGTTTTTTGTGTGGTAAAAGTTCTACAGTATCACCGATTTTAATCTTCCCGGAAAGAATGGTTCCAGCAATTACTGTGCCAAAGCCTTTCATTGTAAAACAACGGTCAATAGGCATATAGAAAATTTTTTTATCCTGTTTTGTTTCAATTTTACTGATCAGTTCATTTAAAATAATTTTTAATTTATCAATGCCTTCACCAGTGGTATTTGATACGGGTATTATTGGTGCATCCTGTAAAAAAGAGTCTCTGGTTAGATTATTGATATCTTCAATGACTGTATCCAGGTGTTCTTTTTTTACAAGGTCAATTTTGGTGACAACAATCACACCTTTCTTTATCTGGAGCAATTTTAATATTTCAAAATGTTCAATGGTCTGGGGCATAACACCATCATCAGCAGCAATGACAAATATCACAAAATCTATAGTGCTTGCACCGGCAAGCATATGTCTGACAAATTTTTCATGTCCGGGGACATCAATGATTGTTACATCGTCACCATAAAAGGCAAAACCCAAGTCTGTTGTCATGCCCCGTTCTTTTTCTTCTTTCAAACGGTCAGGGTCTGTTCCAGTTAAAGACTTTATGAGTGCACTCTTACCATGGTCAATATGCCCGGCAGTGCCAATGACAATATGTTTTTTTGGTAATTCACTCATTTTTTGCAAGAATATTATACAATGCTTCAGCAATTATTTTTTCTTCACCCTTTAAAACGGTTCGGAAATCAATCAAATAATAATCCTGCTCCACCCTGCCAAATATTGGTGGTTTATAGAGTCGCAAAAGCCGCGCAAGTTTCTCTACTGTTATCTTATTTGATTTGACCGCAAGGACATAGGTAGGTAATTGTTCAGTGCTTAGTGAACCACCACCGATTTCAGAGACCGAAGGTTTTATTTCACATTTAATATCAGGTATAGACGCTATCTTTTTTGCACATACCCGTGCCTGTTTTTTTATTTCCTCGAGCGGTTTTAATAACAATGAGATAACAGTATGTTTTTTTAATATTTCTTCTTCCTTTCTTAAAAATAATTGGAGCGTTGCCTCAAGCACTGAACTTGTCAATTTATCACATCTCAATGCCCTTGTAAGGGGATTCTTTTTTATCCGTTCAATATAGTCCTTTTTTCCAATGATTATTCCACACTGTGGACCACCAATGAGTTTATCGCCGCTAAAACAGACAATATCTGCACCGGCTTTTATACTATCCTGAACCATTGGCTCTTTTGGCAAATTATACTTTGAAAAATCAATTAATGCACCACTGCCGAGGTCATCAATGACTGGTAGATTATGCTTCTTTCCGAGTGCAACGAGTTCTTCAAGGGGAACCTCTTTTGTAAAACCCATAATACGATAATTTGATTGGTGTACACGTAATATCGCCGCAGTATTTTCATTTATTGCAGATTCATAATCTTTCAAATGCGTGCGATTGGTCGTCCCTACTTCACGCAATATTGCACCGCTCTGCGCCATTACATCAGGAATTCTGAAAGAACCACCAATCTCAATCAATTGTCCACGGGAAATAATAATCTCTTTACCTTTGCCAATGGTATTTAAAATCAATAGTGTTGCACCAGCATTGTTATTCACAAAGATACCTGCTTCAGCGCCAGTTATAATCTGGAGTAGTTTGTTTATTTTTTTGTAACGGTCAGACCTTTTTCCTTCTTCATCAATCTGGAGCAAAGAATAACCAATGCTGATAGATTTCAGTGCATCTGTAACACCATTTACAAATGGTGCCCTTCCCAATCCAGTATGGAGCACAATACCCAAACCATTTATTGCATAGGAAAAATATGGAGTAATAAACTCATTTAATTCGTTAATAATTGCATTTTTGAAATCTTCAATGGTAATTTTTTTTCCAACAATTATCTGTTTTCTAATTTCGTCGGTTTTATTGCGAATGATTGAGACTAAGTATGAATGGTCTAATTTTTCCGCAAAATCCTGCAATTCTTTATAATTTAAGATTTTATCTATGGATGGTATATCCTTTAATTCTTTAATTTCTGGCATTATTTGATTATACTAAAAAAAAATAATAAGTCAAGTTTTTTAGTGTTCTTCTGTAATCTACAATTTTTTTCCTTATCAAATTGTCTGCAGGATATTCTGGATAAATAAAAAGGGCGGATGCATTGTATTTACAGCATCCGCCCTTATAAAAAATTTATTTTTTATCTTATTACAATCTTCCCGCTTGCGTTGGTCTCTTTGCTTTCAAATTGATAAAAGTATACACCAGAACCCATTCTTTTTCCTTGAGCATCTTTTAAATCCCATTCTACTTTCTGCTCATTACCAGTTGCCAGACCCTTAATTGTGCGTATCTTTCTGCCTGCTACATCAAAGATATTGATCTGGTATAGTGTACTACTATTTAGTCTAAAATTGAAAGTAGTCTTGTTCACACAGGGGTTCGGGCTTGGTCCTATTCTCTCAGTTAATGAATTTTCAGTATTCTCTTCAGCAACATAGGTCAATTGAGAAACCTTTATTAGACCGCCCTGCCAGATGTCCCTTGTAGAATCAGAAAGCAAGGCCGTGCTCTGTATCCAGGCAACAATTTCACACTTGTTTGCATTCCAGCCTGACTGGACAGTAAAGTTTCTGCTCACTGTTATTGAATCATTAGGAGCAAGCGTGACCGGTGTTCCACTTGTGTCTGGTAGATAATCGCGGGCAACATGATTGTGCCAGAGGTCACCATTGGGTGCAGAATAGTATAAACTATCTTCAGTCAACACAAAGCGGATACGACCAGTTAGAGTTGCAGTAGAGTCATTACGGAATTTTGCATAGACTGTGCCAGTCCCTCTTAATGGCGTATAAATGCCCCACATTGTGCAGGTGAATGGTGCTGGTCTGTTCATTTCAGTGACAATCTTTGATTGCCATTGTGAATAGTCATAACTTCCATGCGGGTCTCCATCATACCAGAGCCAGGGTGTTGCATAGTACCACGAACCACCATAATAATATGGCGGTGGATAAGAATACATTCTTTGTAGTGCTTCAGCACAATACAGGGGGTAACTTGAACTGATATGCATCTCTATAGCAGCAACCCTACCTGGATAGTTTATTGCAATCTGAGCCAGTGTCCCACTGGCTGGATTACAGGAGCCTCAGCCTTCCTGGTAGAGTTCTTCACAGACCACTACCCTCTGGGCAGAAAAGCCAGCACTCAAGAGCATAATGCCCAGAAGCAGACTTAAAGGTAGATAACCCTTTGGCTTCATAAGACCTCCTTTTTCTACTATATTATAATTATTCTTTTAAAAAAGTCAATACCTATTTTTCAAAGATCTTTTTTGTTAATCTTGCCATTTTGTTGCCATATAATTCACAAGCAACAATCGTTCTCTTATCAGGTCTTTCAATGCTCACGGGCCCATAATGATAAGCACCATGCTCACCCATTACAATCATTCCATGGACCAGAAATGCTTCAAGGATACTCAAGATTGTGGTCTCACTACCACCACCAATACCACCACTTGAAGTGAATGCACCGGCTACCTTACCTGATAATTTACCATGATACTTAACACTCTGGTCAATCAATGTTTTCATTTCTGCACACATTAATCCATAATAGGTTGGAGAACCAAAGATTAAAAGATGATACTTGAGCAGGTCTTTGGGTTTAATGTCTTTTATGGGCAATAGGTCAACCTCAATCCCCTGTTTTTTTATACCCCGAGCAATTGCCTGTGCCATCCTTTTTGTATTGCCCGTGGCCGAATAATATCCCACAAGTGCTTTTAACATATGACCCCCTTTTATACTTAAATTTTTATTAATAAATATACTACACTGATGACCAAACAATAGAAACCAAATAGATAGAACCATTTCTGAACAAGTGCACGGAGAATCTTCAGGGCAATATATCCTGAAATAAAACTTATTATCATTCCGATGATAAGTTCTACTAAATTGCCCAATTGGGTTATCTGTTTTAATTCTAATATATTTGCACCCAGCACTGCAGGTATAGAGAGTAAGAATGAGAATTTGAATGACTCTTCGGGTTTTACACCGCAAAAGATGCCTGAAGAGATGGTCAGTCCTGAGCGCGATAATCCCGGAAAGACTGCAAACATCTGTCCAATACCAATGAAAAATGCCCTAAATAATGAAACATCTTTAGTGCCTTTTTGCACGATTGAGGTGAGCAGGAGTATTACACCAGTGATACCTAAGAATATCATTATAATATTTACATCACTAAATGTAGATTCAATTACATCTCTCAAGAAGACTGCAAAGATAACAATCGGAATATTACCGATAATGATATTTACTACATATGTTTTTGCCAGTGTTTCCCATTTGATTAAGCCTTTAATAATTTCAATGATTTCTTTTCTAAAAAATATCAGGGTTGCAAGGAATGTGCCAAAGTGTAAAAAAGCAGTGAGTGCAACCGGTTCTTCAATCCTGAAAAGATTTTCTAATAATGCAAGATGTCCTGAACTTGAAATGGGCAAAAACTCAGTCAATCCTTGCACTATACCAAGAATTATAAGTTTAATCATCCAATAATAAAGGCAATGAGCCCAATAAACATAATAAATTTTAATAAATTGCTTGCACGAGAACTATTATGAAGTTGTATAATTATAAATATGGTCAAAGGGATTGCAATAACACCAGTAACAATTAAGTATTTGATATTCAAAACACCGAAGATAAAAGGCAGGGGACAGGCAAGGATGAATAAAATGAGAAAAAAGCGGGCAATGTTTCGTGCATTTTGTTCACCATAAATTATGGGTAATGATGCAACACTGAATTCTTTGTCTCCTTTTATATCCATTATATCCTTGATAATCTCCCTTGGCGTGTGAATCAAGATTGCAAACAATGCGGGAATTAAAGAGATAATATTCTCTGTTATGAATCCACCAAAGACAAAGCTTAGTCCGGCAATGATTGCCACAATAAAATTTGCAAAAGGAGTTTTTTTAAAATAGACTGCATAGAGTGAGAGCAATATTATTGTAATCAGCACGAGCAAAAAAGATTTTAATCCCAGCACTGTAGTGATGCTTAAGGATAAAATTATAAATATGAGCGCCATTATCACCACAATATTTTTTTTGACCAGACCTGTGACGAGCGGCCTTTTGGGATTATTTATCCGGTCAATTGCTATATCATTTAAGTCGTTTATAATATTGCCATAGGCACAGACCAGGAAACCAATAATGCCCGCAAATATAATTTTATTGGTGAAAATAATCTCTTTTCCCACCCAGGCACCACAGAGCACAGAGACAAATGTAATTGCACAGTTTAAGGGTCTGGTTATCTTCAGGTATCCCACAGATTATTCTATCAATTTTATAATCAAAGTCAAGGAATCAGGGTGTGATGGCAGCGACAAGAGAATATACACTTTCTGCTCCTGCCTGTTTTAATACCCTTGCACACTCCTTTATGGTCGCACCCGTGGTCATCACATCATCAATAACGAGCACCTTTTTACCATCAATATTCATCCCTTTTTTCAGGGCAAAGGCATTACGCACATTTTCCTGCCTCTTTTTATGGTCAAGTTTGGTCTGGGTCTTTGTATTTTTGATTCTTATCAGGGCTTCATTCAGAGGAATAGATGTCTCCTGATGGATTATCCTTGAAAGGATTTCTGCCTGATTATAGGTTCTGCGCAATCTTTTCCACCAAAAGAGTGGCACAGGTGTGATAAAATCTATTTTTTTAAAATAGTAGTCTGATTTTATTATGCCTGCCATACCCAGCCCAAAAAATCTTGCAAGATTTGTTTTGCCGCGATATTTCAGATGGTGTATCATCTGGTCAATTGGTGGCACATAGAGTGTGAATGCCCTGCCATAATCAAGATATTTTTCATATCTACAATATTCACAGGTCTTTGTTTTATCAATGGGCCTTCCACAATGGGGGCAAAGAGGTGGCCGAAGATATACTACAAGGTCAAGGCAGTCATTGCAGACAAGCCCCTGGTTTATCTCTTTTTTGCAGACAATACAGGAACAGGGCAGGACAAAATCAATTAGATAAGAAAATGGTTTTAAAATCGGTGTAAGAGATTTTTTTAAATTTGATAACGACATAACAAGTATTAGATTATACAAAATATCAAAGATGTCAAGATAAATAGTAATTGATTTTGGACAAAATTTGATTATAATATACTTGTGCAAAATTAAAAGGGGGAATATAAAAAACAAAAAAGGATTTATCTATGATAAACGAAGAAAAAATTAAAATTATACCTATTGAATTACCATTTTTAAAAATTCTGGCTCAATATTTTGTATCTAAATTTAAAGCTAATATCCCTGATTTTTCAAAGATACTTGTAATATTTCCGAGTGAGCGGAATAAATTCTATTTTCGGAGATATTTGCTTGAAACTGCAGAAGTAAAAGGGATTATTCCGCCAATTATGTTAACGATGGATGAGCTGGTCAGGTATATTTACGAAAAGATTGGTGGTAAACAGGCAAATATTTTACACGGTATTGAAAGAAATTTTATTCTTAAAAAAACGATTGATGATTTAAAAGTAAGTTTCTGGCAGAACCTGCCTTTTTTACGGTTTATTTCTATCGGGAATAGACTCCTTGGATTTTTTGATGAATTGAGCCAGGAAAAGTTAGATATTAGTGAGATAGAAAAGAGGTCTGCTGAACTCCATTTTCCCGAACGTTATATTACAGAAGAACTACCGATACTGAAAAAGGTCTACCAGCAGTACCGAAAAAATATTGCAGAGTCAGGTTATTTAGATGAGATTGATAAAATTGAAAAAGTCTATAAAGATTACGATTCAAAGATATTTGCTGATTTTGAATCTATTGTAGTTGCCGGTATTGCTGCATTGACTTCTTTTGAAAAATTTATCATTAAAAAGATGTTAGAAGAACTACCTGCAGAATTGGTTCTCCATTCAGGCGCGATAAAGGAGTTATCTGTTAGTGATGATGTCTTCAGAAAATATTTTTTACATTATGAACTATTAAAATTTCTCAATGTTGATATTGAGCGTGTAGAAATCCTCAACCATAAACCTGTGGTGCGTCCAGTAATTCATATCAATTCCCTTGAGACAATGACCAAGCAGACATTTTATCTGATTAAGGTTGTGCTTGAGGCAATAAAAAAATATAAAGACCCCCATCGCATTGGTATTGTGCTAACTGACCAGACACTTCTGTTTCCAATTACTGAGATGTTAAAATCTTATGGGCTTGAATATAATCTCTCTGCTGGTATTCCATTTAACAACCAAATCTTTTACTCTTTTTTGAACCATTTGTATGAAACAGTTAAGAGTAATTTTCACCATACAGAATTTTTTGTTTTTCTCCAGCATCCCTTGGTAAAAAATGCAGTCATTGATAATGTTCGGCTCCGTCCTTTAGTTTACCGACTGAGAAATGAAATAATTAAAGAAAATCTGAGTTATTTTGATAAAAAATTTTTCAGTAAAGAGCCTGATTTTTCACCTTTATTAAATTTTCTGGAAAAATGCTTTACTACGGTTCAGCAGAATTTGCCCCTTAATGAATATATAGAGAATCTCCATCATATGCTCAACGAAGTTCTTTTATATAATAGCGAAATCATCAAAAAGAACTTGCCGGGAATAAAAGAATTTTTTGATGAATTAGAGCATCTTGCTCAATTGCGCATTGAAAATAACCATTTTAATTCAGGCATAGATATGTTTGAGTTTATCCTCAGGGTACTGGAAGATGGAAGATATCGTATTGAAGGGGAACCTTTAAAAGGTATTCAGATAATTGGTATCCTTGAAGCAAGAAACCTTGATTTTGATTGTATAATCATACCTTCAATGAATGAGGGAATTTTCCCGAGGCGAAGTGAAAAGGATATTTTTATCAATCCGGCATTGCGTAAGGAGATGGGTTTGATCACAAGCCAGGAGCGTGAAAATCTTTACTACTATTATTTTACCCAATTAATCAGTGGTAAAAAAGAAGTTTTCCTTTCATACATAGCCGAAGAAAAAAGTGATATTCCATCCCGTTTTATTATGATGCTTAAATCAGCTGGATATAAAGTAGATGGTGTCTCTGATATATTTGAACGTGGTGTAATAAAGATACCAGAACATAGTGTTAAGAAAAATAGTAAAATAATGAAGGCGCTGCTAAAAATATCTCAGTGGGGTTTGAGTCAAAGTTTACTCAGTACCTACAAGGGTTGCCCATATCAGTTTTATTTGAAATATTTACTGAACATACAAGAACCCGATATGATTTCTGAAGAATTTGATGCGAGAATCTGGGGTTCAATATTTCATAAAGTTGCCAAGGAGTTCTATAAAAAACATTTTCCAAAAGGCGTTTTTGACCGAAGTCAAAAGAATAAGGCAATAGAAAAATTTGAAGAACTGTTAAACAAGGCAATTAATTCCCGTGAATACATCGCTGTTCCTCCTAAACCTGTTACTTATTTTAATTTAGAGTTATACAGAATACATATAGAAAAATTTATAGAATATGAACTGGAGCGATTTGCTGAAGGGTATAGGATTATTCCTGAATATGCTGAAGAGAAGGTTACGGATAGTATTGAGATTGGCGGAAAATCAATAGGCCTGAAAGGCTATATTGACCGTATTGATATAAAGGATGGTAAGTATTACATCATTGATTATAAGACTGGTGGAGTGCCGGATAAAAAGACCTATACCATTGGTGAGGAATTTTTAGAATTTCAGTTGCCACTTTATGCACTTATGTTTTTAAAAGATAGTAAAAAAAAGATTGGTGGGCTGATTTACTATAAGATTGGCAGTGAACCAATGACTTCTGATATTTGCAATGATGAGGAGGTTATTGATTATTTAAATAGATTTAGAGAAAAAATACTTATTCCGACAATTGACGAAATGTTAGATAAGGACATTCCATTATATCAAACTGCGGATAAGGACAACTGCGAGTATTGTCCTTATTGTGTAATATGTGGAAGGAGAGAATATGAAGGAGATTAAGAATATTGCCCTCATTTCTGCTGCTGGTTCAGGAAAGACCCATGCCCTCACCAAAAGATTTTTATTACTTTATTTACATAAAAAAAATTTTCCTTTAGAGTCGCTCTATGCCATTACCTTTACCAATGCTGCTGCATATGAAATGAAATCAAGGATTATGCGATATCTTGAAGTTTTAGCCATGGGCAGAGTTCTGACAAAACAAGAAAAAGATGTTTTTGAATACTTTACTAAAATCTACTCTGAAAAGGAAATAAAAGAAATCACCTCACGCAAAAGGGATTATCTGTTAAATAATCTTTCTGCTTTGAATGTTTCAACATTCCATAGTATGTTCGCATCATTTCTTTCGGTCATTCCATTCCAAGCAGGTATTCTGCCTGGTTATAAAATTATTGATGAACCTGAAGAGGCATTAATTTTTGAACAGTCCATTGACCGATATTTTGAATATGCACATAAAAATAGTGAGTCTAAAGATGCACTTTTAAAGCTTATCCATTCAGAGCAGACTGACGCAAAAGAATTGATAAAAGAATTATACTTAAAGCTGAGCCCCTGGTTTTCTATGCTACAACAGTTAAATAAAAAAAGAGAAAAACTTAGAGAAGGGCTTAAAGAATGCCAGAAAGACTTGATATCTGCATTTAAAAAATTTAGAGATTTTGTTGATGAAAACATTTCTGCAACATATACAAATGCAGGCAAAATTAATGCGAACTGGCAGGGTTTTTTAGATAAAATAGATACATTTATTTCAAATAAGGATGATGATTCATTATTTACCTTTCTTCACTACTTCACAGAGGAGTCTGCAATGGGCAAGGGTTATTTTACTAAATTTATTGAAAACATCCCTGACCCGCAGGAATATAGGAATATTATTAAGGAAATCAAAGAAAATATCGTCTCCTATCTTGAAGCGTGTTCAAATAATAAACTCATTCTTTATTTTCTACCGCTTATTGAAGTTCAGGAAATATTCCGGACAGAAAAGAAGAAAAAGAATGTAATATCTTTTAGTGATATTGAAGATTATGTTCTTTCTGTTTTTGAAAAAACTTCTGAAGTGGATTATCTGTACTATAAGTTGGGTGCTAATATAAATCACTTAATGATTGATGAATTTCAGGATACAAGTTATAAGCAAATTGATATTCTTGAGCCGATTTTGGATGAGATAACCGCAGGTGAACCAGAGGAGAAGAGTCTGTTTTATGTTGGTGACCCTAACCAGGCAATCTTTAGATGGCGCCAGGGTGCACCCGAGTTGTTTGATGAATTAAAGAAAAAATATGGCGAGAAGATTGTTAGTGAACGACTGGATATAAATTATCGGACCAAAAAAGAAATAATAGATTTTGTAAATAAGGTTCTTGATAAAGATGATAAAACAGAACCACAAAATGTTGGTGGGTGGGTGCGTATTGAAGAAGTGGGTGACTTTGATAAGAAAGACGAAGGTATTGAAAAAACTATGGAGCGCGTCGTTGAGATAATAAAAGATTTAAAAAATGCTGGATACAGGGAGAGCGATATTGCAATATTAACAAGAAAAAATATCTTTGCCGCAAATCTGGCTGGAATATTATCCAGGAACGGAATTCCCTGTATAAGCAGGTCGCGGACAAGTATTATGGATGAGCCGGATGTGCAATTGGTTATACATTTATTAAAATTTTTAGATGACCCTGAAGATGATTTTAGTCTTCTCCATATTCTTGAATCAAAAATTGCAAAACTTGATGAGGATTTGATTTACGAAATGGCAGATATTAAAAACAGAACGAATAAAAGTTTATATATGGTTCTTTTGGACGATTATGCTCATCTGGGGATCACTAAAAAACTTCAGGAATTGCTTTCATTTGTGCATTTTATGAACCCATACCAGTTAATTTTTAATATATATAAGTCTCTGCTATCAAGAATGTCATATCCCATTGCAACACTGCTTGATGCAACGATTACATATACGGGTGAGGGTTATGGTTCTCTGTCTGATTTTATCAAATGGCTTGAGTATAATGGTCCAGCAATTGAAATCAAAGAGGCACAATTTGAAGGTGTACGCATAATGACCATTCATAAGGCAAAAGGTTTAGAATTTGAAATAGTAATCTTACCTGAAACAAATTTTGAGTGTGGCAGTAATAAGGAAAAAATCATATTTTCATACGAATCAAATGCAAGGCCTGATAAGCTATACTGGCGTGCCTATGGAAAATATCTTCCGGGTCTACTTAAAAGAGAAAAAGAACTTGAGCAGATTGACAATTTGAATCTACTGTATGTTGCGCTTACCCGTGCTAAATCTGGTGTCTATATGTTAGGTTTCAAGACCAGAGGAAAGAATCCTGGTTTCTGGATTGAATATATTAAAGAAAAATTTAATGGTGAACCATTGCCTTTTGACAAGATTCCAGTAAAGACCGTAGAGCCAATAGTAAAAGAAACACCTGTAAAAGAATATAAAAAGGAATTTAAAGAAGTTCAAAAAGTTACTGAGGAGAGAGAAATCTACTCGCCGACCGAGCGTGGTCTTGAGATTATTGAATTTGCACGGCGTCGCGGTATGAAATTTGGTGAAACCGTGCACAAGGTATTGAGTAAAATAGAATGGCTTGATGGTTTGGAAATTGATGAAGTTGTTGAAGAACTATTGAAATTTACAAAAGACAACCTTACGCGAACCAAAAAAGATTTTGAGGATATTGAAAAAAAATTGAAACCACTTTTGTATGAGACTTTTACTGACCCTGACCTACGGTTCATATTCTACCGAGAGGGTAGAGATGTGAAATTCAAAAATGAACTTGCCCTTTATTTTGAAGATGAAAAAAAGGATGTCTCAGTGCATATTGACCGTTTGATATTTGAGCCTCAAAAAGTTTTTGTAATTGACTATAAGACCGGCGTAGAAAAAAAAGATTATAAACATCAGATTGAGATGTATAAACAGGGTCTTAAAGTAATATATTCTGATTTTAAAATTCAGGCAGTTTTGCTCTATCTTGAAAATAACCGCGGACAGAAATTAAAGATAATAGAATAAAGTTTAACAATTTTTTATTACTTCTTTATCAGTGCAGGTTCCAAACTCAACCTGGATTGTGGTATGGCTGATTCCAAATTTTTCCGCAAGCAGATTGTCTATTTTTTCAATGATACTGGCGACCTCGCTTGTTCGGAAGTCTTCACATACATCAATATGTCCTTCAAAGTGTATCTCTTTATCTGTCATCTGCCAGATATGGACATGATGGAGATTATGGACTTCAGGAATTTCTTCAATGGCACATTTAATTTTCAGAAGGTCAATGCCAGGAGGGGTTGACTGCATAAGGATATTTATTGTATCTCGGACAATGAGATAACTTTCGCGTAATATATATATTCCGATAATTATGGTAAGTATCGGGTCAAGCAGATAAAAATTGAATAATTTGATAAAAAGACTGGCAACCACCACTGCCACTGAAGAGAGGGAATCCGCAATCAGATGTAGATACGCAGACTTGATATTAAGATTATGATGGGCGTCCTTTTTTAATAATAGCACACTGATGAGATTGGCGATCAATCCAATTACAGCGACGGTCATCATTAATAAGCTATCTATCTTGTGCGGGTTAAAAAATCTATTGATTGCTTCTTTAAAAAGAAAGAATATGATAATAATCAGAACCGAAGCATTAAAGAATGCTGCAAGTATCTCTGCCCTTTTAAAACCGAATGTCATTTGCACAGTGCTTTTGCGCTGTCCCAGACGCAGGGCAATGTAACTTATTAATATTGCAATACTGTCACTAAAATTGTGCAGTGCATCAGAGAGTAGTGCCAGACTACCGGCGAACAATCCTCCTATTGCTTCAGCAATGGTAATAAATAAATTGAGAAATATTACAAGGAAGATATTGCGTGTGTTAACTATTCTGTGATGTGTATGTCTTTCTTTCATTCCATAGAATTATAGCCTATTTCTTTCAATAATCAAGGGAATTCTTTAGAAAATATTCAGGACTCAGTAAAAATGGTGCTTGCTTTGCTAAGAGATTTGTCTATAATCTATTTTAATGAACAGGATTATCACGATTGTTGGTCCAACTGCAGTGGGTAAGACACATCTTGCCATTGAAATCGTCAGAAAATACAATGGAGAGATTATCTCTGCTGATTCAAGACAGATATATAAATATCTCAATATCGGCACTGCCAAGCCTGATGCTGAAGAGCGTAAAAAAGCAGTATTCCATTTAATAGATTTTTTAGAACCTGACCAGCACTATTCCTGTGGTCAATTTGCCCGTGATGCAGAAAATCTGATTGAAGAAATAATAGCACGAGGCAGATTGCCCATTATTTGTGGAGGAACAGGTCTTTATATCAGGGCATTATTCAATCCCCTGCATTATTTGCCCGAATCTGATAAACGAATAAAAGAAAGACTGGAAGAGATGCTAAAACAAAAAGGGGTTGAATATCTTTATCAGAAATTATGGGATGTAGACCCGGAATGGGCAAAGGTTATAAAACCAAGGGATAAACAGCGTATTTTAAGAGGGCTTGAAGTCTATGAAATTACCGGTAAGCCTTTAACCACAATGATGAAAACCAGAAAACCCGAACCAAAATACCAGCCTTACTATATCGGTTTATATTTAGAACGTGCTGAACTATATAAAAAAATTAATGAGCGTTTTGATGGTATGGTAAAAAGCGGTCTTGTTGATGAAGTTGTATCAATTTTAAAAATGGGTTATACACCAGATTGTAATGGTTTAAGAACCATTGGTTATAAAGAGATTGTTGCATTTATACAGGGTAAATTGACATTGCCCGAGGCAATCAACAAGGCAAAACAGCATACCAGAAATTTTGCCAAAAGACAGATAACCTGGTTCAAAAGAATCCCTGGAATAAAATGGTTTAAAACAGACGAGAAAGTTATAGTAGAAAATATCCAGCAAATAATTTCGTCTTTTTAAAAATTTTATTGCTTTAGAATTTATTTAATCTATTGCGCACAATTTTTTCTACCAGTGCGATTTCCTCTTCAATTGTTAAATTTGTAGTGTCAATAAAAATAGCATCATTAGTTCTTTTTAATGGCGAATGTTTTCTTGTTGAATCAAATGTATCACGAAATTTTAAATTATTTATAATTTCTGTCATATTGACCCTAATATTTTTTTCATTTAATTCTTTTCTTCTCCGCTTCGCCCTGGTCTTTAAATCTGCGTCCATAAAGATTTTGACCTGTGCTTTTGGAAAAACTACAGTTGTCATATCCCTGCCCTCGCAGACAATATTTTTACCACGGGCAATTCCCCGTTGTCTTTTTACCATCCATTCGCGAACTCTTTTAATTGCTGAGATCTGTGAAACGAGATTATTTATCAATGGGCTTCTGATTTCCCGTGATACATCCTTTCCGTCAAGCATTATCTTAAGGTCATCGTCATCCTTTATTAACTCAATCTTTGTATTCTTCAATAATTTATTGACCAGTTTTATATCAATATTTTTATAATTGCGTGTATTCAACATATACTTCAGGGTGAAGGCGCGATACATTGCGCCTGTATCCAGATAAAAAAAATTTAATTTTTTTGCAACACCACGAGCAGTTGTGCTCTTTCCTGAACCTGCCTTGCCATCAATGGCTACAACAAAACCCTTCATTAAAATTCTTTCAATCCCAGTCGGGAGTAATGCTTTTTGTAAAATTCACGATACTCACCGCTCTGGGTATTTTTCAGCCATTTTTGATTCTTCCGGTACCACTCAATAGTTTTTCTTAAGCCGGTTTCAAAAGAGGTTTTGGGATGCCAGCCAATCTGTCTTCTGATTTTATTCAAAGATAAAGAATATCTTCGGTCATGTCCGGGTCGGTCTTTGACAAAGGTAATTAGTTTCTCGGGTCGGTTTAATTTTTTCAGGATAAACTTAACCACAAAAAGGTTGGTCAACTCATTCTCGCCTCCAATATTATATATTTCACCGAGCTTGCCTTCATGAAGCACTAAATCAATGGCTTCACAATTATCTTCTACATAGAGCCAATCCCTGACATTCATCCCATCACCATAGACTGGAACCTTTTTATTATTGAGGGCATTAAGAATAACAAGAGGAATCAATTTTTCTGGAAACTGATAAGGTCCATAATTGTTTGAAGAGCGGGTAATCAATACAGGTAAACCATGGGTTTTATAATATGAAATGACCAGCGCATCTGCTGCTGCTTTGCTTGCAGCATAAGGACTTGAGGGGTCAAGCGGACTGTCTTCACGGAAACCACCGTGTAAAATTGAACCATATACTTCATCAGTAGAAATTTGCAGGAATTTTTTGATGTTATATTTCAAAGCAAGGTTCAATAAAACACCTACACCAATAACATTGGTTTTGATAAATGGGGCAGGACTCATTATACTCCGGTCAACATGCGTCTCGGCAGCAAAATTAATTACCATTTCGGGCCGAAATTTTTCAAATATGCGGCGCATAATTGAAGCACAGCTTATATCGGCACGGACAAAATGATAATTACCCTTTCTTTCCAATCCCCTTAAATTTTCTAAATTTCCGGCATATGTAAGTTTATCAACATTTAAGATTTTATAATAAGCGTGTTTGCTGTTAAAATAACGAATAAAGTTTGAACCAATAAAACCACAGCCGCCAGTGATTAAGACTTTCATATTTGTTTTGTATTTTTTATTTTGGATTTTGTCTGTGAAAGACTAACCATCTTTTCTTGTCCAATCATAAGGGATATCTGAATTGTGTGGGTCTTTACGGTATTCATCAGGATTTTTATAATTGTAACACTCGGTAACAATATTTAATATGATACATTCTTTTTCACTAATACATTTGAAACCGTGCCAGACCAATTTTGGAATATGAATTAAAATATGATTATGTTCACCCACGAAGAATTCATTTATTATACCTTTTGTTTCACTGCCTGCTCGGTCATCATAGAGAACAATCTTTGCCATCCCCTGAACTACGGTCATATTGTCATTCTGCAATTTGTGATAATGCCAGGCTTTTACTACGCCAGGATAGGCAGAGGTGATATAGGCCTGACCAAATTTTTCAAAAATTTCGTCGTCATTTCTTAAGATTTCCATTAATCTGCCGCGTTCATCAGGTAATAACCTTAATGTTTTAATCTGAACACCATCAATTAATTTCTTGCCTTTGAATCCAGTAATTTCTTTCATTCAACTAACTCCACAAAACTCTGGTCACCAATATAAAAACGATGTGTGCGGGGTGAGATATTGGTTTGGTTGATTACTACATTTTTGCCAATGATTGAACGGTCAATACGCTTATTGAGATTTTTTATCTGGGCGCCTTCCATTATCACACTACATTCTATCTCTGAATTGTTTATAATGACATTGTCGCCGATGGATGTAAATGGTCCAATAAAACCATTTTTAATTTGCACATTATTACCAATTACTACTGGTCCCCGTATCACACTTTTTTCAATTTTTGTCCCCTGCCCAATCCTGGTTCTACCATTTACTGTTGTGTCAATTAAGACACCTTGATGGGAAGATTCAATCCCTTCAAGGATTAATAAATTGGCTTCAATGATATCTTCTGGTTTACCAGTATCTTTCCACCATCCTTTAACACGGTCTGAAATTACATTAAATCCGTTATCCAGAAGCCATTGAATTGCATCTGTAATTTCCAATTCATTGCGCCAGGATGGTTTGATATGCTCAATTGCAGTGAATATATTTTTATTAAATAAATAAATACCAACCAGGGCTAAATTTGAAGGTGGTTCTTTTGGTTTTTCAATTAATTTTTTAACTGTTCCTTTCTCATCTACAACTGCAACTCCGAATTCTTGTGGATTGTTGACCTCGGTTAATAAGATCAATGCATCAGGGTTAATATCTACGAATTTTTTTACAAAATCATTCACTCCTTCCTTTAATATATTATCACCAAGATACATAATAAATGGCTCATCTTTTAGAAAATCAACTGAAATTTTTATTGCATGGGCAAGGCCCAATGGTGCAGATTGATAGAGATATTCAATTTTGATATTCCATTTTTCACCGTAGCCTACAGTTTTTTTTACTTCCTCAGCAGTGTCTCCAACCACAATACCGATCTCTTTGATACCACAGTTGACCAGTGATTCAATGCCATAGAAGATTATAGGTTTATTGGCAATTGGAATCAATTGCTTCGCACTTGTATATGTTAAAGGTCTCAATCTTGTGCCAAAACCACCGGCGAGAATTAGTCCTTTCATTTTTTACATTTGATTATATTGATAATTGAGTAAAAGTCAAGCACAAAGTTATTGACAAAAGAAAAATACTATGTATAATTAAAAATAAAAAGGAGGAATAATGCCTAAATGCGGTACGAAAAAAACAAAGAAGAAAAGTAAAAAGAAAAAAAAGTAACAAAATAAAAAGAGGGAGGTTCTCCTCCCTCTTTTTATTTAAACCCGGAGGATATTCTGGGGGTGGATACCTTATCCTGGAACTCTGCACTTGGCTATTGACACGCATCATTAATTAAATATAATATTATAAGCTTTGACCGTAGAGGTTGCCCTTATGAACTTCAAGGGCGATGAAGGCTCGAAAGGAGGAAATTTGGTCTACGGAAAAGTAAAGTGGTTCGATGGAAAGAAGGGCTATGGTTTTATAGAGAAAGAAGATGGATCCGGTGATGTCTTTGTCCATTATCAAGATATAGTGGGTGAAGGTTATCGGGTTCTTAGAGAAGGCGAACGAGTTAAATTTGAAATTACGCAAACTCCGAAAGGAGACAAAGCCATTAAGGTCGAACGCACTGCAAATGAATAATGGATTCATTGAATCCAGATATGGAGCCTGGGTAAAACCAGGCTCCATATTTTCCTTTGATATTTAAATATGGCTCCTGAAAAAAAAGCTGATGAAATAAAAGAACTACTTAAAAATGCCGTCAATTTAGAATTATCCGGCAAATTTAAGGAAGCCATTAGTATTCTGGAGAGGGCGATAAAATTAAATCCCAATGATGGCAATTTACTCAATCGGCTCGGTGACCTTTATATAAAAATGAGCAAACCAAAAGAAGCATTGGTTGCTTATCAAAAGGGCATTGAGGCTTTTAAAAATGATAATTTTTTACGCAATGCCCTTGCCCTTTGTAAAAAGGTTCTGCGTTATGACCAGGGTAATATTGATATAAATTTTACAATTGCCCAATTACTTATTGAGTTGGATGAAAAAAGTGATGCAGCAATATATCTGTTCTCTTATATAGAAAGGCAGATGTCTGCCGGGAATAAAAAAGAAGTTATGAAGGCGATGGAAATCCTTAAAAATCTTAAAGTCAGTGACCGAACAATGGCAGATAAAATGGCAACAATCTATGATACAGTTGGAGAAAAGAAGAAGGCAGAAGAAGTAAAACAGGAGGCAGGAGAAGCAGTAATTGACAAATCTGCAGAAATAAAATCAGTGATGCCGGAAATTCATCCGGTTTCACTTGAAAAAAAATCTGAAATTTCACAACCTAAAACAATTACACAGAATATCCTTGATGCTGAATCACTAAATCGCCTTGAGAAGCTCACTGATGAGATAGAAAGGGTTACCGGAGAATTACGCCGGGCAATGCGTATTGATGAAGTCGTTATTGCAGTAGACAAGTCATTATCTGTTTTCTCCCAGCAGCAAAAAGAAGCGATTAATTTGCTCCATAAATCATTGCAGGTCAATCTGGAAAATTTAAAAAAAGCAATATTTGACTTGCAGGAAGGCTCAAAAAAGAATATAAATAGTATTGAAACAATTGTTGCGCAATTAAACCGCTCCATTTCTGATATTAACAACAATCAAAAATTGATTGTCCAGGAAATAACAAATACTCTTAACCAAGTCGGAGTAAAGTATGAATCAGCCACCCAGAAGATGCTAACTGATTTAAAAAATCTTACGGTATGTTATGAATCTACAAGTCAGAATATTTGTGCCAAAGTTGATGAAAATCGTCAGGCAACCCAATCTCTGCTCAAAATCGGGAACGAAACCAAAGCTGGTATACAAAATATTAATGAAGCGTTATTAAAATATTTTCTTAATCAAGAATCCCATACCAAAAAATTATTTAAATTTATTTTTATTGCAATTTGTATTCTTGGCGGAATGACAATTCTTTTACTCATTTCATTATTTATATAAACATAGCTGTTAATCCCATATAAAATATAAAAGGCAAGGTCTTCCCCAAAAATTTAGTAACAGAGGTTTGCTTTTTATTGCTTGACAATAAATAATATTTTAATATAATTAATTGTGCCGTGGGAATCTGTTCTTGATGTGAATCTAAATAGACTCACTGATTCTTTGAAATTCCTTGAAGATTATATAAGATTTGAAATGAAGGCTCCTGTATTACTCAGTCGTATAAGAATTATGCGAAAAGAATTTTTTGAATTAAAAAAAATGTTACCTATTGAAAATTTAATTAGTCATCGGAAAAGTGAAATTGACCCTGGTAGAAAATCTGCTTTTGACAATATCCCCAGGGCAGATGAACAGGACTTAATATTTGCAAATTTCAGCAGGGCAAAGGAGTCTGCAAGGATTATTGAAGAAATTCTGCGGCAGAGAAATAAAAAACTTGTGAAAAACATAAAAAAGATAAGATTCAAGATTTACGACCTTGAGAAATTAGTAATTGAAACGAGACAAAAAAAATTTAATCCTCAATTATATGCGATTATTGATGAAAAGTATCTCAATAGGTTACCGCTTAAAAAAATGATTGACATTCTTGAAAATAATGGTGTAACAATGTTGCAATTAAGAATAAAGAATTTGTCGGATAGGGAATTCTACAATTATGCAATAAAGATTAAAAAATTAATTCGGAGTCCACACTTAAAATTTATCATCAACAACCGTGTAGATATTGCCCTGGGTATTAATGCAGATGGTGTGCATCTTGGGCAGGATGATATACCGCTCAGCCATGCAAGGAAAATTCTGGGTGAGAAATTTATTATTGGGGCATCGGCTCATAATATTAAACAGGCAATTGATGCTCAAAATGCAGGGGCAGATTATCTTGGGGTTGGTGCTGTTTTTCCCACTATGACCAAATATGATGCCAGGGTTTGTGGCCTGGATTTGGTAAATCGGCTCAGCAAGAAAATAAAGATTCCAATAATTGGCATTGGTGGTATAAATAATAAGAATTATCAAAAAGTTCTCAGAGCAGGTGCTTCAGGCATTGCGGTTGCATCATATCTTTTTGAAGGTGATTTGCAAAGAAATCTTCGGTCATTAATATTTTGAAAAATTTTTGGTTATTAAGGAGGTATTATGAATTTAACAATCTCGGCGAGGAATTTTGAATTGACCGATGCTTTGACTGAATTTGCTGGAAAAAAATTGGCAAAGTTAAAAAGGTTTGAACACCATATTATAAATGGTAATTTGATTCTGGAAAAAGATAAATCAGTAAGTATTGTTGAACTCACCCTGCAGGTAAAACATTCTACTGTTCTCTGTAAAGTTAATACTCAGGATATTTATCAGGGGATAATAGATGTGACCAGAAAGGCGGAAAGACAATTGCAAAAGTATGAAGATAAATTTAAAGAACGGAAAAGGATTGCTGCCAAAACAAAAAGAGTGTAGATATGAATAAGATTACTGCCCTTACTTTATACCAGGATAAAAAGGATGATTTTTCTTTTAAAATTATCTGTGGTGAAAAATATCTAAAACAAAAAGAGATTACGAGTTGCGATATTTTTCGCCCTGGCCTTGCACTGGCAGGTTATACCGGATATTTTTTGAGTGAACGGATAATGATTATTGGTAAAACTGAAACATCTTATTTGAAGACGCTGGAAGAAAAAACAAAAGAAAAGAGAATTACTACGGTTATGAAATTAGGAACTCCCTGTATTATTGTGACAAAAAATTTAAAGATTGACAAAAAAATTATTAAAGAGGCAGAGAAGAGAAAGATACCGGTATTAAAAACTCCTCTGTCAACAACACCATTTATTCACGCCCTGTCAAATTACCTGGATTATAAACTTGCACCCAGTATATTTTTGCATGGAACATTAATGGATATCTATGGGGTAGGTGTGCTATTTTTAGGTAAGCCTGGCATTGGCAAGAGTGAGTGTGCACTTGACCTTGTAGAGAGGGGGCACCGGCTTGTTGCAGATGATTTGGTAAAAATTGTCCGGCGCGGTGAAATGCTGATAGGTACTGGTGCAGAAAAAAGTGAAAAATTAAAACATCATCTGGAAATCCGCGGTGTGGGGATTGTGGATATTTTTAGAATCTTTGGGGTTAAAGCAGTTCGTTTGCGCAAACGTATTGAAATAATAATTGAGCTTGTTTTCTGGAAGGAAACAAAAGGCGAATATGAGCGTCTCGGTTTGACAAAGAAGTTAAAAGAAATTCTGGGGGTTAAGATTCCTCATATTCAATTGCCACTCACACCGGGTAAAAATATTTCAGTAATTGCTGAGGTTGTGGCAATGAATTACCTTCTGGAGTTAAGAGGAATTAATGCGGCGCGTGAATATAACGAAGAACTTAAGCGCATTATTTTCAAAAAAGAATTACCCGGTGTATATTTTGATGATGATATAGAATAAAAAAGGTCTGACAATAATGAATACTTCTCAAGGAGTGAGGTATAAATATGATTAAAGGAATTATAATAGGACATGGAAATTTTGCTATTTCATTACTTAATGCCGTAGAGAAGATTTTGGGAAAACAGGAAATGGTGGAAGTCTTTTCCAACGAAAAATTATCCTGTGAAGCAATTGTTGAAGTTTTAAAATCCTCAATAACTAATGATCAACAAGAAAAAATAATTTTTGTTGACCTGCCTGGCGGAAGCTGTGCGATATCCTGCTCAAACTTGTTGAAAACTCATAAAGAACTGCGGGTATTGTGTGGCGTCAATCTTCCAATGCTTATTGAGTTCTTTCTTTTGCGTGAAAAATATAATGCTGATGAACTCGTTCCGATTTTGATAAAAAAAGGGAAGGACAATATTATCATGTTAGGAGGTAATGGTGGAAACAATCGGTGAAATTTTTGAAAATTCGGTAAAGAATTATCCAGATAAACTGGCACTGAAAAAAGGAACAACTCAATTCACTTATCAACAATTGAAAGATATGGTGATTCAGTTAAAAGATTACTTACAAAAATTGGGTTTGGAAAAAGGTGAGCGATTTGCTGTTTTAGGTGAGAATCGTCCTGAATGGGCAATTGGATACCTTGCTATTTTACGAGCAGGGCTTGTCTGTGTTCCACTCGACCCGCTGCTTTCAGAGGGTGAATTACTCCATATTCTCAGAGAGAGTGAGGCGAGGGGTGTGTTCTGTTCAGAGAACCATTTGTATAAGATTGAAGCGATTAAAGGTGAATTAAAACATTTCAAATGGATAATCAGAATGAATGAAATCAAAGACTTGAAATCTGATAAACAATATCCAGAAAGACCAATGAGTCCTGAGGAGCTGGCGGTTTTGATATTTACTTCAGGCACGACTGGAACAGCAAAGGCGGTTATGTTGAGCCATAAAAATATAATTTCTAACATTAGCTCCATTAGCCATTGTATTCCTTTATTTCCCAGTGATACAATGGTTTCAATTGTTCCGATGCACCATACCTTTGAAGCAACCTGTGGTTTTCTATATCCACTTTACTGTGGTGTAGCAATATATTATTCTAATAGTTTGAAACCCAATGAACTTCTAACAACTTTTAAAGAAGCAAGGGTTACCTGTTTAATTGCCGTTCCACTGCTTTTTGAAAAAATGCTTGCCGGAGTGCAAAGGAAAATCGCCAGTGCAACACTACCCACGCGGGTTATTTTTTCAACAATAACTGGAATCGGTTCGGTATTACCATTCTTACGACGGCCGCTCTTTGCACGTGTCCGAAAAGAGATGGGCTTGGATAATTTAAGGCTCTGTGTATCTGGTGCCGCAGCAATACCTGAAAAGGTAATATATGGTTTAGAACTTTTTGGTATACCCGTGCTCCAGGGATATGGTTTGACAGAAGCTTCTCCTGTGCTTGCTGTTAATCCAATGAATAGACCCAGGAATCAATCAGTTGGATTTCCCATACCCGGGGTGGAAATTAAAATTGCTCAGCCTGATGAAAAAGGTATTGGAGAAATTATTGCGAAGGGAGCAAATATTATGCTTGGTTATTATAACAACAAGAAGGCAACAGATGAAGTTTTGAAAGATGGATGGTTATACACGGGTGACCTGGGTTATTTTGATGCAGATGGTTATCTTCATATTACCGGCAGAAAAAAGAGTGTTATTGTGACCCAGACCGGCAAAAATATTTATCCTGAAGAACTTGAAGAAAAATTAATAAAAAGTGAATGGATTAAAGAGGTGCTTGTTGTTCCTCGCATTGACCCTAAATCAAAAAAAGAAGAGGTGTGTGCTTTAATTTTTCCTGACTATGAGTTTCTTGAGCAGTATAGTATTTCAAGGAATATTACTTTAAGTGAAGATGATGTTCGGAAAATATATAAAGATGAAATACAAAAAGTTAACGAAAACTTACCCGCATACAAGAGAATCACACAATATGAAATCAGAGAAGAAGAATTTCCAAAAACAACTACGCAAAAGATAAAACGGCATATGTTTATTGAACGTAGTTTTAAGGTCTAAAATTTAATTTTTTTGCTAAACTACGCCGGACAACCGGCGGCACCAATTTTGAAATATCACCACCCAAATAAGCAATCTCCTTAACCAGTGATGAATTAATAAATATATATTTTTCTGAAGGCATTAGAAAAAGTGTATCAATATCAGGATTTAATTTTCTATTCATTAAGGCGAGCTGAAACTCATAATCAAAATCAGATACTGCCCTGATACCACGGATAATAGTTTTAGCAGAAACAGATTTAACAAAATCTACCAATAATGTTGAAAATCCCTGAACAATAATCTTCGGATGATTCTGGTAAATGGTTTTTATCATAGATATTCTTTCATCAAGAGTAAAAAAAGTTTTTTTAGGAGTTCCACTCACGCCGATAATTATTTTATCAAAAATTTTTGTTGCCCGTTCAATGACATCAATGTGCCCATAAGTAATCGGGTCAAATGTTCCAGCATAGACTGCCTTTTTCATTTTTTTTACTCCTTCTTGTTTTCTTTTAATGTTAGAAATGATACAAATGTATCACCATATTTTTTTTCTTTAAGGACAATATATTCGGGAGGGATTGTCCGGGGATGGTGATGGGAGTGTTCAGCAACGACAATTCCATTTTTTGCAATAAGCGAATAAAAACAAAGTAATTTTAGAGCCTGAACAAGATAATTTTTTTTATAAGGTGGGTCAATGAAGATGATATCAAATTTTGTTTCGCGCAATTGTTTCAGTGCGGGTCTAAAATCCTTTTTTATTATTTTTGTTTTCGTTTGAAGACTTAATTTCTTTATATTTTCTATCAGGATTGATGGATGATTTTCAATAAAAATACAGAATTTTGCGCCACGGGATAATGCCTCAATGCCCAGTGCACCAGTTCCCGCAAAAATATCTATCACAAAGGCATTGTTAACTTGTTCGCTCAATATATTAAATATTGCGGAGCGAACGATTCCTTTTGTCGGTCTTATGCCTGTTCGTGCAACCTTGAGGTATTGGCCCTTGTTAGAACCACTGATAATCTTCATTGTTAAGTGCTTTATATTTATAAACCCCGAACTCCACAATTGTGTGTCCGGGGTTTATGAGATATTATTGTTTTCTGTATTTATTCAGGCGATATAGAAATCCTATTACTTGATTATTGTCGGTGTAATAAATATCAACAGTTCACGGTCTTCATAGGTTGTGGTTGTTTCTCTAAATAGGGCGCCGATAATGGGGATGCTCTTAAGGATTGGTATTCCCTTGACACTTTTGGTTTCCTTTTTTCTAATAAAGCCACCGATAACTACGGTATTTCCATCTTTTACGAGAACTTTGGAATCTGCCTCTGAAGTAGTAATGATGGGTCTGCCAGCAAGGGCTGAAGCACGGTCAAGTTCACTCACTTCAGCATGGATTTCCATAGTGATCTCTTCCAGTGAATTTATGTGCGGTGTTACCTCAAGTTTAGTACCCACAGTATAGAACTGGATTACGGTATTTCCTGCAATATCCCTTGTTGGTATACCAAAGCGCTGTCCACCGAGGATTGATGCTCTCTTATTATCAACTGCGGATACGCGCGGAGCAGAGATTGTGTTGGCTTTGCCATTTTCTTCAAGCAGATTAATTGTTGCTGATACCTGGGCAAGAGAAGGAACAGAACCGATATTAAACACACCATAGCCGGCAATGGCAGGATTGGGATTACTTGTTAGGTCGGCACGGAGCAGTCTGCTTTCCAATCCCTTTACAGTCCAGTTTATACCGAGCCCCTGGGACTGTGAAGCATCCACATCAACGACCTTTACCATAATCTCAACCTGTGGAGTAGGGGTATCCAGTAATTTTACCAATTGTTTAATCTTATCATGGATGGGTTCAACTTCGGTTACCACTACGGAATTTGTTCTTTCATCAACATTTGCCTTGCCTTTTGGCGAGAGCATTGCCTGAATTTTATTCAGCATCTCACTGGGATTTGCAAATTCAAGTTTATAAATATTGGAGATGAGTGGTAAATCAAAATCCTGTTTATCAAGGTTTTCTGCGGTGTCAACGCGGATCACTCCCGGGTCTTCACGGTATGCATAGCCAGCAGCACGCAGAATAATTTCCAGTGCCTGATGCCAGGGAACATTATGTAATCTTACTGTGACTGTTCCTTTTACATCCTTGCCCGCAACAATATTAACACCAGCATATTCGGATAGTGCTCTTAAAACAGTTAAGATATCAGCATTTTCAAGGTCAATGCTTATTGGGCGTCCAGTAATACTCACAGGTGGTCTTGAGGTAGGAACCACTGGCGGAGGTGCTTCTGTAGGAGCAGATGCTGTTGCCTGGGCAACCGCTGCCTGCCACTGAGGTATTGGTGCAGTGAGCCCAGTGAGCAATGTTACTACAAAATTATTTCCTTCGGTGGCGGTTAAGAAAGAATAGTCTTGATTTAATTGTGCAACTACTCTAATCAGGTCAGGTTGTCCCGCAAACCCGGTCAAAGATATTTGTTTTATACCTCCAGCATTAACTGCATATGTTTTGCCTACGAGGTCGCTGGATACACCTGAACAATCAACAACCATCCGTGACGGGTCTTTAAGACTGAAGGCATTGGCAATAAATGAACCATCTGCTTCAAGAATTAATTTTGTATTTACTCCCTCAGACTTTACAATTACATCTTTTATAACTACACCGTTCAAAAGAGAGAGTATTGAGAGAATGGTCAACAAAAATCTCATAATCTACCTCCTTTCTTTTTCCTCTTGAAGCCTTAACTCATATTTTGTTACTACACCTGCATGCATAATTTCAAATATTATTGCCTGGCGATTAACTTCACTCACATGACCACCAGCAACACGATCTCCCCGTTTCAAGATATAACCATTATCCTGTCCATCCTTTACCAGTGCATAATAACCGCGGTCGCCCCATAGCACACCAATGAGACGAAGATTTTCTGGGCTGAGATGTCCGGTCTTACCACCACCCAGTTCCAGACCAAGAAGAGGTACAAATGGATCTCTACGTCCTGCTGCTTCATAATTGTACTTTTCTACGGGGAATAACGAATCACCAGCGGGTGCTTGATTGAAGATTACAAGTAATGAAAGAATACTACCGACGGCGTGGAGCACCACTTGGCACCTCCTGTTTTTTTGCAACTGTGTATGTTATTGTTTGCAATTCTGCTTCAGTACTACGGTCCTTACCTGGAGCAATCTTTATTGCCGGAACATTTACAATTCGTGATAGGTTTCCAACATTAGAGAGGAATTTACCCAGTTGATGATAACCACATGCAATTTTTATCTGCACTGGTATTTCTGAGTAATTTGCCTTGGGAACAGGACCACTCGGTTTGAAAAGGAGAAAACTTACACCTGCTTTTGTTCCGGAATTAGAGATCTGTTGAATTAATTTTGGGATTTCTTTTTCCTGCGGCAACATTTCTTTAGCAATCTCCCATTCTGCTTCAAGCCGTGCGATTCTTGCCTGTAGCTCAGGTAAACGCGCCTTTGCAGCTTCAGCCTCCTGAACTTTTATCTGTAATGAATCCTTTTTTGCTCCAAGACTTTTTATTTTGTGCTGATTTGAAGTAAATGGAAACCTGAAGAACAGAATTAGCACCAAGATTAAAACCACAAAAAATACGATGGTTTGCTGGGTTTTAGGTTCCTTTAAGTTCATTTGCTACCTCCCTGTATTGTATCTATCTTAACATTTGCGGTAAGGGTAAATTCCATCATCTCTTGTTTTTCAATCGTCTTCTTTTCCAGAACTGTAAGGTCAACATTTGCGATGTAGGGAGATTCTTCAAGCCGATTCATAAAATCAGCAACCAGGAGATTTGAAGCAGTAGTACCTTTAATACTTATATTCTGGGAAGTCACATTTAACATTGTTAGCCAGGTGAATTCTGGAATGCGGGCTGAAATTTCGTCAAGGATATGGGCAATTAAAAAACGATTTTGATTCAGTTCACGAATCGGTGAAATGAGTGCGGTCAATTCTTTTTCTCGTTTTTTAAGACTATCAACAGTAGCAACATAAACCTTTAATTCATCAAGCCGTGTCCTTAATTCGTTAATATTACGATTTAGCCCGCCAATTTTACTGGATTGAATAATCAGCAAAATGGCGATTATAACCACAACTACTACAATACCCAGAATATAGACAGCACCTAATTTTATTGACGGCAATTTAATTGGAGGTGCACCGGGTTTTGCAGGTTTGGCTTTTGTTACCTTGCCCTTTTTAGGGCTTGGCGATAGATCTATTTTTATCATTAGTCCCCCCTTAATGCAAGACCAACTGCCTGGGTTAAAATTGGACCAATTACATCAACCCCTTCGGGTGCGAATATCGTGGGGTCATAAAGAATATTTTTGAACGGGTTAAAGACTTCAACATTTACATTTAACCTGCGTTTCAAATATTCAACAAGATTTGGGATTAATGCACCACCACCAGTGATGAACATCTTATTAACCTTTTCTTCACCAGTTACAGTTGAAAGAAACTGCAAACTTCTTTCAATCTGGGTGCTCAGGTCATTCACAAATGATTCAAATACACCCTGGATAGAATCCTGAGAAGCACCTACCGGTATTGTCCCTTTCACTGCATTTGCGGCATCTTCGTAGTTGAAACCGATCTCTTTTTGTAATTTATTGATATAAGAGTTCACGCCATAGTACACATCTCGTGCCAATAATGAACTACCACCCTTTATTACATTAATTATTGTCATTCCCGCGCCGATATTCAATAGCCCAATGGATTCATCAGGGCTTGGTTGATAATTGTATTCGTAAGCATTCTGGATGGCAAATGCGGCGGTGTCAATGATTACCGGGTTGAGATTCAGGTCTTTTAGTAAAGTTGTCAGATTATTGATCAATTCTTTTTTTGCCGCAACAATAACGATTTCTTGTTGATTTTCGCCAAAGTTTGGATTGATAACATAAAAATCAAGTTCTACCTCTTGAATATCAAAAGGAACATACTGTTCTGCTTCCCATTTTATGTGCTCCCTCGTTTCTGCTTCACTAAGCCGGTCCATTACAATTCGTTTAATAATCACATCTCTTCCTGCAAGGCCAATTACCACATCCTTGGTGGTGATATTGCGGGATTCAAGCAGTGTTCTGATTGAATCAAGGACCGCTTCCCGGTCAATGATTTCACCTTCTACAATCGCATCTGGCAATATTTTTGAAATGCCATAATTAATAAGTTTTTTAGTTTTACCTGGCGAAAGCTCAACAATCTTTGTTTGACTTGATCCAATATCAAGACCGATCACTCTTTTCTTTTTCCCGAACATATTCACTCCTTTGCTTTTTTGTCTAAATTATTTAACAAACTTCGCACGGGGCAATTCCCCTAATTAAATTTTAATATTATATATATAATTACAAGAATGTCAAGAGGCAAGTTAAACATTATTGCCTTCCTGACGAAAGTTAAATAAATTCCTTGTTTTTTGCAGAAATTTATCGTATTCGCCTCTTTTTATGTAATATTGGATTTTGTGCATAAGGTCAATATAAAATTTGATATTGTGATAGCTTACCAGCCTGCCAGCCAGCGCTTCACCTGCATTAAAGAGATGTCGTAGATAAGCACGGGAAAAATTCTGGCAGGTATAACATTGGCAGTTCTTATCTAAGGGACTTTTGTCCTGGGCATAGCGGCTACTCTTGATAATAATCTTTCCTTCTGAGGTAAATGCCATACCGGTTCTACCATTTCTGGTGGGTAAGACACAATCAAATAGGTCAACCCCAAGACTTACTGCCTCAACAATATCTTCAGGGTATCCACATCCCATTAAATAACGAACCTTGCTTTCAGGAATGACCTGATTTGTTTCTTTTACCATTTCCATGGTTAGGGTTGATGGTTCACCAATCATCAATCCACCGATGCCGTAGCCGGGGAATTTTAATTCCAGAAGGCGCTGGGCACATTCCCTGCGTAAATCTTTGAATGTCGCGCCCTGTATAATAGCAAATAAAGGCGGTTTTTTTTTACATTCAGACTCTGTTTTGCCCATTTTACAGTTCTTTCAACGGCAATTCTTGCTTCAATAAACTCTGATGGATAGGGTGTAAAAAAATCAAGGCACATTGCAATATCAGTTCCTAAATCTCTCTGTATTTCTATGGCTGTTTCCGGGCTCAATGTTATACGAGAACCATCTATGTGCGAAGAGAATGTTAAAGCATCATCATTCACTTTTCTTAATTCACTTAAAGAGTATGCCTGGAACCCTCCTGAGTCAGTGAGAATTGCTCCTGTCCAACCAATAAATTTGTGCAATCCTCCCAGCTTTTTTATCAGGGCAGTTCCGGGTCTCTGCATCAGATGATAGGTATTGCACACAATAATTTCTACGCCAATTTTTTTTAAATCATCTGGTGAGAGTGTTTTTACTGTTCCCTGCGTTGCCACCGGCATAAAATTTGGTGTTGTTACAGAGAAAGATTTAGTTTTCAAAAGACCAACACGTGCCATCGTGTTTTGGTCTTTCTTGAGAACTCTAAACATATCTATATAATATACATTTCTTTTATTATGTCAATAATTTGATGAATAATAATAAAAATTTTGTGGCTAATTATATTATTGTAAATTAGTGGAATATGTTATTCAATATTTTAATTTGAAAAGATAAATTTCCTGACTTACTGGATTCCAATCTATATTTGGAAAATCGGGTTTACATTTAATACTTAGAATTTTAAAGTCTTGTTTAAATACCTTTATTAATTGATAATCTTCTTCTTTAAACAAGCGTTTCACAAATGTTCTGCTCTGAAATTCACTGAATGTTGAGTATGGATGTTCCTCAATTTCAGCCTGCGTAATAATAAAGTATTCAGGAACTAAAGCTTTAAGAAATTCATAATCATAATTTGTCTTTATCCCTGCAAAAGGTGGGTTTGCCAGAAGGTCATCATCTTTTGGTGCCAATTTGTTGCCGTTATATTCTCGCCATTCAAGAGGAGGTGTATAACGAAATGGCATTATTGTAGGTGCACCAATACTTGTGCCAGATAAAACATTATTAAAGAACCAATCAGCACATGCGATACGCGTGTCTTTGTGGGTCATCCTTTGAATAAAAGCTAAGGTGTAAAAAAATGTATACAAAAGAGAAATTAATAAACAGAAACCCGTCAGATATTTGAGATAAAAATTTTTAAGCATACGCAATATTGCTGTGATAAAGTGTGCCATCATTATTGCAAAGAATGGCAATACCGGCAAGGTATGCCTTAAATGGGGTGAAGGGCTGATTATCATTATTACATAAAAGGGGATAATAAATGAAAGGAGAATCAATGATGCTGGTCTACGAAAATATAAAGAAAAAAAGAAACTACAAATAGCAATTAGAAACAGTGGCAATCTCAATGAATAATAGAGTCCGATAGTGAATGGTTTTAAAAAATTTGCTGGATAACGATTGTATGCAAGTAAACCAGCACTACCAAATATGCCGCCAAATTCTTCTTCGTTTCCAAAAAGGAATTCTTTCCAGGAAATTAGTGCATGCGGAGTGGTTATTAAAAAAAATAAGATTATAATAATTAAGGTAATGATTAAATTAAAAATCAATTTTCTTTTAGGTAATCGTAAATTTAATAGCACTATTGTTAAAAACGGGAAAATCAATAAAATATTCAAATATTTTGCACCAATTGCTAAGCCAAGAAAGATTCCTGAGACTACAAACCATGTTTTAGGGATATCAGATCTTTGATGAACTTTTACTAAATATGCCAATGCCAGCAATGCCCAGAATAATGCGGGACCATCTGCAACAAAGAAGTGCATTTGAAATGCGGGCGTGGGAAGGATAGAAAAAATGGCGGTTGTCAGTATGCCTGTTTTTTGACCATACAGTTTTGTCGCAATATAATAGACTAACAAAAGTGATAATATCCCTTCTATTACTGCCAGTAATCGTGCAATAATAAAGATTTCTCGATAGTCCTTAAGTATGGTTTTCTCCGTGGGCAAGCCATAAAGATTAAGTTTCACAGGTTGAGAAAAGGTTTTTGCATAGCCAAAAGCCTGCGCTATTTTTATTGAGATTAAAATTGTGTAGTAATGGAAAGAAGGATTTATAAAATAATGCGGATTTAAATCCTGGGGATTCATACGCAATAGCATCCCTATTATAAATGCTTCATCTTGATACAAAGGCCGCCAATAGGGTTTTTGCGGTATTCCCCAGTTAATGCCCCATATCCTTAGAAAAGAGCCTAATCCAATTATTACTATTAATATCAGTATTAAAGATTTTTTTGTAGAAGTAGATTTCTGGTGAATAATTTTTGATTTATCCCGAACCTTTTTCCCACGCATAGTTTTATGATTATAATGAACAAAAAATTTATGTCAAGATAAGAGATTGCTGAACCTTAATCCCCCTTTTTCAAATGGGGAGTATGGGGATTTTCCTTGGGCGGCAATTGTATAAATAATCTTGGTAGTGCTTATAATTTTCTTGGTAATTATGCAAATGTATTGGATTACTACAGAATCTGAACTTGGGTTTTAACTGATGAACTTGAGCTGGCAGAAAAAAAACTTTAAGGTGCAGTAACATGTTTGACCAAAGCCCAGAAATTGTTTTCCAATATAAAAAAAGAGTTTTTCTCAAAAGAATAAATACCCTTCGGTCTTTTTTTTATCGGTGATAAAAAATTACACCTCCGCCATTTTAAAACTATCACATACTTTTTATCTAAAATTTCAACTGATTTTTATCTAAAATTACCTGGATAGATTTATGAACATCTCTTGTATATATGGGCCAATTTATTATTATAAATTGGAAGAAAACTTCGTCATTCACTCTTCTTAAAAATTTCAAATATTGTCTAAATAATAGAAATGAAATAATTATATATATTACAAAATAGAAATAATTTGGCGGGAATACACAAATTACTAATACTGCGGCGATAACAAATGCCATTGCAGAATTGCGCGAAAAACCGTATGCGCTAACATAATTCATAACCCTTTCATATGTTATTGGGCATTTTTCTTTTATTTGAGCGAAACAAAGTGCGAAGACATTGAATCTATCCTTTTCTATTATTCTTTCGCCGTCATCGCTAAAGGTAGCAATAAAAATCTTTTTGAATAAAGCTACTGTCTCAGTGCCCATTGAGCCTCGATATCCAAGCATAAGATTAAACCAAAACCAGTGAGAAAATTGCTGATATTTTTTTGAATCATCTTTAGTTTTAAGCATATTAAATGTAGGATACTGCAAAAATTTACCTACTATTAATTTCTCTAATAACATACTACTCAATGCAGCGATCACATGCCCTGTCAAATATGTTATAACAAGACTAATGCCTACCCAAACTATCCAGTTTTCTTTGAATTGCGCAATTATTTTTATTAAATTTCCTTCTACATTGCTGCCGATTAGTAGATTTAAAATTTCAGTTGAAAATTTTTTTATACCTACTGCTATAAGAAGTGTTGCACCCGGAATAAAATATCCAAGTAAATCATAGAGGGTGAATATATGCCTTACCTTTGGAAATGTTTGTAAATCATTCATTTTATTATAACCCCCTTACAGGGAAAATATAAAAAAAAGTAAAGCCATAAATAATTCACACTAAAGGTGAAGTTGAGGTAAATACCATAATGCACAAACCTTTTATGCTGTATTATGTGAAGAGATCTATCCATACAGTATCATTTAATTCTATTTCACCACTCCTTCTCAAAACTATCAAAATCCTTAACAGGAGCAACAAACTTTGAATCTCTTATAAGTTCAAACCTCTTTTTAGCACTTCTTATTTTAATTTGCTCTTCAGGTTTCAATTCATAAATATTGCTAGTTCCTTTGGTTTCAACTACAAAGTAAATTTTTTCCTCTTTCTTGTTATCCCGTGTTCTTTCTACTACAATCGCCCAGTCGGGTATGTAGTTTCCTGCCGGTGTTTCTATTGAATACCAGTCAGGTAGTTTTATGAATAATTTTATCCGGGAGTCTTTATCAAGTGCTTTAGCAAACTCTTCTTCTATATTTGATTCTTTAATTATTCCATCATAAATTGATTTTTGAACTTTTAATACATACTTGCCGTAACTCTCTACTTCCTCCCTTAGAAGACCAACATCATAACCTTCTCCAAGATTAATATATTTAATACCCTCAACCTCAGATGTTCTTTTACACTCCTTAATAACCTCTATAACCTTTTCTGCATATTTTTGAGGATTCAAAAATAAAAGGCCAAGATTTTTAGAACGCTCTAATATTTTGAATATTGTACTTTTAGTCAAATTGGTTTCTTTTTCAATAAATTTTATGATATTAAAAACTTTAGTTATTTCTGTTTTTTCCGATGCCTCTCTAATAAATTCCTCTTCAATCTCTTCGGACTTGATTTTATCCACTCTAACTTTTTTGATGCTTATCTCCGGCTCTTTTATCTCAATCTTTTCTATTTCTTTAATACATTGCTCTATGAATTTGTCATCCTCTAAATTGACAATATATTTTGCCTTCAGAGAAAGCCGAGCCCATAAATTTCTAAATAAATCCCCTTGAAGAACTTCATCCTTACGCTTTATTTTTACCCTTTGTTTTCTTTCTTCAACAGGTGGAGCTTCAACGCCCGCTTCTTCTCTATATTCTATCTGCAACTTTTCTAAATATTCCCTATAACTTTCATTTGTGACGACAGTCAATAAATTTATATCTCTATCCTGAATTCTATTTCCATATTGGTCAACAGGCAATCTTAAACCTCTACCAATTTCCTGCCTTTTTTTAATTTCTGAAGAAGAATATGCAAGTGTACAGATATTAAATACATTAGGATTATCCCAACCCTCTCTTAATGCAGAATGAGAAAAAATAAATTCAACAGGTTCTTCCAATGAAAGTAATCTTTCTTTATCCTTCATAATCAAATCGTATGCTGATTCGTCTTCTTCAATACTTTTATCCTTTTTCATCTTTGAAAAATATCCACTATGAATCTTTTGGACATCTAAATTTGAAAATTCTTTAAATCCATCTTTAACAAGTTTGTTAAATTCTTCTTCAAACATTCGTCGGACAATTCCATCTTCTGACAAATAATCATCAACCCGGTTTAAGAAAAATAAACTTAATACTTTAATCCCTTTGGGATTTAACTGTCTTTTTTTATCTAAATGTTCCCTTATTGTTTCCCTTACCATAAAACGAATTATCTCATCTTCATCTATTGAAGATTTTCCTTCGTAAATTTTCACACCATTAGAGAAAGAAATATACCCTACACCTTTGTTTATTTCACTTACAACAAAACCTTCGTAATAAGAATTATCCGTTTTCTTCGCTAAGTCATCACCGTTTTTAATGGTTATAGTTTTAAGTTTTATGCCTTCTTTTGTTTTAACGAAACACTTAACTTTCGCTTTTAACCCACTTGATTTTGATTCTATCTTTTCTAAAATAATTTTTTTACTTCTTACATTTCCTTCTTCGATAATGGAAAGAACTTCTATTTTTTTAACAAGCCCTAAATTATATGCATCATAAGGAGTTAGTTTATAAACAAGATTATAAATATCTCTGTGAGTTGCAGAATAACGCAGGACAAAAAGTGGATTTAATTCTGATACTCCCCATTGTGTTGCCTCCCCGCCCATCTTTTGAGGTTCGTCAAGGATAACAATAGGATTTGTCTTTTTGATAATTTCAATTGGTTTATCTCCCATTTTATCGTGAACATTATGGATTATATTTATATCCTTGTTGAAGGCATCTCTTGTAATAACCATTATTTGTAAATTTGTATCCTGCCCAAACATTCTAACCATTACTAAATTGTCGGACTTATAAGGGAAATAGGTATAAGGTAAATTCTCATAAACTTGTTTGAAATGTTCTTTTGTGATATCTAATGTTTTTAAGACTCCTTCTTTTATAGCAACTGATGGAACAACAATAATAAATTTTGTCCAGCCATATTTCTGGTTTAACTCTAAAATAGTTCTCAAATAGACATAGGTTTTGCCTGTTCCTGTCTCCATTTCCACAGTAAAATTATAAGGTTTTTTCAAATCATCTGCGTTGGACAAAGAAAGTCCATTTTTCTTTTGAATCTCCTGCAGATTTTCAAGAATTTTTTCTT
>JBBINQ010000009.1:0-65976 GCA_037443805.1 Caldifarciminota bacterium | reverse complement strand
GAAACACCGATTAAGGGAGATCTATCCCATTCTTTGGGAAAAACTTACCTCTTACAAATCCATTACCGCAGCTTACTTGTTCAATTTGTTTATTTTAAGCGCAGTTGTAGTTATTTGTTACTGTGGAGAATAAAAATTCTCCGAAAATTCATAAGATCTTCCGACACAAAAATTGCATATCTTATATTGTGGAGATAAAGACATGAAAAATTTGATGATAGCAATAATATTCTTTACAGGACTTGTTTTTAACGTAACACCGCAAATAAATTCAGGACTTACGCAGAGAGGAGATAAAGAAGTAAGTTCACAAATACAGGTGCGGATTATTATACCTGCCAAAAAAATAAATAAGGAAAAACAAAAGCCAGATTCTACAATAGTTATCCAACATAATAAGAAGTAGTTTACTCAACTCTTAGAGAATCTTTGCGTCAGTATCGATAAAAATTATATTCTGATTATTTAAGTCGCTCAAAATCTGTGTACATAAAAATCATTTATTTTTACTTAAATTTCTATATTTTTTCAGTTGACATAGTATAAATAGCGTGTATAATATTTTATGTTATCAATTTTGATTGTTGATGATGATGAATCTATCCGTGCATTCCTTTCTGCGCTTTTTGAAGAGGATGGGCACAATGTGTATACTGCGACTAATGCAGAGATGGGATGGAAACTCTTTCTCCAGGAAAATCCTTCAGTGGTAATACTTGACCAGCGATTACCTGACGGTAAAGGTATTGATTTATTAAAAAAGATGAAAGAATACGACAACGAAGTAAATATAATCATAATCACTGGCTATGGGGAGATTAAAGAAGCAGTAAAGGCAATGGAAATTGGAGCCCTTAACTATCTTTTAAAACCACTTGATATTCAGGAATTGCGTATTATCATAAATCGGATACAGGAAACCCTTGCAATAAAAATGGAGCGTGACCATTATCGCAATAGACTTAAGGTTTTGTGTCGTGGTAAATATACTCCAATTTTGTATAAATCAAAAAAGATGGAGCAGGTGCTTGATAAGTGTGTTAAAGTAGCAAAGACAAACTCTACTGTTTTATTGACAGGCGAGAGTGGTACTGGTAAAGGGCTCCTGGCACTTTATATCCATCAGATAAGTAACCGTGCAGAAAGTTCGTTTGTTGATATTGATTGCACGACCATACCAGAAAATCTTCTGGAATCAGAACTTTTTGGTTATGAGCCCGGAGCATTCACAGATGCGAGAAAAAGAAAAGAAGGACTTATTGAATTGGCACACAAAGGCACGCTATTTCTTGACGAAATCAGCAGTTTACCTTTACTCCTGCAAGGCAAATTGTTAAAGGTGATAGAGACAAAATCTTTTAGAAAACTTGGTGGGAAAAAAGAGATTGCAGTGGATGTGAGAATCATTGTTGCAACCAATACCAACCTTGAGGATATGGTTAATAACAACACATTTAGAAAGGACCTGTATTTTAGAATAAATACATTTCCTATCACTTTGCCACCTTTGAGGGAAAGGAAAGAAGATATTATCCCCCTTGCCGAGCACTTTGCTAATGAAATTGTGAAAGAATGCCATAAGAATATTCAAGGAATAGACCCAGCAGTCTTTGAAATTTTGCAAAACTATGATTGGCCGGGTAATGTCCGTGAATTAAGAAATACAATGGAGAAGGCAATCATTGTTGCCAGGGGTAATTTGATAACACCAGATGATATAAGTTTAGGAATGGTTCAGCCAGCAAGTTCTGAAGAGGCCAGCCCTCTCAATTATGAATCTGCAATAAGACAGACTGAATTTGAACTTCTGAAAAAAGCACTTACATTAAGTAAAGGTAATCAAACAAAAGCCGCAGAACTTATTGGAATATCAAGGAATTTTCTGATTCGTCTTATGAAAAAACACAACATAAATCCTTTTGAATTTAAGAAGAGTTGATTCATCTGTTTTGTTCGGATTATAAACAGATGTCCTTGAAATAAACAGGATATCATAAAATTTCTCCGAAATTTCAAGGTTTTCTCTGGCACAAATATTGCAATATAATATTGTGATGGCAAATACGGAAACCAGAATGTGTGCAAAAAAATTGACAAAACAAGGAGATTGGGTATACTATGATGAGGGCATATATGGAGAAAAATAAATTAACTTTCTTAAGGTTTATTGTAATCCTTACCACGATTCTTGTAATGACCTATTCAAGAAAAGGGCTACACTTTGGTGAACCAGGATATATTATTGCACTGGTATATTTTCTCATAGGTCTTGCCCTTACCCGTGTTCCAGATAAAATTCTATCAAGACCCTGGTTTTCCTTTACTACATTTTTCCTGGACATAGTTATTATTTCTATTGCAATATACTTCACTGAAGGAATTGCAACAGATTTTTATTTAATCTATTTCCTCGCAATATTTATCTCAGCGGTTAGTCAGACAGTTAATGTGAGTCTACCGGTAGCAATAGTGGCAAGTATTATCTATGCCTGGCTTATCCATCAGCAATATCCTGATATATCTTTTCTTGATTCAAAATTTTTAATTCGTATTCCATTCTTCTTTCTTATATCGCTGGTGAGTAGCTACTGGGCAGAGTCTACACGCCGGGAGCTCAAGAAAAAAGAGGAACTTGAAAGGTTCAATATTGAATTAAAAAAAGAAGTAGAGAGGGTGACAGCACGTGAAATTGAACTTCGTCTTTATAATGAAAGAATTATTAATAGTGTTGCGACTGGAATAATGGTAGTAAAGAGTGATGGACTTATAACCACAGTAAATCCTGAAGCAGAGAGGGCATTTGGATATAAAAAAGACGAGCTGATTGGTTATAGTATAAAGAGCCTTGAAGGTATTGAAAAACTCTGGAATAAGATGGAGCAGGCAATGGCGACTGGCAAACCAATAATCCGTGAAGAGGTAGAGATTCAGAACAAAATAGGAGAGAAAATCCCCATTGGTTTTAATATCACTCTATTAGAGACACCAGAAAAAGATATAAACGGTTGTGTATTAATATTTAAAGACCTTTCAGAAATAAGAAAACTTGAAGAGAAAGTAAAGCAGAATGAGAGATTGTCCTATCTTGGTAAAATGGCGAGCTGGGTCGCCCATGAAATTCGCAATCCGTTGACCTCAATTGATGGTTTTGCCCAGCTTTTGAAAAATATTCAGGATAAAGAGAAAATGGATTCTTATATTGATGAGATCCGTAAAGGCACACAGCGCATAAATCATATTGTTGATGATATTTTGACCTTTGCCCGTTCCAGAAAGATGGAATTGAAAAAGGTGGATGTGAAAGATTTGATAGAAGATATATTGCAAACAGTAAAAATACAGACAATGATTGAAGGAATTGAAGAGCCCCTGATTCGCGGAGAAGAAGAGTCTGTTCGCCGACTTTTTGTGAATCTTATTACAAATGCTGTTGAGGCGATGGATGAGAATGGTCTATTGAGAATAGATTTCAAAAAAATTGATAATTTTATACTTACAGAAGTTATTGATAATGGAAAGGGTATTGAGGAAAAAGATTTAAAGAACCTTTTCATTCCATTTTATACAACGAAAACAAGGGGCACTGGATTGGGATTGGCAATCGTTAAAAAAATTATTGATGACCATCATGGAAACATTGAGGTAGAAAGTAAGCCCGGGCAGGGAACAAAAATAAAAGTCTATTTACCTGCCTGGTAAACATAGATTAAGGAGGATGCAATGAAAAAAAGGATTCTTGTCTGTGATGATGAAGCACCAATAAGATTATTGCTCAGTGAGGCATTAAATAATGATTATGATGTTGTTGTCTGTGATAATGGTAGAGAAGCAGTAAAGTATATAACCAAAGAAAAATTTGACCTTTTGATAACTGATATCAAGATGCCTGGTGTTCATGGCCTTGAAGTAATTGAAAGGATAAGGGAGCGAAATAAGAATATTCCCATAATCATCTGCTCGGCATATAAGTTACTTGAAGATGATGTCATTGTAAAGACTTCGGAAGTTGCCGCATTCTTAACAAAACCGATTGAAATAAAACAATTGAAAGCAAAGGTATTTGAATTGATTGGGATATGATAAATTATGCGCATTGGTGAATTGCTGGTAAAGAGTGGAATTATTACAGAAGACCAGTTAAAAAAGGCTTTAGAAATTCAGCAGACACATAAAAAGAAACTGGGTGAAATTTTGATTGAACTTGGTTATATCAATGCCCGTGACCTGGTCTGGCTATTGAGTGAACAGGTTGCAATACCATTCATTGAATTGAAACCAGAAGTTCTGGATAGTCAGCTTATCAAATCATTCCCTGAAAAATTATTGTATGACCATTGTGCAATCCCGCTCTATGAAATAGAGGGTAAACTCTATATTGCAATGGGCGACCCGACCGATAAACAGGGGCTTGAAAAGATAAAGGAATTTGTGAAAAAAGAAGTTATACTTTCTGCTGCAGAACCAGAAAAAATTTTAGAACTCCTTGATAAATTTTTTCTTACGGAACAGACAGAACAGATATTTATTAATGAATCTTTTAAGGGAACAATTAAAATAGATATTGATAAAGAACATGCAACAATGGAGATCATTGATGAGGATGGCACAACTATGAAATTTAAAGGCAGGATTCATATAATGATAAAGTTTCAGGAACAGAAAGATAATGGTTGATTATGTCCGAGATTAAAAAATTATTAAAGCATATTATAGATTCAAAGGCAAGTGATTTACATCTGAGTGCCGGCTCTCCGATTATGATGAGAGTGTATGGAGAAATGAAAAAATTGAGTGAGGATGGAGCCGGACCTGAAATTATTCGTAAATTAATCTATGATATACTCACTGACGAGCAGAAAACATTGTTGGAAAGAGAAAGAGAGCTTGATTTTTCCCTGCATATATCTGATATTGGAAGGTTCAGGGTGAATATCTTTCATCAGCGTCAGGGGTTTGGTGCTGTTTTCCGTGTGATTTCAGAAAAGATTCCATCAATGGAAGAATTGGGTTTGCCAAAGGTCATTAAAGAACTTATAGACCTTGACTATGGATTGATTCTGGTGACCGGTCCAACTGGCAGCGGAAAATCAACGACCCTTGCGGCAATGATTGATTATATCAATACTAATAAAAATGGCCATATCATTACCATTGAAGACCCGATAGAGTTCATTCATAATACAAAAAATTGTATTGTTAATCAGCGTGAAGTGGGTTCTAATACCCATTCATTCAATCATGCATTGAGGAGTGCATTGCGCGAAGACCCGGATTATATTCTGGTTGGTGAAATGCGTGATTTAGAAACAATCAGCCTTGCCCTGACTGCTGCTGAAACCGGGCACCTGGTCTTTGCCACACTCCATACCTCAAGCGCTTCAAAGACCATTACCAGAATCATTGATGTTTTTCCTACAGACCAGCAGGATAGGATAAGGGTCCAATTATCAGAATCACTTCAGGGTGTTATTGCCCAGCGTTTATATCCGAGAAAGGATAAGCCGGGCAGGATTGCTGCATTTGAAATTCTCATTGCAACCCAGGCCGTGCGCAATTTAATTCGTGAACAAAAGGTCTACCAGATTGATTCAGTAATTCAGACTGGCAGGCAATTTGGTATGCAGGATATGGAACAATCAAAAAGAAAGCTTGTCGCAGATGGCGTACTTGCCCCGGACTATTTAAAAGAGCGTCTTACACTCTATTAAACTAAAAAACTTAAAAATTCTTGATTTTTGTTATAAATTCCATATAATATAATTCACGATTTTTTTTATTGATTTGGGCATTAAGATTTTTATAAAGGAGGTTAGATGCATCCATTATTCTGGTTGACGCCAGTTGGTTCTTTGCTTGCCCTGGTCTTTGCCTGGTATTTATCACTGTCAACAAAGAAATTTGATGAAGGCACTGATAGGATGCAAGAGATCGCCCAGGCTGTAAGGACAGGTGCTAAGGCATATATCAAAAGGCAGTATGGTGTAGTAACAATATTCTTTGCAGTAGTATTTGTCGTTCTGTTAATCATTGCTTTGAACAGAATGCTACCGATCTATGTCCCATTCGCTTTTATTACTGGTGGTTTTTTCTCGGGGCTCTCCGGTTTTGTCGGACTCACCCAGGCAACTAATTCTTCTGCACGCACTGCCAATGCGGCACGGCAGAGTTTGAACAGTGGATTGCGTGTTGCATTTGCAGCCGGTGGCGTTATGGGCTTTGTAGTGGTGGGTTTGAGCCTTTTAGATTTGAGTATCTGGTTTTTGTTATTAAACTGGATTTATCGCAATCTTCCTGAGGCACAGAAGATACAAAATATAACTTCAACAATGATCTGTTTTGGTATGGGTGCATCATTTCAGGCACTCTTTGCCAGGGTCGGTGGAGGAATCTTTACCAAAGCCGCAGATGTGGGCGCAGACCTCGTGGGTAAAGTAGAAGCAGGTATCCCTGAAGATGACCCGCGCAATCCTGCAGTGATTGCGGATAATGTGGGTGACAATGTTGGTGATGTGGCAGGAATGGGAGCAGACCTCTATGAATCTTATGTCGGTTCAATCATTGCCACAATGGCACTCGCAGTTGCTGCCGGACTTGGAATTCAGGGTGTGGTTGTGCCCCAGGTGATGGCAACAGTGGGTGTGCTCTGTTCTATCATTGGGACATTTCTTGTAAGCACTAAAGAGGATGCGACCCAATCCGCACTCCTCACTGCCCTACGTCGTGGCATATATGCTTCAAGCATTATTATTGCCATCGTTTCCGCATTTGTTATTAAATATATCCTGCCTGACCATTTTGGTTTTTACTGGGCAATCCTTGCCGGACTCGGTGCGGGTGTATTTATCGGATTTAACACGGAATTTTTTACTTCTGATAATTATCGTCCTACGCGCAGTATCTCTGATAGTGCTAAGACTGGTCCGGCAACCGTAATCTTAGAGGGGTTGAGCGTAGGGATGCTTTCAACTACACCAGCAGTTCTGGCAGTTGTAGTTGCAGTGCTGGCATCCTATTTTTTGAGTGGTGGTACTACAGATGCAAATATTGGGCTTTATGGTGTTTCCCTTGCTGCAGTAGGAATGCTTTCAACCCTGGGTATTACTTTAGCGACTGATGCTTATGGTCCGGTTGCAGACAATGCCGGTGGTAATGCCCAGATGTCGGGTCTACCTGAAGAGGTCAGACAACGGACCGATGCCCTTGATGCACTCGGTAATACTACTGCTGCAACGGGTAAAGGATTTGCAATTGGCTCTGCAGCATTGACCGCCCTTGCCTTGATTGCCGCATATCGTGACCAGATTTTACTTTTTGGTAAGGAACTTAATCTATCCATCACCAATCCTGCAGTCATCACTGGACTATTTATTGGTGCAATGATGCCTTATGCATTCTGTTCCTTAACCATAAAGGCAGTAGGACGTGCTGCTGGTCTGATTGTCATTGAGGTGCGTCGTCAATTTAAAGAGATTGCCGGATTAATGGAAAATAAGGCAAAACCAGATTATGCCCGTGCAGTCAATATTTGCACCAGAGCAGCACAGAAGGAAATGATTCTACCTTCGTTATTGGCGATATTGACTCCGCTAATTGTGGGAATATTTTTAGGTCCCAATGGTGTGGTCGGTATTCTTGCCGGAGCATTAATTTCAGGTTTTGTGGTGGCATTGATGATGGCGAACAGCGGTGGCGCCTGGGATAATGCAAAGAAATATATTGAAAAAGGAAATCTTGGTGGAAAGGGCTCTCAAGAACATAAAGCAGCAGTTGTTGGTGATACAGTGGGCGACCCATTCAAGGATACATCAGGACCATCGCTCAATATTCTGATTAAATTGATGGCGACATCATCAATCACCCTTGCCGGCTTTGTATTAAGGGCAACCCTGATGAAGTAACTCAATCATAATGAACTGTTGAACAGGTAAGGTAATGAAGATCAAAGATTGGCCTGAATCAGAGCGTCCCAGGGAAAGATTTTATGAGCAGGGAAGTTATGTATTGAGTGATATTGAATTGCTGGCGATCATTATTGGTAAAGGTGTGAAGAATCGTTCAGCATTGGACCTGGCTCAGGAGATTTTGAGTCGGGTGGGCAGTTTGAAAAAACTTGCAGAAAAATCTGCAAAAGAGATTGAAAATTTAGAGATTCCAGGATTGGGTCGGGCAAAGATAATTACTATTCTTTCTGCACTGGAATTAGGCAGACGTTCATACTCAAAAAAACAGGAGAGGATAATCAAATTTACAAGACCTCGTGACCTTTATGATTATTATGCACCGCTGATTGGTAATCTAAAACAGGAACTATTCAAAGTTGCGGCAGTTGATGCCAAGAATGCATTGATTAAGGATACTACAATCTCAAAAGGTCTTCTTGATGCAAGTTTGACCCATCCACGAGAGGTCTTCAAATTTGCGATTATTGAGAATGCGGGTGGATTATTTTTGATACACAATCATCCAAGTGGGATCTTAAAGCCTTCAGAAGATGATTTAAAGATTACTGAACGATTAAAGAGTGCTGGAGACTTAATGGGAATCAGGATTATTGACCACATCATCATTGCCGAAGAAGGGTTCTATTCTTTTTCCGAGCATAATTTATTATAATTGTATAAAAAGAGCCCCGGTATAAAACCGGGGCTCTTTGTGGTTATTGTAATCAGCGCATCAGAATGAACTTCTGGGTAATCACACCGTCATCCTTTTCCAGACTCACAAAATAAACACCATCAGCGAGTGCGCCATCTTTTCTTGGATTCCACTGGATTATTCTGTCTCCCTTATTAAATTGAACCTTTGCTACTAATCTACCAGTGATATCGTATACACTCAAGTAATCGTGCTTCAGATTATCAGGATTGATATGGAATAATACAAGACCCTTTGCTGGATTCGGCACTACTTTTAACAGTTTATACTGCGCAACATTCTCTTTTTCTGATTCCTCTACAGGTGTGAGCGGTGTGTAGAAACCTTTGACTTTTACAATCTGGTTTACATAAGTTCCACTGATCTGCACAATCGTTATCCAGTAATTGCCATCCCTTGGGTCAGCCTCAATACCACGGATATTCCAGCCTGGATTCAAAAGGAATCTTTTGCCTGTAGCAACTGGTGGTTGACCCTGCATTTCTACGACACCAACACTATCAAGGGCTGTTCCACCAGAATTGAACCAGGTCTGCACATTCACATATGAATTGCCTAAACTATCATAGGCAAGACAGCGAGTATTATAGTATCCCTGGACCGGACTATTGTATTGAGTTGCAGTGCCGAGTGTATCACCAATATATATCAACTGCGTACCACCAAGTGCCGACCTTCTATCAGCAAACCACATTGTATTTGGTGCACGATATGCCAGACCTACTGGATAGTCATTTGCCGGATTATTAAACTGACGGATTATTGCACCGGTTGATTTGTTTATTTTCCAGACGGTCTTGGGATTTAATGCACAGACATATAAGGCATCACCAATCCGACTATAGGTGATATCAGTGACACTATCTGCTGGACCAGTAATTGCACCATAATATGTTACAAAACTGTCTGAAGAGTAGTAACGAATAGAGGTTGAATAGAAATCAAGGACATAGATTCTATCACCAATGCCATCATAGGCAACTCCATAGATGAACTGGCTCGTTGGAAAGTTGGGTAGTGATTTTGGACCCCAGATGATTTCTCCAGGTGCAACACCAACCTGGTATGAGAAGGTTCTTGTCCAGGTTGTCTCTGCTGCAGTAAGCACAAGCTGGAAATTTGCCATATGGCCAGGTGGTGTTGAGGCATGGACACTTATATCATAGGGGTCTGAGGCATTATTCGCACTATCATTAGGGGCAAGTGTGCCATAGGTATAAGTAGAGTCAGAGATAGTGATGTAAGGTGATGTTGTCCTCAATGTACCCTGAACATTGGTTGCCTGGACTCCACCTGTGTTCTTTACATAGGTCACAATCCCCGCATTCTCGCCAGGGTCAAGTTTGCCATTGCCATTATTATCATTCACAATATTTGTTCTGCTCAATACGACATTGGGTCTGTTGGCTGTTGGCACAGCTTGTAAAGAATGCCACAGATTTATCCTACCCCAGCCATAATTATTATTCGGATATGGTGCCCCCTGTGAAGGCTGGTCACAGTAAAGCCTGAAAAGGTCATAGAGCTCAGTCACAGTAAGATTAGAATTTTTCTGCAATAGAACCGCAGTACCTCCAGTAACATGGGGCGATGCCATTGATGTACCACTCATTGTGCCATAACTGCCTCCTGGCACAGATGAACGCACATTCACCCCAGGCGCTGAAACATCAGGCTTTAATAGATTCCAGGTAGAATAATACCAGTATTGAGGGTCATTCCAGGGACTCTGATTCGGTGCAGGACCACGAGAAGAAAAACTCGCAATATTATCACCATTATCAGTGGCACCAACACCACAGGACAATGGATAACTCGCTGGCGCACCGACCGTGCCTGAACCAGGACCACTATTACCATTTGAAAAAACCGGAAAGATACCAAGATTCTTCCAGTTCAAAACCGCAGCCCAGAAATGCTGGTCCGTGCCAGAACCACCCCAGGAATTACCGATCACCCGAATATCAACACCACTCTGCTTCAAATTCGCTAAATACTGCATACAGGCATCAATCCAGGAATACTGACCACTTCCACTCGCATCAAATGCCTTGGTCGGAATATACTGGGCACCATAAGCAACCCCCACATCATTTGTAAATGAACCAGGACCATCACCACCGCAGATCGTGCCCATCGTATGTGTACCATGACCATAATCATCATAAGGCGAAGACTGCCCACTCACACCATCTAACCAGTATGGTGATAGCCATTTACCAGCCAATGCCGGATGTGTAACTTCAACACCCGTATCAACATGACCAATGATTATACCCGCGCCATTAAAACCTGCTGCCCAGCAGGACTCTGCCATTATCTTTGTAATGTTCCATTCTGGGACCAATGGCTCAGGTTCCTCACCAGGACGGGCATCCAGCTGAATAATACCATTATGACAGATAAACCAGATGTCATCACGTCTTGCCAGTTCCTCAATAACATCTTTAGTTGCCTTCAGATGAAATCCATTGAAGATCCAGAACTGACCACCTAACTCAGCCTTTTCCTTTGGCAGTGTTCGTAAATATTCCACTACTGGAGCTTGAGAATTCTTTGCTACCATTTCAAAGACATCACACTTCTGTTGAGGTGTCATATTTGCAATCTGGTCATAAGGATATTCAGTATTCATATGGACAATCACAAAAATCTTTTCATTGGGTGGAGTGTTATTGAGTATCTCCACCAGCTCAGGCGTCATCTTGCCCGGAACAGGTGGCAAAACCGCCAGTATCAATATTGAGACCAAACCTATCATTTTTTACCTCCTTTTTGTTTATTTATTTTTACTGTACCATTTTTTTGTTTTTAAGACCACCCCCTTTCGCTTAGCTTGGATTAATAAATCTATATATTATTATAATAAAATTTTACAAATTGTCAAGGGATGAAAGGAAGGACTGCGGTTAATCTATTTTAATATTTATTCCCAGACCAAATTGGTTCACTATATATTCTGTATCTTCGTTATTCCCCCAGAGCCAGTTTATTTCCGGCAGGAAGATAAATTTCCTGCCCAGACAAAGACCAAAACAATGGCCTAAATGTGAGATGTATCTGGGTGGTCGGGTTGTGTGTTCCTGCCTATCACGATAATGCATTGAGAAGATAATTTTTGGTGCATACAAAAATTTCAATTCAGGAAAAAATTCTTTTTCTAAAAATAGTGTTCCATAAAAATCATAGACATAATCTGTAATATAATTGACTCGTGTCCCCTTCATATAGCCAAATCCGAATTTGAGCGCACTACTTATAAATTTTTTAAACAGATGCCTTTTTATTGAAATTACTCCCGCAGTGGGATATGAATATTTAAGTTCAAATTCCAAATTTTTTAAAATCGCTGTCCTTGCCCAGATATCAAACCTTCTTTCATCATATGCAATTGTATCATTTGTGCCGCTGTAGATACAATAATTATCCACTCCAAAACCAATACTATATTCGCCTGAATTCAGAACCGATACATCATCATATGTGCAATAACTCTGTGACCAGGTAATGGGTAGATTCTGTCCAATAATTAATAATAAAAATATCATTTTACCGCTCCGCTTCTGATTTCATTTTGAAATACATCATTAATTAATGGGCTCCCTGACGTTTAAGCACGGTTAGCGCAGTTTTAAAAAAGATCTTCAAATCAAGCCGTAATGAGATATTATTAATATATTCAAGGTCATAATTTAACTTCTTTTTTACATCTTCAATTGTCTGGTCATAAGAATATTTCACCTGGGCGAGCCCGGTAATCCCCGGATGCACAGTATGTCTTAATGAATAGAGTGGAATATTTGAGACAAATTTGTATACAAAATGTGGTCGTTCAGGCCTTGGACCAACAAAACTCATATCTCCCATAAGGACATTAAAAAGCTGGGGTAATTCATCAAGGCGGAAAGGTCTCATAAGTTTGCCCATGCGCGTAATCCTTGTATCATTCTTTTTTGCCCAGACCGGACCCGTATATTTTTCTGCATCTTGCACCATAGAACGGAATTTAATCAAAGAGAATTTTTTATTGCGGAAACCAATCCTTTTTTGCGTATAAAAAATCGGACCTGGTGAGTCAATTTTTATTAATACAGCAATTGCCGCCATAAGTGGAGAAAGGATTGTTAAAGCAAAAAGTGCAAGCACAATGTCGGTCAACCTTTTAAGAAAACGGTCCCAGGCTGAGAGCGGGTGGAAGATAACCTGCAAAAGATTTGAATCCGGCACTTTTTTAATAAGAAAATGATCATATACCAGTGAATACAATTTTGGTGAGACATAGATTTCATATTTTGTTTCAGTAAACTGAGAGATCAGATTAAGAATATCTTGATGTGAATGTCCATTGCTATCAATGATTATACCACTGATTTTATTTTCTTTAAAGATCCGTTTGGAAAGGTTGGGTGTCATTTCAGAAAATTTTATTTCTTTCACCGCAGAAAAACCTTCATAAACAGGAACATTCTCGCCATTTTTGAATACGATGACATTGCGCAAAGGTTTTTTTGCATATTCACCAACCAGACCCCGGAACAGAAATCGCCAGAGCAACAGAGTTGAAAACAGAATAACATACGAAGGTAAGAATCCTTTTGCCTTAAAGAAATCAATATTCATTATATAGGCGAATGATAGAAGTATTGCCATCCCCAATAATATTGCTTTGAACATAGTAAAGAGTTCATTCATAATCTGAATTCGGGAGCGTGTTTTATACAGATCAAAAGAGCGAAAGATGAAAAACCAGAATAACAGCAAACCTAAATTGGCAATAATGGCATGTTCGCTTAATATTGATAGGTTTAGCCCTGCGGCTCGCCAGCTGAGAGAAAATATGGAGAAAATAATTATTAAATCACCAACTATGTTTATAATTAATTCGGTTTTTCTGGTCATCCAACATCTTAATGGGCGTTATCCGACCTCCTCATCATATTATCCATTATAATCAAAAAATGAACTTTGTCAATAGGTAAATGCAGAGTTTCAAATAACACTTGATTTTTTTTCTAAGTGCATTATAATCTTTATGATGCCGAAAAAAAATATCTGGGAACAATTGACCCATTGCGGACCAGGCATAATCGCCCTGTTTGATCCTGACCGTATTGCTAAAGAAAAAATTTCAAGAACTACCAGATTTATATCTGATTGTGGCGTAAATGCAATTCTCATTGGCTCATCGCTCCTGAAGACCGAAGATTTTGATGGTTTTGTTGCTAAAGTCAAAGAGAATGCTACCTGTCCGGTAATCCTTTTTCCCGGAGCCTGGCACCAGGTCTCAAGGTTTGCTGATGGGATTTTTTTTCTTTCACTTTTAAGTGGACGTAATCCTGAATTTTTGATTGGCGAGCATGTCAAATCAGTTTTTTTAATAAAATCCTATGGTCTGGAAGTTATCCCTGTAGGGTATCTTCTTATTTCGTCAAATAATTTTACCGCAGTAGAGTATATCTCAAATACACGGCCGATTCCCCGAAATAAACCTGAGATTGTGGTTGCCCATGCCATTGCTGGTGAATATCTGGGAATGAAGGCGATCTATCTTGAAGCAGGAAGTGGTGCAAAAGAGCCTGTACCGGCGATGCTGGTTAGAGAAGTAAAAAAACAGATTTCTATTCCGGTGATTGTGGGTGGTGGTATTAGAACAGAAGATGATGCTATGAAGATAATTAATGCAGGAGCTGATTTTATTGTGCTGGGTAGTATTATTGAAGAATCTCCGGCGAAATTCAAACAGATTGTTCAGTTTGTCAGCCGTAAGATTTGAAATTTATTATAAATATTTATTTTTAAGATAAAGGAGAACATATATGAATATTTTATTGGTTGGTGGCGGTGGCAGGGAGCACGCCCTTGCCTGGAAAATCCATAAATCAAAAAAAGTGAAAAATCTGTATGTTGCCCCTGGCAATCCCGGGATTTCAAAGATAGGCTCCTGTGTAAACATACTACCTACAGATATAAATGGTCTTGTTAGATTTGCCCGGGATAAGAATATTGACCTTACTGTGGTTGGACCCGAATTGCCCCTTGCCCTGGGCATTGTTGATGAATTTAGTAAGAATGGGTTGAAGATATTTGGACCGACAAAAGGTGCAAGCAGAATTGAATCGGATAAAGCATTTGCCCGGGAGTTTATGGCACAATTTGGTATTCCAGCACCGAAATTTCAGATTTATGACAGCGCTTCCCAGGCCCTTAAATATTTGAAAACCATTAATACTTTTCCGGTTGTAGTAAAAGCAGCCGGACTTGCCAGTGGCAAGGGTGTTTTTATTGTGAATAATAAAAATGAATATGAGAGAATTATTGATGAGATGCTTGTTCAGCATAAACTCGGAGAAGCAGGCAAAAAGATTGTAGTAGAAGAATTTTTGAGCGGTCAGGAATGTTCAGTATTTGCAATAACAGATGGTCTAAGAGTGAGCTTTTTACCATCGGCGCAGGACCACAAAAGATTATATGACCGGAATCGCGGTCCTAATACTGGCGGTATGGGTGCCTATGCGCCTTATCCCACGAATAAACGCGTGGCAAATATTATTCAACAGGTAATTATACAACCTACAGTTCTCTGCCTCCATGATATGGGCATCCCATATAAAGGGATTCTTTACGGAGGTTTAATAATAACCGCATCGGGTCCCAAGGTACTTGAATTTAACTGTCGTTTTGGTGACCCTGAAACCCAGGCAATCATACCATTAATTGAAAACGATATCGTTGACCTATTCCTTAGTGTTATAGAAAATAATTTCCAGGATTTGCAGATGAAGATTAAAAATCTCTGGTCAATCTGTGTAGTTTTAGTGTCAGCAGGTTATCCTTATGATTATAAGATTGGCGAAGAGATTCAGATAAAATCGGCGCTGGATTCAGGTACTCTGCTTTTCCATGCCGGGACAAAGATGGAAGATGGTAGACTTGTTACTGCTGGTGGTAGGGTGCTCAATGTTGTTTGCACCGCTGATAATTTACGCATCGCAAAACAGAAGGCTTACGAAGAAATTAAAAAAATACATTTCAATGGTATGTTCTATCGCAAGGATATTGGTAGTGGTGGAATGAAAAAGATGAAGCGGAAGAGGAAGGTGAGATAGAAGTAGTAGCAATGATTGTAAAGATTTCAGAGAATCCAGAAATTTATGAACAAATTACCAGCGTTCTTCAAAAAGGCGAAATCGTTTGCCTGCCTACAGATACAATATATGGATTCGCAGTTGATGGCACTAATTCTTCTGCACTTGAAAAATTAGCACAATTAAAAAAAAGGGATGGCAAGCCCTTTACCTTTTTTATCGCCAAAAGTTTACTTCCGGAATATACCATAGTTACAAAGCAGAAAATCATAGATTACTTTATCCCCGGTCCAATCACCGTAATTTTAAAAAAAAATCCTGAGGCGCATCTGCCTGTAAATGAACAGAATATTGGTGTAAGAATACCTGATTTAAATTTTATTATTAATTTCTTGGACTATTATAAAAAGCCCATTGCCGTAACGAGTGCCAATCTATCTGGCGAACCAGTGCTCGAAAGTGCCCAGGAGATTGACGAAAAATTTCCTTGGGTTGAGTTAATAATTGATGCAGGACGATTAATAGGAAAACCATCCACGGTATTGGATTTGACATCTACAATTCCGATCGTGCGAAGAAAAGGAAAGGTGGCGATATTAGAAATTGAAAAAGTTTATGGAAGACGAATAAAACTTGCTCCATCATTAAAATTCAATCTTCTGTTTGTTTGTTCAGGCAATTCCTGTCGTAGCCCGATGGCTGAAGCCATTATAAAAACCATGCTTGATGAAAAACTTGTTACCATAAAATCAGCGGGCACAGCAGCAATGGATGGCTTGCCTGCAAGCGAGAACGCCCAGATTGTAGCAAAGGAATTTGGTGGTGAATTATCCAACCATAAGACAAAATATCTTACAAAAGAACTGGTGGATGATGCTGACCTGGTTCTGGTAATGGAATTTAAACACTATGAAACTGTGCTGGAACTTGCACCAGAAGCAACAATAAAGACATTTTTATTAAAAGAATATAAAAGACGAACCAAATACAATGAGGTCTCGGACCCGGTAGGAAAGGATTTAGAAGCATATCGCAACACTGCCCTTGAGATGTATCCTTCTTTAAAATTTGTAGCACAGGATATAAAGGGAAGATTTTTATAATGAAAGTATGCCTTGCCGGTTATAATCTTGATATTGATATAATAAAAGAATTTTCTAAAATAAATAAAAATCTTATTTTGACCCCGGAAACAATATCTGCTGCCTATGCCCGCATTAGCCGTAGCCCTAAAGAGGTTGGTATTTTAAGAAAAGAAGCCCGACAAGAAGTAGAAAAGGCACGAGCATCAAATAGAAGAATAATCTTTGAAATGAGCCACCATTCTATTGCTGAACACGCAGTCTTCAATTTTGATATCACAGGTATTTCCCGAATGGCAGTGGAAGAGTTTGAACATTTTCGGCTATGTTCATATACTGAAAAGTCACAACGTTATGTTACATTAAAAGGGGATTTTTTAATTCCAGAAGAGATTAAAAAAACGACTTTGGTGAACGAGTTCTGTGATATCGTCCATTTGCAAAATAACCTTTATCAGAAATTATTTAATGAATTAAAATTATTCCAGTTGAAAAAACATCCGGGAATAAAAGACCAACATACATTAAGGCTATTAGAAAATGCTGCCAAAGAAGATGCACGGTATATCCTCTCCCTGACAACCCAGACCCAGCTCGGTGCGACCATCAATGCCCGAAATCTTGAATTAATGATTCGTAGATTTGCCAGCCATCCTCTTGCTGAAATTCGGGAACTCGGAGAGAAATTGTATAAAACAGTCAAAGCCATTGCTCCATCCATTATTCTTTTTTACAGAGCCAATGATTATGACCAGAAGACCTATTCTGAACTTCAGCAATACTGTGGATGTATAAAAACAATAAAAAGCAATAAGCAAGATAGAGATGTTGTGCTTGAAGATTATACTCCTGATAGTGACAATAGATTGCTTGCCGCATTACTCTTCAGGTCAAGCAAACAAAGTTTTAAGAATTGTTTAAGCGCGGTTAAGAATATGAGCCAAGCCAGAAAGATTGAACTTTTTAAACAATCATGCAAATACCTTGAATTGTATGATGTAGTCTTAAGGGAATTTGAGATGGTCAATTATACATATTCTCTAATTGTTTCTGCGGGCTGTTTTGGTCAGTTCAAACGCCATCGTTTGATGACATTGATAAATCAGGACTATGACCCGGATTTAGGCATAACAATTCCTCCATCAATAAAAGAGATAAAACAGGAAGAAGCATTTAAAAAAGTAATAAACAAAACTGAAAAATTATACAAAAAAATAATAAAGATTGCGCCGTATGCGGGCGCTTATATTCTGACCAATGCCCACAGGAAGAGGGTTCTCGTAAATGTAAACCTAAGGGAACTCTATCATATTTCACGGCTGCGCGAAGACCCAACTGCCCAATGGGATATCAGAAATATTTCCCAGGCAATGAGTAATCTGGCAAAAAAGGTAACGCCGATAAGCACTGCACTATTATGTGGTAAAACAGATTATCCGCAGATTTATTACAAACTTTTTGGAAAACACCCGAAAGTTACATCTGTGCCGCCACCTGGATAATTCTTTAAGATAACGCATCATTGACTATGTCCAGATGGATCAGTAAGCATAAAGGCGAAACCGGCGAAGATTTAATTATTCGCGGTAAGAAGATTCCTGCAATCATTGTGCAAATTTTGAAAAATCGTGGTTATCAATCAAAAGAAGCGATTGAATCTTTTTTTGCCCCAACAATAAATAATCTTTATGACCCATTTTTGATTCCGAATATGGAAAAAGCCGTGAAGCGCCTTGCCCTTGCAATTGAAAAAAAAGAGCGGATTCTCATTCATGGTGACTATGATACAGATGGTATAACAGGTATTGCCCTGTTGTGTCGGAATCTGAAACAATTTGGTTTGCAGGTTGACTACTACATTCCCAATCGGATGATTGAAGGGTATGGTGTGTCAAGTGCAGGCATTGATTATGCCGTAGAAAAGGGATGTTCTTTGATGATTACAGTGGATTGCGGGATTACATCATTTGAAGAACTACATTATGCCCAATCAAAAAATATTGATGTGATTGTGTGTGACCATCATGCACCAAAATCTGAGATTCCTTTTGCCTGTGCACTGCTCAATCCTAAATTACCAGAGAGTAATTATCCATTCAAAGAACTTGCGGGAGTAGGCGTGGCATTCAAATTTTTACAGGCACTTTACCGTTTTCAAAAACTTGATGAGAATAGATTATTTTCTGACCTTGACCTTGTTGCCCTGGGCAGTGTGGTGGATGTGGTGCCACTGATTGATGAAAATCGTTATCTTGTGAAGCTGGGTTTAAAAAAGATAAACGAAAGTAAAAATATTGGTATCAATGCATTAAAAAAGGCAGCAGATTTGAAAGGCGAAATAACTGCATATCATCTGGGTTTTATAATTGGTCCCAGAATCAATGCCTGTGGCAGATTACGGGATGCAAAGATTGCGGTAGAAATGTTGCTTACTGATGATTTTAATCAGGCATTCAACTATGCCCAGGAACTTTCTAATGATAATCAGTTGAGGCAGGAGATAGAAGACAACATTTTAGAAGAGGCGATCGAGAAGATAGAGAATGAGGGGATAAAAGGTGACCGGGTGATTATTGTAGGAAAGCAAGATTGGCATGAAGGTGTTATTGGTATTGTTGCCTCAAGGATTGTAGAGGAGTATGCACGGCCAGCAATTGTGCTTTCCCTGAAACAAGAGCATGCACGGGGTTCAGCCCGTTCAGTAACTGGATTTGATATCACTGCAGCATTGAATTTTTGTGCTGATGATTTGATAAAGTTTGGCGGGCACAAACAGGCAGCAGGTCTGGAGATAGCAAATACCAATATCAAAAAGTTTCGGGAAAAGATAAATCAATATGCCCGGGAATTTGATGAGGATATCTTTACCAGAAGATTCTATTATGATATGAAGCTTGATTTAAAAGAGATTACAGAAGAGGTTGTTTATTTTCTAAAATATTTTGAGCCGACAGGTATGGAGAATCCGCAGCCGGTATTTTTAGGAGAAGGTTTTGAGGTGGTGGGTGTGCCGATTGTGGTAGGCAAAGAGCACCTGAAATTCGCGGTCCGCAAAGATAGAGTTGCATTCCCGGCGATTGCTTTTTATCAGGCAAATAAAATATTACAACTTGAACCAGGAAAGACAAAGATTGATTGCCTGTATACAATTTACGAAGATTCGCTTGTTGGTAAAAAAAAGGTTGTTCTGCGTATCAAGGAATTAAAAAATGTGGAAGTTAATTGATGAACCTGATGTAAAATACTTTCAATTTATATTTGAAAATAAAATGTTTTTATATTCAACAAAGTTTGGGCCAGAAAAATTTCTGGAGAGATTTGCTCCGATAATGCTCAAACAGATTCATTCTGATATTATTATTGATATTGATAAAGAGCAGGGCAGGGTTGGTGATGGATTGATTACTTCAGGTAGTTCTATCGGTGTTAAGGTTGCAGATTGTTTACCTGTTTATCTGTTCAATGGCCAGATCATCGCGATTCTCCATTGTGGCTGGCGTTCTATTATCAACGGAATTGTAACCAAAGCAAAGCATATCTTAAAAAATTATCAATATTGCCTGGGTGCAGCAATTGGACCCTGTTGTTATGAAGTCAAGTCTGATGTGGCATCGCTATTTTCCCGGAAATATTCCGGCGCAATTAGTGAACGAGGGCAGAAAATCTATCTTGATTTAAAAAAGGCAGTTGTCCAGGAACTCGGCATAGAGAGATGCCTTGCAGATTTAGATTATTGTACCCTATGCAATGAAGAGTATTTTTATTCGCACCGGCGCGGAGATAAAAAAAGGAATTATGCGGTTTTAAGTTTTCTTCGTTAATTTATCTTGACTTAAATAGACTATTCAGTATAATATCGTATGGATTATATAAGATATGCGTATATTGCCCTATTGGGCTGGGGACTGTGGGCAATCGGTAGTAAAATTTTGAGTAAACATTTAAATACCATCAGTATAACCTTCTGGATATCACTCTGGTATTTAATCTTTTTGGTTTTGTTTATTATAATTTTTAAACATAGTCTGCAATATAATCATCACTCTATATATGCTTTACCAGTCGGTTTTGTTTCACTTATTGCAGTCCTTGCATTCTATCGGGCACTGACCACTGGACCCGCATCTGTGGTCATTCCTCTGACAAATCTTTATGTGCTCTTCCCGGTAATCTATGGGTTTATCATGCTTAAAGAGCCGATTACATTGAATCGTCTGTTAGGGATTCTATTCGCCCTGGTCGCCAGTATTCTTCTTTCAAAATGAGAATTGTAATCTACGAAGATAAAACAGAACTGTTCTTTCCTCTTATCAATTTCTTCCCCCAATTCAATTTGCGTATTGGCATGAAGACAATTGCTGAACATACTGCTTTTTACTTTCCTAAGTTCAAATTTGATTTTATTGGTCGCGAAATATTCAATTTTAATCTTTCATTAAAAAATGAACCCACAATGTATCTTTCCGCACGGTTACTCTTGAAAGAGCGTATCCATTTACCCTATGAGGAAACAAAATTTATGGTTGATGATTATGAGGTAGGATTTTTAAAGGTCAACCCGCCATTTCCACGGTCAATGCATGACATTGCTTCAGCACTGAAGAGTATAAAGAAAATAAAGAAGATTACCGGGAAGATTATATACTATCCCTGGGATATAATCAAATATAATGGCGAGATGATTTTAGAACATTTCCAGGAACATAGAAAACCTGCACGGATTCCCCGCACCATAGAATTTTCAGGTCCCAGAAGATCGCTATTTATTGCACGCGATGCAATGATTCATAAATTTGTTTTTTTTGACTGCCAGAGCGCACCCATTTTCATTGATAAAAAGGTTGAGATAAAACCATTTACAACAATCGTTGGTCCATCTTATATTGGTGAAGGAACAATATTAGATAGGGCAAAGGTAATAAAATCAACAATTGGACCCTATTGTCGTATTGGTGGTGAAGTTGAAGAGTGTGTATTCCAGGGATTTTCCAATAAATACCATGAAGGATTTATGGGCCATTCATTTATTGGCGAATGGGTTAATATCGGTTCCCTGACCACCAATTCAGATTTAAAGAATAATTATTCTAATGTGCGCATAAAGATTGATAATACTGAATATGATACTGGAATGATAAAACTTGGTTGTTTTATTGGCGACCACACAAAATTGGGTATTGGAACATTGATTCCTACAGGTGCGGTTATTGGTAGTTTTGTCAATTTTTTTGGTGGTGGAATGATGCCTAAGTTTGTGCCTTCATTCAAATGGATTGGTCCAGATACAGAAAAGGATTATGAGCTGGAAAAGGCGATAAAAATGGCACGTGCAGTGCTGGCACGCAGGGGTATTATCCTTTCGTTAGAATACGAAAAACTCATTAGGTCAAATTACAAGAATAGATGAAATATACGATTGGTATTGATATAGGTGGCACCAATATTAAGGCAGGATTGGTTTGTGATGGAAACGTTGTCAAAAAGATAACCATTCGGACAAGGGCAGAGCATGGTCCTCAAGCCTGTATTAGCCAGATAAAATCTGCAGTGCAATACTTTATTAACCGGGCATCAGGCATTGGTATTGGTATTGCTGGCATTATTGATTCAAAAAATGGTGTGGTGAGATATTCACCGAACCTTATTGGATGGAAGGATATAGAACTCGCCAGGATATTGCGTCAAGCATTTAAAAAGCCAGTAAAAATTATCAATGATGTTAATGCAATTCTGCTGGGTGAATGGTTCTATGGTGCAGGTAAGGGTTATAAAAATATTTTTCTTTTTACATTGGGAACAGGCATTGGTGGTGCAGCAGTGTGTGAAGGAAGATTGCTTTTTGGTGCAAATGGTTTTGCTGGCGAATTCGGACATACAGTGATAAATTTTAATGGACCAGAATGTCTGTGTGGAAATTTTGGTTGCCTGGAGCGTTATGGAGGAGCACGATATATTGTTGAACTCGCACGAAAAAAAATCAAAAGCTCAGCGAGCAGATTAAAAAAATATCGCGTGCTTAATCCTAAATTGATTGCTGATGAAGCTAAGAAAGGGGACCGGGTTGCCCGGGAGGTCTTTAAAGAGGTTGGTTACTACATTGGTATTGGCATCAGTAATATCATTAATCTTTTTGACCCGGAGATTGTGATTGTGTCAGGTGGAATTGCCCGTGCAGGAAAGATTCTTTTTGCGCCAATGAGAAAGACAGTGGCACAGAGAATCCTTGGCCCTGAATATCGTAGAATAAAAATTATTCCGGCAAAACTCGGTGATAATGGAGGAATATTAGGTTCTGCACATTTTGTCAGAGCCCGAAATTTTTCTTGACAAATGGGATATTTTATATATAATGGCAGTATAAAAATGATAATGCCGAAATCCAGTAGACTTAAATCTTTAATCTTTTCAATGAATTTTATTCAACATAGGAGGAGCTCTTGATATATTTTTTGAGTTTATTAATGATAGGTCAGCTTGACCATTTTGGTTTTGATGTAATCACTTCACCCAAAACCGCAGGTGTGGCATTTCAGATTACGGTCTATGCGCTAAATAGTTCAGGACAACCAGTTCCTTATAATGGTTCTGCACACCTATATGTTCCTAATATTTCATATCCTGTGAGCCCGGATACGATTGTCTATTTTAATGGTAACAGTTCCTGGCAGGGTAGCATAATGGTATCCATTGCCAGTGATAATATTGTGCTGAGGTGCGAAGGTAGTGGTGCATCAGGAACATCAAATCAATTCCAGGTCGTGCCGAATTCTCCTTATCGCGTTATCTCAATATTGCCGGGCCAGACCTATGCACCGGGAAACCAGAGTGGAAGAATTGACAATCCCACGAGCCAGGAGGCAGGTTATTTTTTCAATGCATCAATCTATCTCACAGACCAATGGTGCAATAGAATAAACTCGGCAAATGATTCTATACGCATTACCAGTTCAGATGGATTCAGCCCGACAATGGATATACGCCTAAGCAATGGAAACGCCGATATCAGCTATGCATTCAGGACTGCGGGAAACCAACGTTTTTATATAAGTGACCTAACAAATTCAGGCATTAAACCTGATACTTCAAGTAGTATCTATATTTATCCAGGCACATACTCTAAATTGCTCGTGTTACTTCCTGGTGAAACACACCTTGCTGGCGATACCACGACCAATACCACGAACACACCAGGAAAGTCTGGCGCACCAATAGACCAGTATGTGCTTGAAGATTTTCAAATCACGGTCTATGCCACAGATTCAATGTGGAATAAGACCAATGTCTCAGGTTATTCAATACAGGTATCAGGTTCTTCAGGATTTTCCAATCCACCAGCACAGAATCTTTCTAATGGTGTTGCCACATTCAATGCAAATTTTTCAACGAGTGGTGAAAAGTTCTTGTATGCCCGTGATTTAAATAATAATTATAATAGTTATGACAATTTTTTAAGGGTTGTTGCCCGGGCAGATAGTTTTGACATTGTGGTGAATCCAGATACAGTTACTCCCGGTGAGATAGCATACATAACGGTCACAGCCTATGACCGTAATAATGAGCCCATTTCTGGTAAATGGGTCTATTTTTCGGTCATTGGTGGAAATGGATATATTATTCCTCAATATGATACAGTTCAAACAAACTTCCAGGGTGTGTGCCAATCTCAATTTACTGCCACAAGTGGTTATTTTAATGAACTTGATTCAATTATGATAAGTGCTGATAACTATGCAGAAACAACAACGGTCTATGTGATTATCCCGGATTCTTCAGTTATGGAGGGCAATATCATTGCCTATCCAAATCCTTTTGGTAGGGTCAATCAAGCATACACGCGTTTTGTTTATTATTTGCAACAGAATTGTAATGTTATCTTTGCAATTTATGATGCCTTTGGTAATCGTGTCCTTCATGAAGAGATAAGTGCCGGGCAAAATGGTGCAAGAATCGGAATAAATAATCTGACCTGGGACGGAACCAATGACAAGGGTCATAGAGTGGCAAGTGGTGTCTATTATGTTTTATTAAAAGGTTATATCCATACCAATGTGTTCTTAGAAAAACATATCAGGGTAGGTGTAATATGGTAAAACAAATCCCAAATCCCAAAACCCAAAGCCCAAAATTAAGCACAATTTTTTCCTTTTTACTACTTACTACTTACTACCTACTACCTACTGTTTTCTACCTACTACCTACTGTTTTCTACGGACAGGATGGTGGTCTTCCTGGTGCGGTTTTCAATTATGGAATGAGTCCGAGAACCACTGCCTTAGGCAAGGCATTTACCGGACTCGCAGATGATGCTGAGGCAATTTATTACAATCCTGCTGGTCTTGCTCAGTTATATTCTCATAATATAAAATCGTCTTATCTTGACCTTTATGGGCATCAGCTCGGTTATCTTGGATATGCCCTGCCCACAAGGCGGTTTGGAACATTTGGTGCGAATGTCATACATTTCCGCTCCAAGGGCATTGATTCAAGGGATGAGAATATGAATCCCTATGGCACATACTATTTTGCCCAGAGTTGTTTACTTTTATCTTATGCCTACCTTACTGGTGATGTTCTGAGTATGGGAACAAATCTGAAATTTGTCACGAGTAAGATTGCTCAGTATGGCAGTGTGGGTATTGGTGGCGACCTGGGAATTTTTCTTTTTCCAAGACATAATTATACATTAGGTGTATCTGTTCAAAACATTTTGGGACCAAAACTGCAATATCTGGATGGTGGAGCCACTGACGAATTCCCTGTTACATTTAGATTTGGTGGAGCAATAAAATTGTATCAGGGAAGGGCAGTTATTGTTGCTGACCTGGTGAAAAACATTCTTGATTATTCAGGGGTCAAACCGCATCTCGGTTTTGAATTTGTGCCGGTCTACCCAATATTGATTCTCCGTGCAGGGTTTGATGAGAACACATTAAATGCGGGGCTCGGTGTGAGAAGATTTTTCGGTAATATGTCATTGGGCATTGATTATGCCATAGAGCTACACCATAAATCAAATTATCTATTGCCGTATCGTCATAAGGTCGGTATATTTATTGAATTTGGTGGATTTAGAACCTGGGTCACTTCAACGCCTAAGGAATTTTCACCGGCGCCCGGTAGAAAAGAGAATGTTGCATGGCTTGACCTTCATTATACAACAAAACGGGAAGTGGAACGCTGGCAATTACTGATAAAAAATAGTTATGGCGAGGTCGTGAGAACATACTCAGGCTGGGATGACCCACCACTACGGCTCTCCTGGGATGGACTTGATGATGTGGGCAGGCTCGTTGCTGATGGTCGTTACTACTATGAAATTATTATTATTGATAAAGGTAAGGAGAGAATCTCATTCAGCGATTTTCTGGTAAAGATTGTTACGCTCGGTCCACAGGGTGAAATTCAATTTGTGCCCCAGGAGTAGTTATGCTGATTTTGATTACACTCATTTCCCTTACTGACTATAATCAACTGGTTACTGATTATGAGATTGCCCATAGACTATTTCTGCAGGAGAATTATACTGATGCCCTAAAATATTTTAATGTTATTCTGAAAAAATACGGCGGGACTGAATTTGAGGATGAAATTAGGTTTCGTGTGGCAGAATGTTATTTTAATATAAAGGATTATGACCATGCAAAAGAGCATTTTGAGACGATTTTGAGAAGAAAAAATCTTGCCTATCTTGAACCAGAGTGTCTTTATGCGATTGGAATGATTGATATCTTACAGGGCAATTTTAAAGAAGCAGAGCAGGTTTTACAGAGATTGCTAAAAAATCCCGCATATCAGGAAGAAGACCGTGCAAATTTTGCCCTGGGTGTGCTCTATTATTTTCGTGGTAGTTATGTTGAAGCAAAGGAAAAACTTGAAGGATTAAAACTGCTTGAGGCAAAATTTTATTATGGTAAGGCATTATCCCGTTTAGGCAATCCCCTTGAATCAATAAAGGCATTCAAAGAGATTCTTGACCAGTCACCCAATACGCCGATTGCGGTGCTTGCTGAATTTTCAAGGGCTGAGGCATTGTTCTTTAATAATGATTTTGATGGCGCAAAGGTCAAATTCCGTGATTTTATTGCCAATTATCCCAAATCACCCTTGATTGATTATGCCCATTTCTTTTATGCGGCATCCTTGATCCATTATGGAGATTTTGCCGGTGCAGCAGAGCATCTTTTACCTTTGACACGCCATTCTGATAATCTTCTTGCTGCCCATGCTGGATACTTTCTCGGTATCTGCCGGATGAATCTCAATGATGGGCTTGGTGCAGTGAGTGCATTCCAGAGGGTGCGTGCAAATTATCCCAACACAATGATATCTTCTTATGCGAACCTGCAACTGACCAAGGCACTACTCGCTTATGGTGATACGCTCCAGGCATTGACATCATCATCCCAGCTGTCAACAATGTTTGCCAGTGGTGAACTTGCCAGTGTGGGTGAATATCTTACGGGAATGATCTATTTTCAAAAGAAAGATTATCTCAATGCCATCAAGTTTTTTGAATCACTATTATCGCGGTATCCTAATTCTGCTTTGCGCGAACCCGGTGCTACAATGCTTTTGTATGCGTTATACAATTTAAAAAATTTTGATTATGCAGTGACCTTTGGGAGTAAATATATAAAAGACTTTCCTGAAGAAAAGAGTGAATGGCGAGGACGTACACTCTATTTCCTGGCTGAGGCATATTATTACCAGAATAATTTTAGTGAAGCAGAAAAGACATATTTAAAGGTCACCAAGGATTATTTTGGTCTTGAAGTATCGCCTTATGCACGGCTCGGTCTGGCTTATGCTTTATATAATCAGGGCCGACCAAAGGAAGCAGAGGATATTTTTGCGGGTATGAGCAAGGTGCCTTATGAAGATTCAACATTGCTAATGGCAATATACCTTGGTCTTGGATATGCCCAGTTTAATCAGCAAAATTATATGAAGGCGCGGGAAACATTTGAAGTATTATATAATACCTTTCCCAAAGATGAGCGGTGTGCTGTTCCTACACTTTTTTATGCCGGAATGTCATACTACAATTTAGAATATTATGCAAATGCGATTGAGTCCTGGGAAAAATTAATCAGTAATTTTCCGATGGCAAAAAAGTCAGCAGAGGCTGGATTCCGTGCGGGCGATACATATTTCAAAGCACTGGAATATGAAAAGGCAAGGAGTCTATTCCGCTGGGTCGTGGAAAACCATCCCAATGATGATTATGCACGTTCATCACAACTGGCAATTGCCCAGAGTTATTACAACCAGAAAAACTATGATGAGGCAATAAGAGAATTTCAGAAATTCCTTGACCTGTTTCCTACTGCTACTGAAGCAGTTGCTGCAAGAAAAGGGATGGAGATGTGTTATTACCAGAAAGGGCTTGAATCCACAGAGGCAATGCAATATTTTGTAGAACGTTTTCCCCAGAGTGAGCTTGCCGCAGATGGTCAATATCAGATTGCCCAAAAATATTTTGATGATAAAAAATACAGTCAGGCAATGGATGAGTTTATCAAGGTGGTAGTCAATTTCCCCGGGTCTTCCTATTCTTCGGATGCCCTGCTCCTTGCTGCAGAATGTGGAGTAAATATAGAAAATTGGCAAAAGGCAGTAGAACTCTATGAAAGGTATCTCAGCTATTTTCCCAAGGGGAAGGAAAAAGATGCAGTCTATTTTAATTTAGGTTCTTCTTATTTTAATTTAAAAGAATATGGTAAGGCATTAAAAAACTTTCAGGCAGTTGTGGATTCGTTCCCTTCATCTCAATATCTTGCCAATGCCCGGCATAATGTTGATGTTTGTAAAAAGTATCTTGGCGAGCCAGGTTCTACAGTAACGCCCGAAACCGAAATACCTAATACTGAGCCCACCCAGGATAGCCTGAAGGGAAAAAAGTGAAGATGGTAAGCAAAATTTATACTATCCAATTGGTTCAAATCCAAGATGTTTGAGATGAGAGTTACAATAGAAGGCGCAGATTTATTAAAATATTATCTTACCTATGCTGATCCTATTGATGGTTCTTTATCCAGTCGTTTTAGAAATTGGTATATTGCCACTAACTGTGACTCGGTGCCGCCTTAACTTGGCTATGGGCTTTCAAATATTCAGGAGAACTGCTGGCTCACAAAGATAAACATTGCCGGCACCGCAAATGCAGATTCAATAGAGGATGCAAGATTTAAAATTCCAAAATTTCAAGCATTGGTTTTTATGGATATTTCGTATAATTTTTTAGAGTTCCCGATATTCATCGGGACAGGTTTTAGGCATTTAGGTATCCTGAATCAATTTCAGGACAGGTTTAGGTATTTAGGTGTTTTGGACTTTAGGTATTTGTTATACGGGGAGGTTTGAGATGAAACGAATTTTATTAGTATCAATCATTGCCTTAATGGCAACAACCCTTGGGCTTTATGCCCAGGAGAAGGATTCCGCACAGGCAGAGCCGCAAATAAAACTGGAGTTGGTGTGGGAGAAGGAGTTTGAATCTCCCGTATCGGACTTCAGTCTTACAGAAATAAATGGTATGCCTGCTTTGCAAGTGGTTGTTACTGCTGATAAAGTACAGTTTTTAGCTAAAGAAAGAAAGGAAATATCCACAAGAAGTTTACAACTGAATTGGAATGAAAGTTGGGTTTATGGTGTATCATTTTCAAGAAATGGCGAATATATTGGAATAAGTAAGTACCATTATGGAATCTATGGCCGTATTCAGGAGGGGAGCGAATTTCAGGTATATGACAAAGCTGGCAATCTACTTACAATACGAGTGGTTACCGATAATTACAAGCCCAGTATTTTACTGAACAATGGAGCATTTCTTATATCCGGTGTTTTAGAAGATGCAAGAATATTTTTAGAGCAGTTAGACGGGACGAGAAAACTCATCTTTGATTATGGTGATATGAGACCGTCTACCTATATCAGTGTTGCTCAAAATAGTAATGTCTTTGCTTTAAATGTATCAGGGATTGGGGTGATATTATACGATGATACAGGCAAAGAAATCTGGAAAAGGAGCATAGAAAATTCCCATGCCGCTGGAATAGGAATTTCGCCGCATGGTAGCTACATCGCGTGCTTCGGAAAAAAATGGGGTAATACCCTCTTTCTCTACACACTAAAAGGAAATATACTTTGGGAAAAACCTATAGGGGCCGGAACCCATTTTATATCATTTTCGCCCGACGAGAAATTTTTAGCTGTCTATGCTACTTGGTCAGGTATTTGGTTTTTCAGTGTTAAAGAAGGTAAATTATTGTGGCGTTATCCTGCTGATAAAATAGGTAAAAAGATAAATAGTAACTTTACTCGCTCAATTTATTCGCTTGATGTATCCACCAATGGTGCATTTGTAGTTTGCGCAGATGGAGGTGGCACAAGAGAATTACCAGTCGGTGATACTTCGGTTGTCTATCTCTTTGATAAAAAGGGCGATATAGTTTGGAAGATGGAATTAAAGATTCAACAGCAAAGGGCACCTAATGTACGATTTACTGATGATGGAAGGCATCTGATTGTCAGCAATAGCAATAACCTTTATTGCTATAAAATTGCTGGAGGTGGGCAATGAGGTTTATTCGTTTCTTAGTGTTAACAATAGGAGTCTTTATTGCAACTATTTTAGTGGCCTATGATTACCCTATGAAGCCATTCAATAAACAACATAAAGTTATTGCTACGCTGGGTGAGAGTAGAGGCACTCGCTTCCACACTGGAGTTGATATTATGCCTAAAACTACGGTGCCGACTGATTCATTCTGGCTTGTTTACTCTTTAAGGAGCGATACGATATTGAGGTATAATTATCCCACAGATACTTTTACTAATGGAGTTTTTGATAATGATAGTATTTACTGCTACTTACATCTTACCAATAGAGTCGCCGAATCAACTTTTGTCACTGCTTTTGTTGATACTATTGGGCGTATTTTTGCATCCAAAGCCCATTGTCATCTAATTGAAAGAGAGGCTACAACGTTGCAGTATCTCAATCCCCTTCGTTCTGCAGGTCTTAGCCCATTTTTAGATACAGTTCCGCCGATTATTGAGTCTGTAAGTTTTAAGCGCCAGGGAAGTGGTGCGCACCTGGATAAAAACAACTTAAATGATTCAGTAGATATCGTCGTCAGAGTTTATGACCCAAGAGTTGATACAACGGGTGGCAATGCTGGTAGAGGCATGGGCATTTATAAAATCCAGTATCAGATTCTTGATACATTAAAAAATCCTATTGCTGGTGCAATAAACTCTTATCAATTTGATTCTTTACCATTAAATTCTGCTACCGCCAGATACGCATTAGTTTATCATGATAGCACTGATTGGGAGAATGGGATTTTCTATTATTGGGTATCCAATGCACCATTTTTGGATACTGCAAATCAATACTGGAATACAAAGCAGCATATTAATCGGCAATGGTATGAGCCGCCTGCCGAATCAATCGAGGTGGCAAAATTTAAAGACGGATATTTCTATGTAAAAATCAAAGCCTGGGATATTTGCCGGCCGATCACAAATCCGTGCGATTCAGAAACCATTCGGGTTCATGTTGACAACTTCAATCCCCGGGTGAAACACACCTACCCTGATAATTGGTATCGTTGGATTGCCAGGGATGAGAAAGAGGTCTGGTGCGTATTCTCAGAGGCGATGGATACTGCAACGCTTAATACAACCAATATCAAAATCAGAAGTTTAGTGGATACAATATATTATTATTCTATCACTAACATCACCTATGTTGACAGTTTGCATAAACTCATTCTTGAGGTTGATTCATTTAGGTTCCATGATGAAGTTCAAGTTTGGTTGTCAGATAGCATCAAGGATTTGGCTGGAAAGAGTCTTGAGCCTAGCGGTAGTAAAAGTCCTGCATCATATACCTGGAAGTTTACGGTCGGGGTAATCAAAATAACTGATAACGACTTAATGGATATTAGACCAGATATTTATGGTGATAATATTGCCTGGGTTGAGGTTCTGTCATCAACGCAAAGCAATCTTAAACTGCATAACATTACATCCCATAATACCGTGAGGCTCAACACCACAACCGATGGTTTTCACAATTGGCCGATTGTCTGGAAAGATCGGGTTGCCTGGCGAGAGGAGGCCATTTCTGGCGACCGCATATGGTATTGGGATGGAAATTCAATCCAGCTAATCGTTTCCGAGGGTCTTTTCCGTAACCAATATGATTTTGATTCCTGCGGAATAGTAATGTATTCTACAATTCGTTGGGACGGTGGATACCCCGATACAATTTGGGTTCAGTATTATCAGATTGGCGCAGGATTATTATTGCTTGATAAATATACCGTGAAGGACGGTTTCAGTCGTAATGTTGATATTGATGGTAGTATGATTGTCTGGGAACATGGAAAAACGGCAAGTTTGAAAGGTGATTTTAATCTTAATGGTTTCAGAAATAATAGTATTTCGCTTTGGTTTGAGCGTGGTTTTAAAAATGCCCGGAAAAATATTGGGTTTTTGGGGGATAGTCGGGCAGTATATACCAAAGACATCTATTTGCGTGGTGATTTTGGGGTATGGAATTTAACGAGTTTTATGGATAGCAGTATCAATGCGATGCCTTCCGTGTCACAGGGACAATCTGCCTGGATGAGATACACCTGGAATAAGGATACCTTAACGATCGCGGTCTGGGTTTATGATGGTGTCGGGGGTCGGCAATTGAGTGTTTTACCCTATATTAATTATGGCATCTATTGGCCCGAGATACAGAATGGTGATGTGATGTGGCATGATTATTATAGTGGCACCGGTCTACAGCGCCTCCATTATTATGATGGATGGCAGGATAATATTTTGGTTAGTGGTTATTCAACCACTGATTTTGTAGTCTGGAATTGGCGGGTAGAAAATACTCAGGCAGTATGGCTACAATTGGGTGCTGTATATTATCCAGTTTATTACGATGGTCAACAAATTAAAAAGTTATTAGAGAGAAGTTCAGATAGTTATCGGATTAGTATGCATCAGGGACTGGTGGTCTATGATGCCTGGGATGGCCACGATAATGAGATCTATTTATACATTGGTGATACCCTGAAGACACCCCCGGCAATAGTAAAGAATTTGCAGGGTGAAGTTCTTGGAGGAAAGTTGCCGGCAAAAAAGGTAAGACTCACCTGGAAACAGAATACCGACCACGACCTTGTTGGATATAAGATTTACCGCTCGGCTACTTCTTATCAATATGGCACGACTCCTTATGCTACAATTCTGGCACCAGAGACGACCTTTATTGACACCCTGCCCTTAGAGGGGATGAATTATTATGTTGCTACCGCTTATGACAATTTAAACAATGAAGGTGGTTTTTCCAATCAAGTTTCGGTATTTATTGACAATATTCCACCGGCTGTGCCCACAAATCTTGTGGCAAGTTATGATTCAATTGCCCAAAAGGTATCACTGCTCTGGCGTTCGTCACCGGATGGTGACCTCAAGTTATATAAGGTATATCGCTCAGAGACTTCGGGGAGTTATACTCTGCCACTTGATTTGGTATTCAAGCCAGATACAACATTTGTTGATTCAGTATTTTATTTAGGTAAGACCTATTATTATGTTGTCTCGGCGGTTGATACAAACAAAAACGAAAGTGGATTTTCTAATGAGGATACGGTGATTGTGCCGTTTTTTGTCGCCTCGGATTTTGCTCTGGCAACTGCCTATAATTCCGGGCATAAAATAATAAGTGATAATGAAGGCAAAAAAATTGATTTTGTTTATGCCAATGAAGGCTGGTTAACTCAAGCGGGTATTTACTATAGTTATTCTTCAGATAGTGGCAAGAGTTTTTCAGCATCAGCGCTCGTTGGTGGTCCGGGTATGTATCCTGCATTAGCAATTGATACTGCGGGCAATCCCTGTGCCAGTTGGGTGGATGGTTCAAATATTTATTATACTTATTGGACTGCAAGCTGGGCACCACCTGATACCATTGTCATACCGGTAGTAAATGTTTCGCCACCTTCAATGGTGGTTGATACTACTGACACGGTTCACATCGTCTTTACTCAATATTATTGGTTGCCTTCAGATACCGGCGACTTAATTTATTTGAAATTCCATCGGGAGTATTTTGATGAAGCTATTTCTGAGACCCTTTTGACCAATACCTTCTGTCGCACACCTTCACTAACACTTGATTTATCAAAAAATTTGCATATAATTTGGGAGAGTGAAAAGTGCATCTGTTATCAAGAGAAGGATTCAACTGGTTGGCTTGGTGTGGATACGATTTATACTACAGGAACCAATGAGAGGTTATACCCTGTGATTGACCTTTACGGCACAAATATACATACGGTTTGGCAGAATAGAGATTCGCTGGGCAATTTGGATATTTATAGCAGAATGAAGACCGATGTGGGTTGGGATTCAGTTAAAAAAGTTGCGAGTACAGTTGGTGAATCAAAATTTCCAACCCTTGCTGGTGCCCATTATTGTCTGTGGCAGGATAATTCATCGGGCAATTGGGAGATATATCTGAGCAAATTCGTTGATACTGCCGGAATCTGGACAACACCAGTGAATATTTCTAATACTTCTACTGCTTCAGTATTTCCCCATAGTGCCTATGCCTTGGTAGATACCGCCTCTGCAAAATTATATTGTCTCTGGACCGAGGGTGATACAATTCCCTATTCAATTAAATTTCAAAGACTTGGTGTTGACCCGGTGGCAAAGATATTTGTGGATTTGGGTCAGCCTGTCCAATCGCCATATACCCTTGAAAGGGATGGTTATTGGAAATTTGGGACTAAGCCTTACGAGACTACGGATTGGGGTTACGAGGATTTACGATATAGATTTACAGGTTTGGACCAGGAAAAAGAGTATCGGCTGGATTTGGCGTATTACTTCAGAAATGAAGCAATTAAAGGCAATTTGGGGCAATTGGAGGCAATTGAAGAGAAAAAATCCCAAAATCCAAATCCCAAATCCCAAACAAATTCCAATATTCAAATCATAAATAATGAGCAAAATGAGATGCCGAAACAAGTTCGGCATGACAACGCGGGTGTAGTTCAGAATGACACCGACGAGAAACCTATTGACGAAAAGGGGATTGGAAGGATAATTCAGGCGATGGTTGTTGATGGCACACCTTTGGATACTATATTCATTACTCCAAATAAATTAGTTAGGAAATCAATCTGGTTAAAAAAAGAATCTTATGCGAATGGTGAGATTATTCTTGAATTCAATAAAGTAAAAGGCAAGCGGGTTATATGCAGTGAGATTGGGCTTTATGAGTTTCCTTGCGAGATTGAAAGAGAAGTGGCAGGTGGCATAATGGGCGAAGAGGGACTTATTTCAAAAACATTCTCATTTGAAAGAATATTTCCAAATCCAACAAAGGGTCTTTTACGGATTCGTTTCAATTCTCCAGATGAGCGACCTATTACAATCAAGTTATATGATGTATTAGGTAGATTGGTTGATAAACAAAAATTGAAAAAGGCGAAGATTGGTAATAATGAAGTTTTGCTTGTGCCCAAGGATTTATCTTCTGGTGTCTATTTTATGAATTTAGAGGCCGATAATTACCAGAAGATAGAAAAGGTGATTTATCTTAAATGAAAAAACAAGTTACATAGGAGGTAAAAAATGATACTTGGACAACCATTGGTTGATGTATTTAAGAACAGTATTGTGATGCTTATTCTGTTAGTATGTTCTATTATTGCACTGGCATTAATAATAGAGCGGTTCTTATATTTTGTAAGGCACAGTTTTGATACGCGCACTGGATTTTTGCGTTTTAGCCAGGTGCTGAGAAGTCAGGGCGTAAATGGAGCCCTTGCCTATGCCAGTCAAAAAAAGAATCCATTGTTCGGGCTATTCACTGTTGCCCTGCAGAATCAGCATCTTGACGCAGAGAATCTGTATGATGTGCTATCAAGCTATATTATTGAAGAAAAACTCAAGTTTGACCGTTATCTTGGCGGTATGGGAACACTGGCAAATGCAGCAACCTTATTAGGACTTTTAGGCACGGTTACTGGATTGATAAGGGCATTCCACAATATTTCCATTACCGGGTCTGGCGGTCCTGCAGTAATTTCAGCAGGTATTGCTGAAGCACTATTGACAACTGCATTTGGACTATTTATCGGTATTCCTACACTATTTTTCTACAATTATTATACAAAAAAGAGTAATGAATTAGCAATGGCACTTGATGGTGCCGCTGATAAACTTATTGTGCTCTTAGATACATTAAAGAAAAAATCTGGAAGCGTGAATCCTGAGCCAGCACCAGCACCAAAGCCTGCGCCACAACCACCTGCTGAAGATACGAGCTGGAAGTTCTAAGATATGAAATGGGTTTGATATTATTATGAAGAAAAGAAAGCGATTAAATTTCGGTGCAGAACCCCAGGGTTTGATTCTCAATTCCCTGGTGGATATTGCGCTTTCTTTGGTTATAGGATTTATTGTCGCAATACCGCTATTTTTTGAATCCGGCATTTTTGTGAATGCGCCAGGTGTGGCTTCAGGTTCTGCTGCTGAGGTAAGTGATATTAAAGTGAATATCCATTTATTGAGTGATGGTGGGATACTCTTAAATGAAGAACTGGTCAGTTATGAAAAGTTAGAAGAATTGCTTCCGCAACTTCTTGCGCGAAGTCTGGAAAAAAGGGTGATTATCTCTACTGATTCTGAGGTTACATACGAAAGGGTAATCCAGATTCTTGACCTGGCAAAACAGAAAGGTGCTGGAGAATTAGCCTTATTAAGGAGCAGAAGATGAAGAGAATGGATAACATTGATATTCTACCAATGGCAGCAGTGGCTTTGATGGTTGTTTTAATGATGATGATTCTTGCACCGATGACGATGACCCATACCAATACACCAGTTGAGGTGCCCAGGGCACACACGGCTGAGGCAAAGACCGAAGAGAATTTTACTGTTACTTATACTGCGGACCAGAGATTATTTGTAAATGACCAACCAGTAGCACCTGAAAATTTTGAGAGTATTGTAAGGCAGGCTGTAGAACAGGACCCTTATCAATTGATTGTTATTCGGGCAGATAAGACTGTTTTGCACAAGGATGTGCTTGAAATCCTTGCTAAGATAAAGGCGGCAGGCGCAAAGCGCATTGCCTGTGCCACTAAAAAACCAAAGGGTGAATAATGTTAAAAGATAAAAGATTGGATATCGGTATTGTTATTTCAATCATTATTCACATTGTATTGTTTTTGCTCTTTTCCCGTCCGAGCTCAGCATCTACAGGTAATTATGAAGATATAAAAGAAGTGACATTCCTTGACCAATCTTATCGTCCTGAAGTGGCAAAGGTGGTATCAAAAGGTTCAATCTGGGCAGAGGTGAGTGAGACTCCAGCACCTGCTTCTGGTACTTATGGTGGAAGTGATATTGTAACACCAGCAATAGATTTGAATGTGAAACTTGACCGCAGTCAGGCAAAGATTGACCTTGAACGATATGCACCACAAGAAGGCACAGGTGAGGTCATAAAGATTGGTAGTTCTAAAAATGGCACAATGAAATCCACTGAAGAGATTCTTGCAGAGAAGCCAATTTCACTGGCAAAGAATCTACCCAGAGGCGCAGGCACAGAGGGTGGAACCGGAATTGGTGTTTATGGTGGCATTGGTAAACAGGCGACCGCACCAACAATAAAGATAGATAAAAAACCACCGCCCACTACTCCCACATCTCAGATTGGGAAACAGGTAGAGACAAAAATTGAAGAAAAATTGAAGGTGGAAACCAAAGGAACAGCCATCTCACTTGCTGGTCCAATTGCTGACCGTGAGATATTACGAAAATTATTACCCCAGTATCCTGCCTGGTGTTTGCAGAGAGGCATATCTGGTGTAGTTAAGATAAGGGTTGAGGTCAATCCTGAAGGAAGTGTGCGTGAAAATATCAGGATTGAAATCTCTTCAGGCTATCCAGACCTTGACCAGAGTGTGGTGAATGCAGTAAAGGCTTGGTTATTTGCACCACTGCCCGCAAGTGTCAAACAGGAAATCCAATGGGGTATTATTACATTTAGATTTGTATGTGGATAATTTTACATTATAACTTTTTGTGGTATCAGGGAGGATAGAGTGGAATTCCTTTTACTGATTTTTTTATTATCACAGGAAGCAAAAAAATCTGAACACGAAATTGGTGAAGAGGTTATTAAGGGTGAATTAAAGTTTAAGATTACTGACCCAAAGATATATTTACAGGTTGAACTTAATCCATTTGCGCCGCTTGATTCAATAATCTCAAAAGAACGGTATATTTTTGATGAAAAATTATATAGCACAATTGATGCTTTAAATACACCCATTCTATATCTCCATAGTGAATATTTAAGGGTTCCGCTTGTGGCAAGATTTATGTATGGTAGTATTGCCCTTTTCATACCTAAGTTTGAAAAAACAGTTTCATCCTGGGAACTTGTCATAATTGATGCAAAGGGTGATGTGGTGAGGCGTTATGCCCAGAGGGGAATGCCACCTCCTGCATTATACTGGGATGGCAGGACTGATAATGGTGAGATGTGTAATATGGGTGAGGTGTATAACTATGTTTTTACTGCATTTGATGCCATTGGAAATCCAACGCGTATCACAGGACGGGCTTATAAATTTAATGGTATTGTATATGAAGAAAAGGGAACAACAATTATTGCGGTTGCATCAAAGGTTCTGTTCAATGAAGACTCATATAGTTTCCATAGTGAAGCCGGACCCTATATTGAGGAGATTGCCAATCTTGTCAAAGAAAAGTTCAAAAAAGAGGTTGTAGTCTATTCTTATTCAGAATCTGAATCACTGGCTCGTTCACGGGGCGAGGCAATACTCAATGAGATTACAAAACGGGCTGTATTGCCTGATAAAGGGGTAAGCACAGCGCCAAGATTTATTCCTGGATTATTACCTAAATATTCAAAGATCGAGATTGTAATTCAATAATTAGATATACTTTTATACTCTTTTCTCTTAACCAATTTTAATATTGTAAAATAATAAGGGGGCGTGTTTACGCCCCCTTGTATCTTTATAATCTATGCTTTTTATGGCACTCGCACATTTCCGCTCGGGCAATCATAAAAAGTATTATTGTTAAGCAGGTCATTGGGATTGGGATAGACTGTACCATTTAAATATATTCCCCAATTACCACTATGACCAAGTGAATCACCCGTGATTGTTGGAAGTGCGTCTTCAATATAGATGAGCCCGGGCCAGCTTGATGAACCACCACCATATTCAATAGTGCAATTTATCAATTGGCAGGATGCATCTATTGACAGATCATAAAAACCGATATTATACCAATCTCCTGGACTCGGTGAGGCAACATTGCTTGTAAATCTGATTCTTCCACTGGTTCCATCAGCAATTAAACCGCCTGAGCCATTATAACCCACATAGAAATCAACATCGGGTTGGAATCTTATGATATTGCCTGGTGCAATGGTAATAACTGGATTCGTTGTATTATCTTCAATTGCGACATAATCATCAATAACATAAGGAACACCAGGATTGACCCAGGTTCCGCTGGTGTGAACAGTGCCACCCGTAACCTCAACTGCATCAATTGTATTACCAGTCAGTGTATTACCGCTTCCAATTGTGCGCACATATTCGCAGTTGATATGCAATGGATATTGGGCACAACTGGTAATTGTATTATTAGTGAAGGTATTAAAACCAGCATCACTTGCAAGATACACACCATAATTACCGCTGTGTCTGAATGTGCAATTGGAAATCTTTACGAATGTGATTCCTTCGGCATGGAGTTCTCCGGCCCAGCTTGATGAACCACCACCATACTCAAATATGCAATAACTGAAACTTGAAGTATTCATTGCATTGTCATATAATCCTACATTATACCAATCTCCAGGAGATGGGCTTGCAACATTGGAAGTAAAGAGAATGGTAGAATCAGCAGTGCCATTGGCAATGATTGCACCAGCAGTGCTGGAATATCCAGCATATAATTCAGTGCCTTGGTTAAACTTGACAATACAGCCTGGTTTTATGGTCAATGTAGCATTATTCTCTACCCATACATCATCTTCAATAATATGTGGGTTGGCACTTGGGTACCAGGTTTCATCCGCAGTTATTGCACCACTGTGAGTGGTAGGACCGGTTGTGACAGTAAGTGTGGCAGTTCCGCTTACATCACCGGTCGTCGCCGTAATTGTGCAGGTACCACCACTGACACCAGTTGCCAGACCACTTGCATTCACTGTTGCAACAGTGGTATCTGATGAAGTCCAGGTAAAATCAACATCTGTAACTTCATTATTGTCTGCATCATATGCAGTGGCAGTAAATTGCTGGGTTGAGCCAATAGAAATAGAAGCAGTACCTGGTGTGACCGTGACCGTTGCTACTTCGGTTTCAGAAGGGCAACCTAAGAACATTAGTATTACTGCCATCAACGGGATTAAGAGCTTTTTCATTTTACCTCCTTTTTGCTCTTATAATATTACCCTATGATTATATATATTTTCTCACAAAAGTCAAGGATTTTTTATTCGCCCTTTAGTCTTTTTTAGCCTTCTTGAGCCTTTTTAAACTGGTAAGGATGTGTGTTAATGTTTGCTAATATCCCTTGACTTCCTGAAAAAAATGCATATAATAGAAATATAACTATCTATTAAGAGAAATACACTAACGGCAAGATTAAATTTAAAATCACCCCATAGTTTTAGAATAAAAAGGGGCAATATTTTATAAAAAAGGAGTGAATAATGGCATTACTTGAAATCAGGTGGCACGGCAGAGGAGGCCAGGGTGCAAAGACTGCGGCACTCCTGTTTGCTGATGCTGCTGTTGAAACAGGAAAATATATCCAGGCATTTCCTGAGTATGGTCCAGAAAGGATGGGTGCACCAGTATTTGCTTTTAATAGATTATCAGATAAACCTATCCTGCAACATTGTGGGATCAAGAGCCCGAATATTGTAGTTGTTCTTGACCCTACATTGATGGAGACCATAGATGTTACTGAAGGGCTTGCTGATGATGGGATTATTTTAGTAAATACCCAGAAGACAGCCCAGGAAATAAAAGAACAATTAAAAATAAAAAAACAGAAGGTCTATGTCGTGGATGCAAGCAAGATTGCAAAAGATATTTTGAAACGCGATATTCCTAATACTCCAATGCTTGGTGCATTGATAAAGGTGTCCAAACTCTTAGATTTTGAACCGATGTTAGAATCAGTGAAAAAGCGTCTTGAACATAAGTTTCCCAATCGGCCTGATGTAGTTGAAGGAAATATCAAAGCAATTATTCGGGCATATGAGGAGGTAAAAGAATGAAAAAAGAGAAAAAAGGCTGGAAAGAAATCCCCATAGGATTAGTTCTGGATTCTGGCACCAGCAAAGAATTTGAGACTGGTGATTGGCGCAGTGATAAACCAATCTGGGATGAAAAAAAGTGCACGCATTGTCTTATCTGCTGGATATACTGTCCTGATTCTGCAATCATTATTAAAGACGGTAAGGTTCAGGGGATAGACTATAAATACTGTAAAGGCTGTGGCATCTGCGCTGAGGAATGTCCACCAAAGATAAAGGCAATCACAATGGTCAGGGAGGAAAAATGATAGTTGCCCGCACTGGTAATGAAGCAATGGCAGAAGCAATGAGGCAGATAAATCCTGATGTGGTTGCTGCATATCCAATCACTCCAGCAACCGAGGTTGTTCAATTATTTGCCTCATTTGTAGCAGATGGCCTTGTGACCACTGAATTTGTGCCAGCAGAGAGTGAGCATTCAGCACTCAGTGCCTGTGTTGGTGCATCAGCCGCAGGTGCACGGGTGATGACCTCAACATCTTCCCAGGGGCTTGCCTTAATGCATGAAATCCTTTTTATTGCTGCCGGTATGCGTTTACCAATCGTTATCTGTTTGGTCAATCGTGCCCTATCAAGCCCCATCAATATCCATTGTGACCATTCAGATTCACTGGCTTCCCGTGATTCAGGCTGGCTACAGATATTTACTGAAAATACCCAGGAAGCATATGATACAACAATTATGGCAGTGAAGATGGCAGAGGAGATTATGTTGCCGGCAATGGTAACGACCGATGGATTTATTATCAGCCATGGTATGGAAAGGATTGAACTTATTGACGATAAGAAGGTGCCCAAATGGCTTGGTGAAAGAAAGGTGGTAAATAACCTGCTTGATATTGATAAACCGATAACCCTGGGTTCACTTGATTTGCAGGACTATTATTTTGAACATAAGCGTCAGGAGATTGAGGCGATGAACAATTGTCTGCCAATAATTGAAAAAGTGCAAAAAGATTTTGGTGATACATTTGGCAGGTATTATCCAATTGTTGATGAATATAAAATGGATGATGCAGAAGTAGCAATCCTTGCCATGGGTTCTACTGGTGGAACTGCAAAGGTGGCAGTTGAAAGGATGCGTGAGCAGGGTAAAAAGGTGGGTTTGATTCGCTGCCGAATTTATCGTCCATTTCCCAAGCAAGCAATGCTCAGGGCAATAACAAAGGTAAAGGCACTCGGTATTATGGACCGCGCTGATACATTCTCTACAATGGGCGGCCATCTATATAATGACTGCCGTTCTATTCTTTATGATGCAGATAAAAAACCCTTAATTAAAAACTATATCTATGGACTTGGTGGACGGGATATCAGCATTGAAGAGATTGAAACAGTCTTTGAACAACTACTCAAGATTAAGAATACGGGTAAGGTTGATAAAGATATTGTATATTATGGAGTAAGGGGGGAATAATGGCATCACTAAAAGAACTTGCAAAACAAGGAGAGAAATTTCTTGGTGGGCATCGTGCCTGTGCAGGTTGTGGAGCGACGATTATAGCAAGGCAGGTCTTACTTGCTGCGCAGTATCCAGTAGTAGTCGGTGCTGCTACAGGCTGTCTTGAGGTCATTTCTACAATCTATCCATATTCAGCCTGGAATGTGCCCTATATCCACAATGCATTTGAAAATGTTGCAGCAACAATGTCCGGAGTTGAAGTCGCTTATAATGCATTAAAAAAGAAGGGCAAGATTACAAAAGAACTTCGTTTTATTGCGTTTGGCGGCGACGGTGGTACTTATGATATTGGATTACAGTCATTATCTGGAATGATTGAGAGAAGGCATCGTGTTTTATATGTATGTTACAATAATGAAGCATATATGAATACTGGAATCCAGCGCTCATCAGCAACGCCATATGGTGCACATACAACAACATCTCCTGCCGGAACAAAGATTCCTGGTAAATTACAGCCACGAAAGAATCTTACCGAGATTATCATTGCCCATGAACCAGCATATGCGGCACAGGCAACGATCGGCTACTGGAATGACCTCGTCACCAAAGTGCGTAAGGCACTGGATGCAAATGGTCCCTCTTTTATCAATATCTTTTCACCCTGCCGTCTGGGCTGGGCATATCCACCAGAAAAGACTGCAGCAATAACCCGTCTTGCTGTTGAAACCTGTGTCTGGCCCCTTTACGAGTATGAGAATGGAAAATATCGGATTACAGTAAAACCAAAAGAGAAGAAGCCAATTGTTGAATTTTTAAAGATGCAGGGTAGATTTTCCCATTTGCTAAAATTAAAGGACGATACACCAATAAAAGAATTTCAGGCAGAAGTTGATAGAATATGGGAGAAACTCTTAAAGAGGTCCGCTGAATAAATCTTTGGGGCAGGCTATTTATATGGACCACACTCAGGAAAATATGAATTGCCTGCCCCATTTGTTTTGATATGCTGAAAATAATCCTTTTTGACCTTGATGGCACGCTTTATAAAAGCGCAGAAATTTATCAAAAATTTGCTGAGGCAGCATACCATACCTATGCTCTGATAAAGCATACGACAATTGAGAAAGCAAAGGAAATTCTTGAAACAAAAAGGGATGAAATGAAAAGAGAGAGGGGTTATGCTGTGCCTTATACTCTGGCACTACTCGCTTTTAATATTCCGATAGAAAAATGGCATAAGGAGAATATAAAATTCTTTGACGCAGGAGTCTACCTCAGTGAAGATAAAAAATTGCAAAACTTTTTAAAAGAGTTAAAAAAAAGATATAAACTTGGCGTTTTAACGAATAATAATAAGATTCAGACCGAGCGGATTTTAAAGAAACTCAAGATAGAAAAAATTTTTGATTATAAATTTACCTATGAAAGTTTTAAATTAATTAAACCTGACCCTGAAATCTTTAAGAAGGTTATCAATAAAATCGGTGTGAGACCCGATGAATGTCTTATGGTGGGCGACCGTTATGATGTGGATTTGGTGCCAGCAAAAGAGGTTGGGATGCAGATATTTGAAGTCAAAGGTCCGGAAGATATAGAAAAATTAAAGGAATTCCTTGACTTTTAATGCTGTACCACTATAATATTTTATGCGACTGAAGTCGCTAAAAGGAATAGATCAGGAGGTATTATGAAAAAATTTTTTCTTTGCTTGTCCTTAGTTTTGGTGCACCAATTATTTGCACAAAAAGACATAGTGCTCAAGACAATGACTGCTGAACTGAATCGTTCATATAAAATTTTGAGCAAACAAAAACCATACCCTCTGTATTTTCTTCAGTATGAACTTATGGACGAGCATCAGGTAAATATTTCTGCTACACTTGGAGTTATTACCAGTGAAACTGACGAACATCATCGCTATCTGGATGTGGATGTGAGGATTGGCTCTTATAAGCTTGATAATACCCATGAAATTCGTGGTGCTGAAGATGATGACTGGTGGTCATCTCCCATTGAAGTGCCGATTGATGATAACCCGGATGCCTTAGAAATCATACTCTGGTCAGCAACTGATAAAGAATTCAAATCTGCCCAGGAAAAGTATATTAAGGTTCTCAATGAAAGACAGGTAAAGGTTTTAGAATCAGACACATCGCCTGATTTTAGTAAAGCACCAGCAATTGAATATACAGGTGAAATTGGTAAAATTGACTTTGATAGGGCATTATGGAAGAGCCACCTACGTGAACTTTCAGCAATTTTCAAAGACTATCCCTGGATATATAATTCCAATATTAGCCTGCGCGCCACTTCCTTAACCAAATACTTAGTAAATACTGATGGCACAAAGTTAAAGCATAATAGTATCCGTTATAATCTGCGCATCACTGCAGAAACAATGGCTGAAGATGGAATGGAACTATATCTTTCATCGCCCAATGTAGTATTTGATATAAAAAATCTGCCCGATATGAATGAATTAAAGCGACAGGTTGATTCTTTAATTAATAATCTTGATGCCTTGAGAAATGCACCAATGGTAGAGCCATATTCAGGTCCAGCAATTCTAATGAATCGTGCGTGCGGTGTATTTTTCCATGAGATTTTTGGTCATCGCATTGAGGGCCATCGCCAGAAGAGCGAATTTGAAGGTCAGACATTTACCAAAAAATTGAATGAAAGGATTATGCCAGAATTTATCTCAGTCTATGATGACCCAACAATGGATAAATTTGAAGGCAATGACCTGAATGGATACTATCTTTTTGATGATGAAGGTGTGCGTTCACAGAGGGCAGTGATTGTAGAGAATGGTATACTTGAAGGATTTTTAATGAGCCGTTCGCCCATTGCCAAATTTCCGCAATCCAATGGTCATGGCAGGAGGCAGTATGGAAGAAAGGTTGTTTCGCGTCAGGGTGTCTTATATGTGAAATCAAGCAAGGAAGTCCCTTTTGCCCAACTGAGAGATGCCCTAATTGATGAATGTAGAAAACAGAATAAACCATACGGTCTTATTTTTTATGATATCTCTGGAGGATTCACAACTACGGGTAGATATGGTCCACAGACCTTTAAGGTAATACCGCTCCTTGTAAAAAGGGTCTATGTTGATGGCAGACCAGATGAAGTTGTGCGTGGGGTAGATATTGTGGGCACACCATTGCTTTCACTCTCAAAGATTGTCCTTACCGGAGATGATTATGATATTTTTAATGGAACCTGTGGAGCAGAATCGGGCTGGGTGCCGGTATCATCAATCTCACCTTCAATATTAGTATCTGAAATTGAAGTGGAGAAAAAGGCAAAAGGACAAGAACGGCCGCCAATATTGCCGGCACCGACTGAGCCGTCAAGATAGGAGGAGATATGAATATGAAAAAGATAAATTCGAAATTCGAAATCCGAAATCCGAAACAGATCAAAATAATTAATTTATGGGTTGGGATACTGACATTATGTGCTTCTCTTACTTTTGCAGCAGGCGAATTAAATAATAGCATCCTGTTTCGGGCATTGAGTGATGAGTTGAACCGTAGTATCACCAGACTACAACTTGAAAGTCAGGCAAAACCATTTTATATTGCCTATCGTGTCCTGGATTTAAAAGAGATTGAAATTAGAGCCTCTTTTGGTGGATTGTTATTAAACAATGAATCGCATTCAAGAAATCTTTATGTGGATTTGAGGGTGGGAAACTATCAGCTGGATAATAGCAATTTTATCTGTCAGGTATCTGGTGGAGGTGTGATTGAAACCGATGAGACCCGGCTCCCTGTTGAGGATGAATATTTTGCATTACGCCAGGCAATCTGGCTCGTGACCGATGGCACATATAAAAAAGCACTGGAGACGCTGGCACGAAAAAAGGCGTATTTTCAGAATAAACAAACAAATGATACAATCCAGGATTTTATTGCCGTAAGACCATGTTCAATAATTGAACCGCTTGCAAAGTTTGAATTAGATAAAAATAAAGTTAAGGCAAAAGTCATTGAATTTTCTAAAATCTTTAATAAGTATCCACAGATACTGGAATCTTATGTAGCATTTAAATTCTATGCAGGCAATCAATATTTTCTAAATAATGAAGGGGCAAAGAATCTCAGAGAGGAGAGGCTCGTCAGTTTATTGGTATGGGCAAAGGCACAGTCAGATAATGGAGAGCTCATTGAAGATTTTACAGAATTTCACGGCAAAGATTTTAATGACTTAGATTTTACCACCATTGAAAATGCAATTAATGCCTGGGCAGAAACTTTGTATATGATGGTTAAATTAAAAGATAGTGAAGAGGATTATACTGGTCCAGTATTGTTTTTAGGGCAAGCAGCATGCGAATTGTTCTTCCAGATTCTTGGTCTGGGTGTGAGTGATGTGCGTGCACCAATCTATGAGAATGAAATCCTGGAGAGGAATATGTCCCGTCAAAATTTAGGAATATTTTCAAATAGACTGGGAAGGCGGGTTTTACCAAATTTTATTTCTGTATATGATAGACCAAATAAAAAAGAATGGGACAATACCCGGCTCGTGGGTGGATTTACCATAGATGACCAGGGTGTGCGGGCAGAGGATGTTGAACTTGTAAAAAATGGCAAACTTACTGGTCTATCAATGTGCCGGACACCAATAGCCAAAATAAAAGAGACCAATGGACACGCCAGATATTATAAAAATCCTTTTGGCACACGACATATAGGATTTGTTAGCAACCTGATAATAGACTCTGAGCAAAAAATTTCTGCTCAGGAACTTTTGAAAAAACTTAAAGAGCTGGCACAGGACTACGGCAATGACTTTGCAATTGTGATAACAAAACTTGTATCCAGAAAACCAGAGAGTTTGGAAGAACGATACCAGAGATTCTATCAAAACCGGGGAAAGATTCCACCACTACTCTCTTCACCACTCAATATATATAAATTAAATCTGAAGACGAATGCTTTAGAATTAATAAAAGGGCTTGATTTTTCCCAGGTGACACCAAGGATGTTACGCGATATTGTCGTCACTGGTGATAAAGAATATGTTTACAATTTTGTCTATCGGGACGACAATGGTAATGAATATCCAGTCTCAGTCGTTGCACCTGCTGTGTTGATTGAAGAGATGGATTTAATCCAGAAAAAGGGTGAGATAAGAAGATTGCCCATTGCTCCAAGACCCTAAGAAAGAATCTTCAAAAAAGTGTAGTTGCCCAATTTATTGGGCGTATATAATGATTCCGGTATTTCTTCGTCCAGATAAATCTGGACGCTACTACAAAAAAGTAACAGTTTAGTAATTATTAGGATTTTTTGCGGGCACCAACTTTATTTGGATGAAATGCGGTGGCAATTTAGAGAACAAACCTGGTTATTCTTTTAATTTGAAGGTTTTTAATAGGGTATTAATTGCTCTGTTTAAAAATTTCTTTTTCAAAAACAGGGTTATGGAAAGTTCTGATGTAGTAACTGCCTCAATATGAACTTTTATTGTTGAAAGTTCTTTGAATATATCGGCAAGGACCTTATTCTCTGAGCCTATACCAATGCCGATAATACTTATTGAGCATATATCCAGTGATTCTTTTATTTCTTTTATTCCCAATTTACGGGCAAGTTTTGCAATTATGTTTTTTACAAGATTCCTTTGCTCAAGCGGAGTAATGAATGAAAGGTCAAATTGCGGAGCATCAGAGATGCCATGAAAAAAGAACTTCAAGTGGACACCAGCATCAGTAAGTTCCCTTGTTATATAAGATAAATACTTTGGATTCTTGGGCACCTTGATAAGTGTAATCAGATAGAGGTCTTCACTATGTGTGATTGCTTTTGGCTTTGAGTGTTCTATGCTACTGATCTGCGTGATGAGTGTGCCGGATCTTTTATTAAAACTATTCTTTACTTCAATGGGAATATTAAATCGTGCGCCAATACTGGTTGCCCTTGGATGGAGAACTTTTGCCCCGCGGCTGGCAAGTTCAAGCATCTCTTCATAGGATATTCTATCTATTTTCTTCACACCGGGGAATCGGTTTGGGTCTTCAGTAAAGACACCATCAACATCAGTAAAAATAATACATTTCTGTGCTCTTAGTGCGGCAGCAAGTGCCACAGCAGTAGTATCAGAGCCACCACGGCCCAGAGTGGTAATCTCTTTTTCAAAACTTACTCCCTGGAATCCACAGATTACAGGAATAAATCCTTGATTCAGTGCATTTTTAATTCGTTCACCTTTTATTTCCATTATCCGTGCATCAGTATGGCGATTGTCAGTAATGATGCCGACCTGAGAACCAGTAAAAGATATCGCCTTTAAATGCAAATTCTGGAGTGCCATTGTAAATAGTGCGACCGAGATCCTTTCGCCAGCAGTGAGAAGCATATCCATCTCCCTTGGCCTTGGATTTTCAGTAATCTTATGGGATATCTTAATCAACTGGTCAGTAGTGTGCCCCATTGCTGAGACGACGACTATGACATCATTATTTTCCTTTATCTCGGCAACGCGCATTGCTGCTTTTAATATTAAATCAGCATTCGCTACTGATGTTCCACCGAATTTCGCTACGGTCAATCCCATAGCATAATTATACAAAATTTTTAATAGGAGTCAATGACTTTATTTTTTAATTTTATTTTTTCCTCATACATTTTCTTATCAGCGATTTCAATTATCTCATCAAGGGTCTTTGACTCATCAGGATTGAAATAGGCATAACCAATGCTCAAAGAAATTTTGTGAGAATTATTTGATACATTGAATTTATCAATATTGGCATTTAAACGATTGAGCATTACATTTAAACTTTCCGGGATTGCTTCAGGCGCCAGGACGATGAATTCATCTCCGCCCACCCGAGCAATAATATCAGTCTTACGAAAACTATTTTTTAAGATATTTGAAAGTTCTTTTAAAACCCAGTCTCCAGTATAGTGTCCAAATTTATCGTTTATTTTTTTCATATCATTGAGGTCACAATAGAAGAGATAGAACCCTTTTTTTATTTTTTTTGCAAGTTCTAACTGGTGCTGGGCAAAGGATTTGAAACCACGCCGGTTTAATAAACCAGTGAGTTCATCAGTCATTGACTGGATATTCAATTGCTCCTCTGCCTTTTTCCGCTCTGTTATATCCATTATGTAATTTCTCGTTCCAATTATCTTACCATCTTTCTTCAGTAAAACAGTATGGACTTCAAGGTCAATGAACCTTTTATTTTTACCAATTCCCTTAATTTCATATCGGGCCGGTGCTTCCTCTTCATTGAGTCGACGCCGGTGATATTCCCTGATAAGTTTCAGGTCTTCAGGATGGATATAGTCTTCGGGTTTCAACCTTGCAAATTCATTTAGTTTATAACCAAAGAGTCCAGCAAGCTTTTCATTGAAGTATACCACATTTCCTGCGAGGTCATCTACGAGAATTCCCACCTCAGCATTCTCAACGAGGTCCCGATATCTGAGTTCTTTTTCAAGAATCTCTTGTTTTTGTTTCTTTATCGTCATTAGCATATTATTTATATTCTCGGCAAGAGTATTGAATTCAGCGCTCGTCTCTGAAAGGGCTATTTTATTTTCTATCCTGTCTAAATCTATCTTTTTGAACTGTTTGGAGAGTTCAATGAGTGGTTGTAGAATTGCATTATTTAAAAACACAGATGACGAGGCTATGATAATCAATCCGAATGTGATAACCAAAAATATGATATATTTGCTGACCCTTTTCCCCTGTCTTAAAATTTCATTCTTTTCTGCGATATTGACCATTATCATCTGTTCATTGAGGACATCATAAAATTTATGGGACGCTGAGAGCGTATCGCCTTTACTGGTATTTATAGACACAGTATGTTCTTCAGGATTGAAATCATAAGCACATATCCGGGTGGAATCAATAGGTTTTACATAAATCCATAGATTGGTCAGTTCCATAATGGCTTTTAGATTCAATTTCCTGCCCATTACCAGCCAGCCCATTAATGGCCCTTTATGGGTGCTGGTGAGGATGGACTCTGCGGAGAGGACATAGGGTTGGTTTTCAAAGGGAGCGATGGTTCCTTTATTCAGATATTGCCGTAGTATATCATTGTATAGATTATCCGTGATCTTTCTTACTGTCTCTTGATTTAAGGGCAATATATTTCCGGTCTCTGGCTCATACTTACCTGCATAGACCACATTTCCCTTAAGGTCAAAATATATAATAAAGCCGAGGTCCAGGGTCACAAAGGTCTCTGGAATCAAATTCCTTTTTTTATAATCAGGGTCTTTGCCTTGAATAAACTCATAGGTTTCGTCCCACGCACCCCAGTCTTTATTCAACTGGGCAAGTCGGTCGTTCTCAGCACTAAGGAGTTTATGCACCAGTTCAATATCCCTAATGATATGCCTCTGGCTCAGATCCTGGAATTGTGCCTTTAAGAGAGTCTCAGAGATGATGGTGAATATAAGGATGAGAAATCCTATGCTGAGGATAATATATAGCAAGGCCTTTGACCTTAGGGACAACCTGGCAATAGATAATCCTTTCATCATCTTATTCTATATGCAAATGTTGTGCCAAAAAAACTTAAGAAATTTCAATCGTTTTTTGCTAAAATCTGTCCGCATCAACGACAATTGTTCACATAGATTATATTAGAACGAATCCACAGTCGTAAAGCTTATCCCCAGATTCAGAGGTGAACTTACAACGATACCTTCAGGTGTGAATAGATCCACAGACACCTTACGCCTTGGCAACCGCTTCTTAAAGAAGCAACTACTACCATCTTTATGCCATCTCTTCTTCTTTCTTCCATTCATTGCTTTTTTTTGGTTTTTTCTTGGGCTCATTATACCTCCTTTCAAATAAAAAAGCCCACCAATATGGTGGGCCCATTTTGATGCCTTATATAAGATCAAGACACCATAGGACCCAACCTCTTTAAAAGAATAACTATTGCCACTATGGAAACCAATGAAGAGTTGAAGTTAAATTTATTATTCATCATCTGCCATTATATCTAAAAAATCTTTTTTGTCAAGGAGCAATAAAGGATTAGGGTATCGTAATACGGTTATGAAGCCCGTTGAAAGACAAGGGTAATAAGGAGATAATATTAGTAGGTTGTAAGTAGTAGGTAATATGAAGCCAGTATCAAGTATCGAGTATTGAGTATCAAGTATCAAGGATTATTATTGCGATAATTGACTTTTGTTTAATAATCTGTAAACTCTAATATGTTCCATCTCTTCAAAAGAAAGGGTATTCTATTCTTAGGCCTTTCTAATGGAGTATCCCAGCTCGGTGACCGTTTGACCCATATGGTTATCATTACCCTGATTGGTGCAAAATACCCGGGCAAGGTATCTGCATTCAGTGAATTTGCCGTTACCTTTTCTCTGCCCATAATCATTCTTGCACCATTTGTAGGTGTCATTGTTGACCACTGGAACAAGCAGAGCATAATGTTTCGCTGCCATTTAATCCAATCAATCCTGATATTTTTGACACCGAGTATTGTCATTTTGACGAACAGTTTAATTCCCATCTGGGTTCTGGTCTTTATTTTTTTTGCCCTTGATGTGTTTAATAATACATCAAAGAGCGCAGTTATTCCTGATCTGGTAGCTTACGAAGAATTTGTTTCAGCAAACTCTTTTATCATTACAATTGCAAGGATTGCGACTTTTTTAGGAATGGTGGGCGGTGGTTATCTAATAAAATGGGTTGGCTGGAGATTGGGATTCTATATTGATGCAAGCACGCATTTAATAGCAGGCATCCTTGTTTTTGGCATGGGCGCGAGAATTTTATTTGAGCCAGGTGTAAAGATTCAATTTTCATTAAAAAAAGAATTAAAAAAATCATTAATGATTTTTCTACAGGATCTAAAAGAATTAATAAATCTTATCATACATGACCGAATTGTATTATTTGTTATGATTTCAGTGTTTGTTCTCCCTTTTTCTGCAGCTATTGCCTATACAGTGCTTATATACTTGGTTCAGCAAACATTTAATATGGGCACAGCGGGCGTGGGATGGTTTGGTGGGATAATCGGTGTGGGTATGCTTTTAGGTGGTATTTTAATGGGTATATTTGGTAGAAAAATAAATCGGACAGTAATAATTATCTGTAGTATGTTGATATTAGCAATGCTTTTCATTATTGGTCCATTTTTGATGAATCCAGTATTTCTCTATGTTATTGCAGTCATCTCAGGTATGGTCTTTTCATTTATTGGTATTGCGCAGGATACGATTCTGCAGGAGGATGTTTTGCGGTCAATAAGGGGTAGAATTTTTGCGACCAAAGAATTTGTCATAAATTTGACATTCCTACTGTGTGCAATTGTCATTGGTGTGGTCTCACATATATTAACACCTTTTACTATTCTGCGATTGACCGGAATACTTATTGGCATATTAACACTGCTTGCGATTTTGCTCATAAATTCTGTTTCTGAGCAGGCAAGAAAATTATAATACCAATGTTGACAATGCACCCTAAATAATTATAATTTTATAGGATATTATAAAAGGAGTATATTATGCCTGGAAGAGTAATATTTGAATATGATGAGAAACTGAATATTGTTTTTACTGAAGACCATTGGGAGATAAAGACCAGACAGGATGTGGATGAGTTCTTTGCAGAATATCAGAAGTATTTCCAGAAGCTGGCAAAAAAGGTCTATATGATTTCAAATATTGATGACCTGCTGGTCCATGCTGAGGTTGCCGATTATTATGGTGAGGTAGCAAAAAATACAGTTGCCATATTTCTTCTCGGTTTTGCGCGATATGGAACAGAAGACCGTGCGCGCATGACCGTCAGAACAACATCCTTGAAGGCAAAGTTTCCACCCAATATATATGCAAACCGTGAAGAGGCAATTAAGGCAATTGAAAAACAGAAGGCAAACCTTCAAGGTGAATCAAAAAAATAACACAATTCCTCTAATTAAATGAGAAAGGAGTTTATGGGATTTATAACATATAAATCACCTAAGATTGGTAAAAAGGCAAAAAGATTGATAGAACGGGACAAAAAAGTAATGTTTGGTGCCCATACCCGAACAAGGGAGATCCCGCTCGTAGTGGAACAGGCAAAAGGAGCCTGGATAACAGATATAGATGGAAATAAATACCTTGATTTTGGTGCAGGATTTGCTGTGGTTGGTACTGGACACTGCCCTCCAGAGGTGATCAAAGCAGTCAATAATCAGATGAGAAAATTGATACACATTTCAGGAAGTGATTTTTACTATGAACCACAGGTTGCCCTGGCAGAGAAATTGATTGAAATCACGCCTGGTGATTTTGATAAACGAGTCTATTTTGGTAGTTCTGGTGCTGAGGCAATAGAAGCATCACTGAAGATTGCCCGATACTATACCAGACGGCAAAGAATGATTTCATTTCTGGGTGGATTCCACGGCAGGACATTTGCTGGTATGACGATGTCAGGTAGCAAAAAGGTCCAGCGGGCACATTTTTCTGGATTAATTCCAGAAGTGTATCATATACCATATCCCTATTGTTATCATTGTGTCTTCAATCAGACTTATCCAGAGTGTATAAAAAATGATTTTGAAGGTGTGCCATTGATTTATTGCCTTTCTTATCTTACAGATGTGATATTTGAAAGGCTCATTGACCCTGAAGATGTGGCACTGATGATGGTAGAGCCAATCCAGGGTGAAGGTGGCTATATTGTTCCGCCACCAGAATTTTTACCAGCATTGCGCAAGATTGCAGATAAATATGGCATCATTTTAATCTTTGATGAAATTCAGAGTGGTCTGGGCAGAACTGGAAAATGGTTTGCCTGTGACCATGTGAATATTTCACCTGATATTATTTTAATTGCCAAGGCTATTGCCTCAGGTTTACCAATGAGTGCAACAGTAGCAAAGGCAGAATTGATGGACCCTGCGGTTGATTCCCGTGCCTGGGTTGCAGGTGCACATGGCTCAACATTTGGCGGTAATCCAGTGGTTGCGGCAGCAGGAATTGCATCATTGCGATTAATAGAAAATGGTTTAATAGAGAATGCCCGTGTTATTGGCGAATATTTAAAACAGGGTCTGATTGAGATAATGAATCGGCATAAGATTATTGGTGAGGTGCGTGGTTTGGGTTTGATGATTGGACTTGAGATTGTTCAACATAAAGATACAAAAGAGCATTTTCCCCGTGTTGTTACCAGGGATGGTAAAAATATAAAAGAGGTAATTACTGGAGAATGCTACAAAAGGGGATTGATAATCTATGGTGCAGGTTTTAATTCGCTCCGCATCTCGCCACCATTGATAATTACCAGGGATGATGCAGATATTGCCTTGAAGATTATTGAAGAGGCAATAAATTTTGTTGAGGCACAATTATGATTAATCCCGCGATCTTTAGAGAGTACGACATCAGGGGTCTGGCAGATACTGATTTACAGGATGAGAATGTAGCATTGCTGGGGCTGGGGCTCGGCACATATTTTCGTCTGAATAAACAAGATAATATTGTAGTAGGTGGCGATGTGCGGAGTTCCACACCGCGCATTATGTCAACCCTGATTAAACATCTTCAGAAAACAGGTTGTAATATTATTGACATTGGCATCGTGCCCACTCCGGTACTATATTTTTCTTTATTCCATTACAATATCCCTAATGGTATAATGGTTACTGCAAGCCATAATCCTAAGGAGTTTAATGGTTTCAAGGTGTGTGCCAATAAGACTGCTATCTATGGTAATGAGATTTTAAAAATAAGAGAAATAATTGAAAAAGCCGATTTTGCATCGGGCAGTGGTAATTATCAAAAAAGGGATATCATTCCTGATTATATTAATACTGTTCTTGGAGATATAAAAATAAACAGGGCGTTAAGATTGGTGGTTGATACAGGAAATGGCACCTGTGGTCCAATAATGGAACAGATACTACAAAAAATTGGCGCACGCTTTGAAATTTTATATAAAGAACCTGATGGAAATTTTCCTAACCATCTTCCTGACCCGACCGTTGAGAAGTATATAAAAGATTTGATTGAAAAAATTAAGGTAGGGGATTTTGATGCGGGCATTGGTCTTGATGGTGATGGTGATAGGATTGGTGTAATTGATGAAAATGGCAATATAATCTGGGGAGATGTGCTCCTTGCTATCTTTGCTGAAAAGATTTTGAAAAAACTGCCCGGTGCAAAAATAATCTTTGAAGTAAAATGTTCAAAAGGTTTAATTGAACGGATAGAGCAACTGGGTGGTTTGCCTTTGATGTATCGCACAGGCCATTCTCTGATAAAGGCAAAGATGAAACAGGAGAATGCGCCCCTTGCTGGTGAGATGTCAGGCCATATTTTTTTTGCAGACCGCTATTATGGATATGATGATGCAATATATGCCTCATTGAGACTCCTTGAGATATTGAGTGAAGGAAAAAGACTTTCTGAGCTTGCGAGCAAGGTGCCCAAATATTATTCCACACCTGAAATCCGTGTGGATACCTTAGACGAAAAAAAATTTTTGATTGTAGAAAAATTAAAGAATGAATTCAAAAACCAGTACAAAATTATAGATATTGATGGTGTGCGTGTGGACTTTGGTGATGGATGGGGGTTGGTCAGGGCATCAAATACCCAGCCTGTGCTGGTTTTGCGTTTTGAAGCAAGAACCGAAGAACGGCTGAATGAAATAAAAGATTTATTTTTAACCAGCCTTGAAAAAACAGGCTTAAAATAAAAAGGAGACAATATGGGTTTAATATTTCTTGTAATGCTCTCTTTTGTAGAGCCATCTGAATTTTTACCTATATGGATGACACCTGAAGAGAGTTTAAGGATAAATGAAATTGGCAAAGGACATATTATAACTGCTCCACCCGGCGGCTTTGTTGTTACTCCTGCAGAATATGAACCGGTAAGAGGTGTGTTTTTAACCTGGACTGGTACTTATCAGACTGTTATGCGTGAAATTGTGCGAAATGTAGTTCCTTCATGCAAGGCATATATTATAGCTTCTGCAAGCGATACAAATAGTATTAAATCTTATTTGACGAGTGGTGGCATATCACTGGATAGTGTTAGATTTAGTGTATTTCCATACAATTCTGTATGGATTCGTGATTATGGACCCTGGTTTATAAGAAAACAGGATAACACTGAAGGCATTATTGATTTTCAGTATAATCGTCCAAGACCCAGTGATGATGCAATACCCTGGCGTATTGGTCAGGCATGGGGCATACCAGTTTATGGCTCACCCCTTGAACACCCTGGTGGAAATTTTATGGTAGATGGCCATGGCACAGGATTCTTCAGTAGCCTAATCTATCAAGAGAACCCTGGATATACACCTGCTCAGATAAATCAGTTGATGCTTGAGTATAGTGGACTTGAGCAAACCATTCCAGTAAAAAGGATTCTAACTGAATATACCGGACACATTGATTTGTGGACAAAGATTTTAAATGATACACTGGTAATGGTTGGTGAATATGCATCAGGCCATCCCAATGATACGGTTCTTGACAATCGTGCAGATTCAATCAGTCATTGCAAAAATAGAGAAGGTTTTCCATATCGGGTAGTGAGAATTGTAATGCCCTGGTCTACTTCAGATGCGCCACCCACTTATCTTAATTCACTTTTTGTAAATAATAGAATCCTTGTTCCAACCTGGGGGCTACCTGAAGACCAGCAGGCATTGAATACTTATCAACAGTATCTACCTGGTTATACAGTTGTGGGAATTAATTGTTCATCAATGGCTAATTCTGGTGGTGCAATCCATTGCATTACTATGCAGGTTCCTAAATCACAATACATTCACATTGCCCATAACCGTTTGAATGATACAAATAATACAACCACTCCTTATCGGGTGCGTGCGCGTATTATCACTTCAAATAATCTTGTGGCTGAATCTACTTTAGTCTTTTACAAGATAAATAGTGCATCAAGTTTTACTGCTACACCATTGAGTGCGGTCGTTGATACACCTGGAATTTATGCGGGTTATATTCCACCGCAGTCTCCAGGTGATACAGTTCATTATTATCTACTTGCAAAAAATGTAGTTAATATTAGAAAGACATCACCGGTATATGTACCGCCGCAATTATATTCGTTTAAAATTTTACCAGTTGCAGTGCTGGAACAGATTACTCAAACAATCAATGGTTTTGGTATCTTCCCCAATCCAACAAAGGGCATTATCAATTTTTCGCTTGTTTTACCCGCTGAAGCGGATGTAAGATTAACCATATATAATGCACTCGGACAGCAGATTATGACTTCAGAAAATAGATACAAACAGGGCAAATATACAATTAGTTTAGATATCCGGAAATATGGTCAACTTTCAAGTGGCACATATTTCTATCGCATAAGCATAGATAATGATATAATAACCGGTAAGTTCCTGCTCATAAGATAAAAAATGCAGTTTTATGAAGATAATTAAAAAAATCTCTCTGCTTAAGGGGTTGCTTAAATCAATAAAGAAGAAAGGCAAAAAAATTGGTTTTGTGCCTACGATGGGTTATCTGCATGAGGGGCACTTATCCCTGATAAGGATTGCTCATAAACAGAGCGATTTTGTCGTATGCTCAATCTTTGTCAATCCCATACAGTTTGGGCCAAATGAGGATTTTAATCGCTATCCCAGGGATTTAAAAAGGGATGAACAGCTCTTGAGCAAAGAGAAAATAGATCTATTATTCTATCCCTCAGTTAAAGAAATGTATGCAGAAGATTATAAAACTTATGTTGAGGTCTCTGAATTGAGTTCAATACTCTGTGGTAAATCAAGACCCGGACATTTTCGCGGGGTAAGTACTGTGGTGCTTAAACTATTCAATCTTGTTCAACCTGATATTGCAGTCTTCGGTGAAAAGGATTATCAGCAGGCAGTAATTATCCAGAAGATGGTAAAGGATTTAAATCTTGATGTTAAGATTATTATTGGTCCGATTGTGCGGGAAGATGATGGGCTGGCAATGAGTTCGCGTAATACATATTTGAATCCTGATGAACGGAAGAATGCAGCCGTAATTTATCAATCATTAAAATGGGCAAAAGAATCATTCCATAAGGAGAATATCAAGAGTCCTGAATATATAATAAATCAGATGCGCCAGATGATTGAAGCAAAGAACGGAATTGTAGATTACATTGCTGTTGTAGATAAAAATGATTTAAGCCCGGTGCGGTTTATCAAAAAAGGAGACCGCATTCTAATTGCAGTTTTTTTTGGTAAAACAAGATTGATAGACAATATCGCGATATAATCATCTGAAATTTTTTCACTTTTACTCTCTGTTTCATATCTTCAAAAAAGGGGACCCGTATAAAACTTGACAATAAGGGAAAATTCTATATACTTGATGTAAGGAGGCACAAAATGAATCTGGGCTGGCAGGAAATTTTATTGATTTTATTGATCGTTTTGATTTTGTTCGGTGCGAAAAAGATTCCTGAACTGGCAAAAGGTCTGGGCAAAGGGGTTAGAGAATTTAAAAAAGGTTTGCACGAGATAGACAGTTCTGAAGAGGAAAAAAAAGAAGAGAAGAAAGAATGAAAATAACAACGGGCGTCCTAACCAATAAACGAGTAATGATATGTTAGGAGAGGTGTCCGAGTGGCCCAAGGAGCACGACTGGAAATCGTGTTTCCGTCGAAAGACGGAACGCGGGTTCAAATCCCGCCCTCTCCGTGAAGACCTCGTCAGGATGCAAAAATATTGCGGTTCTAATAAGAACTTAAAGGTTTCATTTTGAAATGAAAGGAGAATTATGTATTATAATGGAGCAAAGATATTTCTTATTTCTTTTCTGGTTTCACTTATAACTTCAATAATTGTATGTGTAGTATTTCTTTTTCTTCTGCCGATTGCCAAATCTGGCGGTGATGTTGTAATTCCGGATTTAACCGGCTCAACACCAGAGCAGGCAAGGGTGATTGCGGAAAATAGGGGATTATTGCTGGTAGTTGGTGGTGAGGAAGAGAATGAGAAGTATGCAGATAATCAAATCTGCCGACAGACTCCTCTGCCTGGGTCTATTGTGAGAAGTAAATCAAGCATTACGGTATTTATTTCAAAAGGTTCAAGCAGTGTAATTGTTCCTGAACTTAAAGGCATGGGGTTGAGTGAGGCAACGGCAAGGCTCAATGAGCTTGGTTTAAGGATTGGTGATATTAAGACCGAGGAGAATTCAGCAGTTGAAAAGGATAAGATTGTATCATCAATACCTGTGTCTGGCACACGCGTAAAAAAGGGCGATGCTGTTACAATCGTTCTCAGTGGTGGCGCAGAGATGGTTGAAGTGCCAAGAATTATTGGTCGTGCACTTTCTACGGCAAAGCGAATAATTGAGGAAAGGGGATTTATTGTTGGTAATGTTTCTTATGAGGTTAGCACAGAATTTGATGTAGGTATTGTGATGGCGCAAAATCCCCGTGCCGGCACAAAGGCAAAAAAAGGTTCAAAAATTGATTTGACCGTTGCTACAGTTCTTGACGAATGAAAAGGTTTTTGACCTATCTCATTATTGTCTTAATTTTTTTTATAATTGGACTCTTGTTTGCCAATTTTTTATTGATGCCCCTTTTTGTGAGACAGGGCGCAGAGGTTATTGTTCCAAATGTCTGTAATCTGCCACTTGATTCTGCAACAGTAATACTTAAAAAAACTGGTCTGCAATCGGTTGTCACAGAACGGCGATACGACCGTATAATTGAACAGGGTAGAATAATCATTCAAGAACCACTACCAGACACAAAGGTCAAAAAAGGAAGAATAATTAATCTTTCAGTCAGCCTTGGGATTGAAAAGATAACGATACCGGTAATCACTGGTCTGGAATATGCAAAAGCAAAACAGATTATTGACCGTCTTGGATTGGTAATAGGCGATATTGATTCTGTCTATTCTGATTCAATAGGAGCAGGGAAAATAATCCGAACCATACCTGAGGCAGAGGTTGAAGTCAAGAAGGGTGATGAAATAAAACTCATAATCAGCAAAGGAATTGTATTAAAATCACCTAATCTCGTTGGATTGAAACTTGATGAGGCAAAAAGTTTAATAAAAAAACTAAATCTTGTTCTGGGAACTGTTACAGAGATAGAGGGGAGCGGTGAAAAAGGCACAGTGATTGTGCAGAACCCCCAGCCTGACCAGGTGGTTGATGAGGGTGATACAATAAATCTGATGATTGTAAAATGAAGATTGCTCCATCCATTATTGCTGCTGATTTCACAAAATTTTCTCAGGAAATCAGGGCAGTGGAAAGAGCGGGTGCTGATATGATACACCTTGATATTATGGATGGTTTATTTGTGCCAAATATTACTTTTGGACCAATGATTGTGCAGGCAATTGACAATATGACTTCCCTTGAACTTGATGCCCATCTTATGATTATCAAACCTGAAAAATATTTTGCCCGATTTATTGAGACCGGGGCAGATTGGATTTCTTTTCATATTGAAACTGTATCAGATGTAAAAACAAGCATTAAATTCATTAAAAAAAATAGGTGCCGTGCCGGTATTGCAATCAACCCTGAGACACCATTAAAAAGAGTTTTTCCATACATTGAAGAATTAGATTTTTTGTTGATAATGACTGTGCATCCAGGTTTTTATGGTCAAAAATTTATTCCAGAAGTTTTAAAAAAGATTGAAAAGGCAAGAGCATTGATTGATAAAAATAATCTTGAGTGTTTAATCCAGGTTGATGGTGGAATAAATGGAGAGAATGCCCGGATTGTTGCGCAAGCCGGGGCAGATATACTCGTTGCAGGCGCAGGTGTTTTTAAGGCTACTGATTATAAAAAAGCAATAAAACAATTGAAATGTTCCAGCATTTAGTTGACCGCTTTCAGATTTTAAGGCGTAAGGTTTTAGGCTATGGTAGAATTACCCGAACTGAGATTGATGTAATTTTAAAAGAACTGCGCATTACTCTGCTTGAAGCAGATGTTCATTATCAGGTAGTAAAAGAATTTATTGAAAATGTAAGCAAAAAGGCAATGAGCCAGGACCTTGATAAAAGACTGAATCCGGGTGACCTCGTAATGAAGATTGTCTTTGAAGAGCTTGTGGAGTTGTTGGGAAAAAATCCGCATCACCTTGCTTTTAAAAATACTGGTCCAACAATAATCAGCCTGCTCGGTCTACAGGGTGTGGGTAAGACTACAACCGCCGCAAAGATTGCCTATCGTTTTAATAATCGCAAACCACTACTCGTGCCGGCAGATGTGAAGCGTCCTGCCGCAGTTGAACAGCTCACCCAGATTGGAAAGAGAAACAATATTCCTGTATTCCCCCTGAAAGACAATGACCCGATAATGACTGTTAAACTTGCCAGGCAGGCTGCGGAAAAAGAAAATTATGGCATTGTTATCATTGATACTGCAGGCAGACTCCATATTGATGAAGCACTGGTCAATGAATTGATAGAGATAAATAAAACTGTTATTCCTGATTACAGGATTCTTGTTGCCGATGGAATGGCAGGTCAGGATGCAGTAAACCAGGCAAAGACATTTAAAGAGAAGGTGGGACTGGATGGCGTGATACTTACAAAATTGGATGGCGATGCAAGGGGTGGCGCTGCCCTCTCAATTAGCCGTGTTTCTGGTGTTCCTTTATACTACATTGGTACGAGTGAAAATATTGATGGCTTTGAAGAATTTTATCCAGACCGTATTGCCCAGCGCATCCTTGGGATGGGGGATATTATCAGTCTCGTTGAAAAAGTGAAGAGCGTTGAAAAAGAGGTTGACCAGGTAAAATTGCAAAAAAAGATTGCAAAAGGTGATTTGAATTTGGAAGACTTTATGGAGCAGATGCGTGCGGTAAAAAAACTTGGTCCACTTTCTAAACTTGCTGGAATGTTGCCGGGCGTAAAAGAAGTTGATGTGAATGAAGATGAATTCAAAAAGATTGAGGCAATAATCAATTCAATGACCAAAAAGGAAAGACAACATCCAGAAATCATTGATGGTTCAAGGAGGCGCAGGATTGCAATGGGTAGTGGCACGACCGTTGCTGATGTGAATCAGTTGTTGAAACAGTTTTTCTATGCCCGTGACCTGCTCAAAAAAATGAGTAAAGGTAAGATGCCGGGTAAAATGCCATTTAAATTGTAATTACCATTGTGTTTTTATTTTTTCTGATCTTAAATACCATTCCATTACAATCAGGTGATACAATCGCGATTAAAGATTGGTGGTATATTGGTCCGTTTTCTATTGGTGCTCGTGAAGGGATTATTGGCATTGATTTGGATTTAGAGCGTGAAAATTTCAAACCCGATACAACTATCCAATATCCAAGTATTCTAATAAATGGTGGTTTTGCGAAATGGCATAAAATAGAGGCAGAGAATGATAGAATTACGATCAAATACGACGATGTATTATGGGATACAATTCAGGATTATTACGGTGTTGCTGGGATTTTGTGTGCCAGTGTTGTTTATGGAGAATTACATTGTGATAAAGAGATGCACGCACTGGTTCAGGCATCAGGTGCGGGTTCTTTTGTGCTCAATGGCAAAGTTTATCCTGGTGATGTGTATCATACGGGATATGTTCAGATTCCAGTAATATTGAATAGTGGCATTAACAGAATAATTATCAAATTATCAGGATATGGAGAACACAATGTTTCTTTTAAAATTATACCTGAACCTGAGCCATTGATGCTTATAAAAAATGATATTACACTGCCTGATTTAATTAGAGGAGAGAATCACGCAGAAGCTTATATTGGCATACCTATCTTAAATACTACAGAGAAACCAATGGCAGGATTAAAAATTGAGGTTTATGGAGATAAAATTGAAAAGAGCAAGAGAATAATTCCACGGATAATGCCATTATCCGCAGTAAAAGTGCCATTTTCAATTTTATTAAAAGGTGAGATTGAAAAAGAGGATAGTATCTTGATCAAAATAGATGTATCAAATGATGAACATAGCACAAGCGATTCTTTCTGGATAAAGGTAAAAGACCAGAATGAACCACATATTATTACTTTTATTTCAAAAATAGATAATTCCTGCCAGTATTATGCAGTGCTTCCACCTAAAAATTATAATCCTGAATCCACTTATGCCCTGATTATGTCCTGTCATGGTGCGAATGTTGAAGCGCTCAACCAGGTAAAATCATATTCGCAAAAGAACTGGGCTTTTATTGTGGCACCGACCAATCGCAGAAAATATGGTTTTGACTGGCAGGATTGGGGAAGACTTGATTTTCTTGAAGTAATGGATGAAGCAAAAAGAAATTACAAGATTGATAATAATCGTATTTATCTAACCGGGCATTCAATGGGTGGACATGGTGTCTGGCATATTGGATTATCACATCCAGATCTGTTTGCAGCAATGGCACCGAGCGCAGGCTGGGCAAGTTTCCAACTGTACATTCCTTGGTTTTTGCAAAAAAGTGAATTGTTTGCTGAGCCTGACCAGATTAAGTTCAGAGATATGGTCTTGCGACAGGATATTACACCTTTGTATCTGGAAAATGCTTTGAATTTGCCCGTATATATATTGCATGGTGGCGCTGACGATAATGTCCCTCCTGTTCAGGCACGGATGATGTGCCATTACCTGAATAATTTGAATTACGATTTTGTATACAATGAAGTTGAGAATCAGAAACACTGGTGGGATATTGATACTGCCCCAGGAGTTGATTGTGTTGATTTGAAAGAGATGATGGATTTTTTAAAAGAAAAAAGGAGGACCCCTTATCCGAAAAAGATTATTTTCAAAACCTCTGACATTGCCCATTCCAATAAGGCATACTATATAAGAATAGATGAACTGGAGAATATTTATCAGGATGGAAGGATAATTGTTACACTTGATTCAACACGATGGGTTAATTTCATAATTCATCCTTGTTTGGTTTCCGAGTATAACATCAATATCTCAACAGAAAACATTTCGGTCTTTACTGTGCTGCTCAGAGAATTTAAGTCTGTGCCAGATTATATTTTATTTAACATAAATGGAAAAGAATATAAATTTAAATATAATAACCAGGATGAGATTACATTCTATAAGACCGGGAATGGATTTAAAATCATCAAATACAATAAGAAAGGATTAAAGAAAAGTGCAGGCCTGTATGGTCCAATAAAACGAGCATACTTCCAACCATTCATTCTTGTTTACGGGACAACTGGTGATTCAATTGATACAGAGAATAACCTGCACCAGGCAAGATTGCGATTATATAACTGGTGGCTCAGGGCGAATGGATATACAGAGATTGTGCCGGACACAGAAATTACTGAAACACACATAAAAAATTTCAATCTTTTATTATTTGGTAATGCAAAAACGAATGCGATTATAAAAAAAATAAATAATAAACTACCAATAAATTTCTATGCAGATTATATATGCATAAAAAATAAAATTTTAACTGAAGAGAACCTCTGTTTAATAGAGGTCTATCCCAACCCTTTGAATTCTGAAAAACTTGTGCTTTTGTATGGACCGAGCACAAAGAAGGCACAAAAATATATTGATTTGTTTCCGGTAGTCTATTCAGGTTCGGGCTTGCCCGATTTTATTGTCTGGAATGATTCTGCAGTAAAGTATGGCTGGGCAGGTATTGTGGCATTGGGTTTTTTTAACAAAGCCTGGCAGGTTGATGAGAGATTGATGTATATAAAATAGCCAACTTGGGTTTAAATCTTCACACTTCACAAGCCTCATTTCTTGATACTTGATACTGGATACTCGGTTCTTGATACCGGACTAAAGTCCCTACTCCAGTGATGCCCGTGGAGTAACGATTTTAATCGCATAAATCACAGGAAATAAATTCTCTAACCATAAAATATTTTGGCCGGTTTGTATACCATGGTTCTGTGTGTCAAAATTTTTTTCTTGCTGGGAAGTGCTGTGAATCTGCTCTGGAACTGCAACGGGATGAATTCGGTCAAAAATAATATGAATAATCCTGGTCAGCATCCGGAAGACAAAAATTGTATTATCTGGTATTCTGGTAATTACCAGAATACCAGAGTTACAAATCAGGTATGTATAAATAATAGAATTTGAATAATTTAACTATTAATAATGTCTGTTTCACAACTCAGGTCTTCAGAATTTATCACTTTAAATATTTTGACTATATCGATATAACCTATTTCTAAATGTCTAAAAGACTGGTAATCAATTCCACCATTCGACAATTGTCAAATTGTGAAATGAAGGTTGCTGAGAAAATCTGAGTCAGTGCAGACTTTCATGCTGAACCATTAGAGTGCCATTTTGAACCTCTGAACCAAGGTTAGGGGTGGCAAAAAATACTTTTTCGGCAATCTAAATTTTTTG
>JBBINQ010000008.1:0-76108 GCA_037443805.1 Caldifarciminota bacterium | reverse complement strand
ACGAGAGTCCCTTCGGGAAATTGGGCAACTACTTTGATTTAATCCAATTTTTAAAGATGGTTAACCTATTACTTTATCCGGAATGATTTTTAAGACCTTTTGCAAAACCCTTTTTGCATTCGCCATGTTTTTTTGGCATACGCCGCTCTTTCTGGCGGATTTTCTTGTCATATTCCAGACAATTTTTCGCAAAATTTGGTGCCGCGGTCTCAAGTGAAAATAAAATCTTAAATTGGATATTCAAAGTTCCTTTTAATGTTTCAGGGTAATTTTTTACCCTTGACTTTTTCTGATTCTAAAAGTATAATATATGTAGATATATATGAGCAATAAAGATACTCATCTTTCTCAAAAATTGGATGTTGGCACGCATATTTTGCCATCCCTGGTCTATTATTTGAAACTACTGGAAATGCCCAATATTGAACTTGAGACGCTCGTGAGACAGGAACTTGATACCAATCCGCTACTGGAAGAAGTGGAAGATGAGGTTGAAGAGGAGTTAATCGTAAATGAAAATGAAAAATCTGACAATAAAAATAAAAAAGAGGAGTTTGACCTGCTTGACTTCTATGCCCGCGATGACCTTCCCAATCTTCCTGAACCTGAGGAAGAACAACTGGACCTTTTTGAAAATGCACCGGCAGAGAATGATAAACTCTATAACCATTTGATGCGTCAGGCAGAGCGTAAATTTACAGGTAAGGATTTAGAACTCGCTGAATTGATTATCTCCAACATTGAAGATGATGGATATCTCACTGTGTCACCAGAAGAATTGGTCAATGAAGGGTATAGTATAAACGACATTGAGCGAGTAAAAAGAGAGATTCAATTCTTTGACCCGGTTGGTTGTGCATGGCGGGATGTTCGTGAACCACTACTGGCGCAGTTGCAACAACTCGGCTATGCATCTGATTCTATTGAATGTTTGTTAATAAGAGACCATCTAAAAAATTTACGGAACGGTAATCTCAAAGATATTATGGAGAAATTAAAGATTGATGAAGAATGTATTGCACGGGTAAAACAGTTGATAATGAAATTAGACCCGAAGCCGGGCTTACAATATGGTTCTCTAAATTCACCTTATGTATATCCTGATTTTATTGTCTTCTGGCAGGACAATAATCTGCATGCACGCCTTAATGAAGAAAATATCTGTAGAATAAGAATAAGGCGAGATTATCTTGAAAAATGTAATCAAAATGATGAAGAGGCAGAATATGTAAAACAGAAACTTCGCTCTGCCCAGAATCTTATCTTTGCGATTGAAAAAAGGCGAAAGACTTTAACCAGAATCATTAAGGCACTACTGGACTATCAAAAAGAATATTTTTTAAAAGGTGACAATTTTCTAAAATCCATTACAATGGTGGATTTTGCAAAACAATTGGGTGTAAATCCTTCTACAATCTCCCGTGCAATTGCCAATAAATACCTTGAATCACCGCGTGGAATACATAAAATGAAATTTTTCTTTACTGCTCCGGTGGGCAAGACCGATAAAACATTTATCTTTGAAAAAATTAAAGAAGCAGTTGTTAATGAAGATAAATCCGCACCTCTTTCTGATAGCCAGATTGCCAAAAAATTGGCACGTATGGGTATTATCATTTCCCGACGTACTGTTGCCAAATATCGGGAAATGTTAAATATACCATCCCAGCATTTAAGAAAAGTTTAATTTATTTTATAAGTATCTCACCCCTTTTCTCTTGATTTTTATACATTAATCACTATAATTGTAGAATAAAAGGAGTAATTATGAAAGGTTATTATAGATTCCCCAGTATAAATAAGGATACAATCGTGTTTTTGTGTGAAGATGATTTATGGGTCGTCTCTTTGAAAGACCCGCTTGCCCGACGTTTAACTTCCAATCTCGGTAGAATTGCAAATTGTAGCATCTCTCCTGATGGTGAGTATGTAGCATTTACCGGAAGGGAAGAAGGTCACTTTGAAGTCTATTGTATTTCTATTAAGGGCGGTATTGCCCGAAGACTCACATTTCTCGGTAAAAATACAGTTGTAAGGGGCTGGACAAGGGATGGTGAGAGGATTATCTTTGCCAGTGATGCAGGACAGTGGTACCCAGGTTTTATGTTTATTTACACAGTTGATAAAAATAAGGATATTCCAAAATTAGTGCCCGTAGGGCCTGCCCGAACAATTTCTTATGGACCGAAAAAAGGTGTAGTAATCGGTAGAAATACTGCAGACCCGGCGCGATGGAAAAGGTATCGTGGTGGAACAGTCGGTGAAATCTGGATTGACCCGAAAGAAAATGGACAATTTAGAAAATTGTTAAATATCAAAGGTAATCTTGCTGACCCGATGTGGGTTGGGAATAGAATCTACTTTATCTCAGACCATGAAGGTATCGGAAATATCTATTCCTGCACAATTGCTGGTAAAGATTTAAAAAGGCATACCCACCATAGGGATTTTTATGTGCGTAATGCCCAGACCGATGGTAAAAATATTGTATATCATGCAGGTGGTGACCTCTATGTTTATTTTGTTGATTCTAATAAAATAGAAAAAGTAAAGATAGATTTTCGGAGCCCCAGAGTTCAGACCCAGCGTAAATTTGTTGATGCACAAAAATATCTTGAAGATTACGCAATATCACCAGAAGGTGAAAAAGTTTGTATTACGAGTCGGGGCAGGGTCTTCTCTATGCCGAACTGGGAAGGTCCGGTGATGCAAAATGGTTTAAAAAATAATGCACGGTATCGTTTGGGCAGGTGGCTTTTTGATGGAAAAAGAATTGTTGTAGTAAATGATGAAAAAGGTGAAGATGGATTGCAAATATACCATTCAGGTGGCGGTATAACCAATTTGCCTTTGATTGATATCGGCAGGCCGATTGAACTTGAGCCTTCACCTAAAGAGCCATTGATTGCGTTGACCAATCATCGGAACGAATTGATTCTTGTAAACCTAAAATCCAAAAAGCGAGTAATCCTTGACCGCAGTAAATTCCGCAGAATTGAAGGTATTACCTGGTCACCTGATGGCAACTGGCTTGCCTATACTTTTTTTGATTCAGATAGAACGAGCTGTATAAAACTTGCTAATGTTAAGGAAAAAAAGAGTTATTTTGCTACAAAAAGTGTGCGCTACGATTTTTCACCAAGTTTTGACCCTGATGGTAATTACCTTTATTTTCTTTCTGCACGACATTTTGACCCGGTCTATGATACTATCCAGTTTGAACTGAGTTTTCCATCAAACATAAAACCCTATCTCATTCTTCTAAGAAAGGATATAGAAACACCATTCAAATATAAAAGTTCTGTTCCACCAGCACTTGATATGGGTATGCCCGATTTGGCAAAGGAAATTACAAAACTTCAGAAAAAAGAAATGAAGATGAAGATTGACCTTGATGGAATTAATAATAGGGTACTGGCTTTTCCTTTAGCACCGGGTAACTATACTCAAATTTGGGGTATAAAAGACAAAGCACTTTACACCATATTCCCTATAAAAGGTGGTAAGGCACAATGGTTTTCTGACGAGTTTCCATCTGATGGCACACTTGGATTCTTTGATTTCAAAACACAGAAACAAGGGATAATTGCTAATGGGATTGGAAGCTTCAGGGTTTCAACAAAAAATGAAATAATTATCTATCGCTCAAGGAACCAATTGCGGATAATCAAACCTGTGGAACAGGTTGAACAGAAATTAGAAAAACAGGCGCCCGGTCCAAAGAGTGGCTGGATTGACCTTTCCCGTATAAGAGTGCTTATTGAACCAAAAGTAGAATGGAAACAGATGTATCGTGATGCCTGGCGTTTGCAAAGAGACCATTTCTGGAACAAAAATATGTCTGGTATAGATTGGAAAAAGGTCTATGAAAAATATCTACCACTACTTGAGCGGATCGGAACACGTTCTGAATTTTCAGACCTGATCTGGGAGATGCAGGGTGAATTAGGAACTTCACATGCCTATGAATGGGGTGGTGATTATCGCAGCGAGCCGCACTATACACAGGGATTTCTTGGTGCAGATTTTATCTATGACAAAAAACAGAATGCCTATAAAATTGTTCGGATTATTAAAGGTGATACCTGGGAAGATAATGCTTCTTCACCACTATTAACACCGGGTTTAAATATTAAAGAAGGTGACCTGCTATTGCAGATAAATGGCGTGAATGTAAATAGCAAGATTCAACCGGGTGAGCTTCTTGTAAATCGTGCACAAACAGAGGTTACCATTACTATCGCAAATGCAGGTGGTAAAAATAAAAGAACCTTTACAATAAAGACTCTTGCTGATGAGTCTTCTGTCCGATATCGTGAATGGGTTGAAACAAACCGAGAATTTGTGCATCAATTATCTAAAAATAAAATTGGTTATGTGCATATTCCTGATATGGGTCCCTGGGGTTTTGCAGAATTCCACAGGTATTTTCTCAGCGAAATCAAATACCCAGGATTGATCGTTGATGTGCGATTCAATCGCGGTGGACACATTTCCCAATTACTTCTTGAAAAAGTTGCACGAAAGAGGATTGGGTATGATGTGACACGCTGGGGACAACCTGAGCCATATCCTGTTGATTCTGTGCTTGGTCCAATTGTTGCCATTACAAATGAATATGCTGGCTCAGACGGCGATATCTTCAGCCATGGATTTAAGTTATACAAGATTGGACCGCTCATTGGTAAGAGGACCTGGGGCGGAGTAATCGGCATCTCGCCTTATTACCGACTCTCAGATGGAGGTTTGACCACACAACCCGAATATTCTTTCTGGTTTATGGATGTGGGCTGGGGTGTAGAAAATTACGGCACTGAGCCTGATATTGAAGTAGAGATTACCCCACAAGACTATCTGCGCGGTAAAGACCCTCAATTGCTGACTGCAATAAAAGAGTGTCTGAGATTGATAAGAAAAACCAAACCGCATCTTCCCAATTTTGGTAAAAGACCGATTCTCAAGTTGCCTGATTAATTGATTTTATAAATAAGAAAGCCCTCTGAATATAATTCAGAGGGCTTTTCATTTATCAGCTTATACGATTACTCCAGCACAAAAATATTCTTCTTTGCACAAATCTCTTTTAATTCCTTGGGCCAGATTGTAACACTAACCTCACCAAGATGTGCAGTTCTTAAAATGTACATATAGGTCCTTGATTGACCAATACCACCACCAATACTCAATGGAATTTTATCATTCAATATTGCCTGGTGATAGGGCAGTTTTAAGAAATCAAGTTGTCCTGTGATCTCAAGTTGCTTTTTCAGTGTCTCTTTTGTTACGCGAATGCCCATTGATGTCAATTCATGGCGTCTCTTTGTGACAGGATTCCAGACAAGGATATCACCATTGAGTCCATGCATTGGTCTGCCATCCTCAGAAACGGTCTCAGTGACCCAGTCATCATAGTCTGCTGCCCTCATTTCATGGGGATAACCATCTTTGAGTGTCCAGCCAATACCAATGATAAAAATTGCAGGATATTTCTGTAAAATTGCGGTTTCGCGCTGTTTTCTTGGTAAATCTGGATACATATCAAGGATATCCTCGGCATGGAGAAATGTTAATTCCTCAGGAATTGGCGGATATCTGGGGTCTTTTAATTCAGGCCAATTTTCATGGGCAAGTTTTGCTGCACCATAGATAACCTTCCAGATCTTTCTTACCGTATCTTTTAGATAATTTAAATTGCGTTGCTCAGGCGTAATGACCTTTTCCCAATCCCATTGGTCCACATAGGACGAATGGTCATGGTCCAAAAAATAGTCCTTACGCACTGCCCTCATATCTGTGCAGATACCTTCACCTACTTTACAACCAAATTGAGCAAGTGCCATTCTTTTCCATTTTGTGGCTGCCTGAACAATCTGGGCTTCAATACGCTTTTTAAGACCGAGTCCACAGGGAAATTCAATGGGTGTTCTTGAGCCATCACGGTCAAGATAATCATTGACTCCACTCTCCTTGGTAACAATTAATGGCACCTGGACCATTGTTAAGTTCAATTCTTTGCAAAGATTCTTCTCAATATATTCTTTTACTGCAAAGAGTGCTTTCATCCTTTCAAGCGGTGGCAGAAGTGGTTTATAGTCATTGGGCAGAATCTTTTCAACTTCCTCGTATGTGCTCACACCAGGACCTGCCAGATCCGCTTCCTTGCCTGTTTTCTTTATCTCTGCCTTGGCTTTTCTTGGCATTATTGACCTCCTTTTTCTATTTATTCAATTGTTTCAAGGCTTAAATATATAATCTGATGAGCAAAGTCTTATGCATCAGCGACCATATTAAAAAATTATAGTCTTTAGACAAAATTTATATTCTCTATATTATCCACAAAAATTGGAAAAAGTCAATTATGAAATTCGTGTTCTTTCCCGTTTAAGTTATTCAGCAAAAATAAATTTTGACTTGATTAATTGTTTATTTTATATAAAATCATCAATATGAAATTTATCATTTGCCTGTCCATTTTTATATCCTCTTTTATTTATGCAGATACCCTATCAATTATTATGGTTGGTGATATTATGATGGGCACGACCTTTCCCGAAATCAAACTTCCTTTAGAAGATGGCAAGGATATCTTTTTTAATGTTTCAGAAATTTTAAAAAATGCAGATTTAACACTGGGTAACCTTGAAGGACCACTTACCGACTCAAAGAACTGCACAAAAAAGATTGAAAAAGGAAAGGTTTACGCATTCAGAACACCGCCCCATTATGCAGAATACCTTTTTAATGCGGGATTTGATTTTATGAACCTTAAAAATAATCATATCAATGATTTCGGACCTGAAGGATTGTCTTCTACAATCAATACCCTTAAAAAATTTGGTATAAAGTACGGCAATGATGAAACTGATGGAGAATTTATTATCCGTGATAAAAAAATCTGTATTATCTCTTTTTCCCAGGCTCAATGGGGTAATTCAATTCTTGATATTCCTCGTGCACAGAACATCGTGGCACAAAGGGCACGGGACTATGATATTGTTATTGTTTCATTTCATGGCGGTGGCGAAGGTCTAAATTTTCTTCATACCCGGGATACGCTTGAGTATTTTCTTGAGCAACCAAGGGGCAATGTTGTAAAGTTCAGTCATGCAGTAATAGATAGTGGTGCAGCCCTTGTCTGGGGACATGGTCCACATGTGCCAAGGGCAATGGAGATTTACAAAGACCGTTTAATTGTCTATAGTACGGGTAATTTCTTTACCTATGGTTTTAATATTACTGGAGAACTTGGTTATGCACCAATTATAAAGGTTGCCTTTGATTCAACCGGGACATTTATTCAAGGTCAAATTTTTTCGGCAATTCAGGATTACCAGACTGGTTTGGTTTTAGATTCATTGAATCGTGCTGCACAATTAATAAAAAAACTCTGCGTTGAAGACTTTCCTGAAACATCGCCCATCATTACTGATGAGGGAGTAATTTTAATTAAAGATAAAAATGAATAAATAATTTACCAAGTTATTTTACCCCCTTGACAAAATTTAAATTATGGATATAATGGAGGGCGTGGCTCTATATATAGTGTTTTTTATGGGCAATAATGCCCTACCAATTAAACAATTATGAAGTGTCCGAGATGTGGTCATAGTCGTGATAAAGTGCTGGAGACAAGGGCATCACAGGCGGGTTCAGTGACCCGACGCCGTCGTGAGTGTCGCAAGTGCCATTTTCGTTTTACTACCTATGAAACAGTGGAGAGAATGCCGCTTGTGGTGATAAAACGGGATGGAACAAGAGAACCTTATGACCGTTCAAAACTCTTAGGTGGGATTGCCCTTGCCTGCAGAAAAAGGCCCATCTCAGCACAGAAGATTGAATCAATTGTTAATGAAATAGAGGACCATATCAGTGACCATTATCAGATGGAAGTAAAATCATCTGAAATTGGACAAATGGTTTTAGACCGTCTGTTGAAAATAGATGAGGTGAGTTATGTGCGTTTCGCCTCAGTATACCGTAAATTCAAAAGTATAGATTATTTTGCAAAAGAGTTGCAAAAATTAAAAAAGGAGCGAAGATGGAAGAGAAAACATTGAGGCTCAGCATTGGGGATGAGGTCCCTCAAGAAAAAATATTTCAATTTGTTATAAAAAGAAATGGTAAAACAGTTCCTTTTGATAAATCAAAGATTGCCAATGCGATATTTAAGGCAGCACGAGCCGTGGGTGGGGAAAATAAAAAGATTGCTGAAGCACTGGCTGACGAAGTCGTGCTATTTCTTTATACGCTAAAAGGTGATAAACCACCAACTGTGGAAGAGATCCAGGATGCAGTAGAAAAAGTCCTCATTGAAAATGGTAATGCCCGCACTGCCAAGGCATTTATTCTTTATCGTAAACAGCGGGAGATTTTGAGAAAGAAGAGGATGCTTGAAAAAAAGCCTGAAGAGAGAGAGACAACAGATTATGCCTTATTTGTCAGAACCTCAGACGATGATTTTGTTTCCTGGGACCGTTCAAAAATTGTTGATGCCTTATTAAACGAAACGAATATGGATAAAGAGACCGCAGAAAAAATTGCACGGGAAACAGAAGAGACAATCCTTAATTCAAATGTTGAATTATTATCGTCTGCACTCATTCGTGAAATTGTGAATATGAAATTGATTGAACACGGACTGGAAAATGCACGTTTGCGCCATATGCGGCTTGGCGTGCCTCTTTATGATGCAGAAAAGATCATACTCTATGCCAACCGTGAGAATGCCAATATTCCCCATAATCCTGAGGCAACAAATATGACCCTTGCTGAGACCATAAAGAAACAGTATATGCTTTCAGAAGTCTTCAGCCGGGAGGTTGCAGATGCCCATATCCGCGGTGACATTCATTTGCACGATTTAGGATTTGGTGACCGTCCATATTGCTCTGGCCAGTCACTTGAATATGTAAAGAAATTTGGTTTGAATCTACCCAATGCATTGTCCATTGCCAGGCCAGCAAAGCATCCTGATACATTGCTTGCCCATATGGTGAAATTTTCTGCTGCACTGCAGGGACATTTTGCTGGTGCAATCGGCTGGGATGCAGTAAATATTTTCTTCGCTCCTTTTTTAACCGGAATGTCGGATAAAGAGATCCACCAGGTTGCCCAGATGATGGTGTTTGAATATTCACAGCAATCAGTAGCACGGGGCGGTCAGGCAATATTTTCAGATTTGAATATCTACTGGGAAATTCCCAAACACTTCCGAGATGTTGATGCGATTGGACCCGGTGGAAATTATACGGGTAAGAAATATATTGATTATCTTAATGAAGCCCAGAAATTTGCCTGGGCATTATTTGATATCTATCTTGATGGTGATGGAACCGGCCGTCCATTCTTTTTCCCAAAGCCTTTAGTTCATATCACTGAAGAGTTCTACAGAACAGAAGGCTGGCAGGACTTTCTTAATCATATTGCCGAAGTCTCTTCAAAAAGAGGGAATACCTATTATGTTTTTGACCGCGGGGAAACCGCAAAGATTTCAGAATGCTGTAGATTATCATTTAAACTTGAGCAGAGTGATATTGATGATGCCCGCACCCCCTGGAAAATGCGTTATACTGCACTACAAAATGTTACGCTCAATCTACCGCGCGCAGCATATTTTGCCAAAGGGAATGATGAATTATTATTTAAAAAGATTGACCAGTTACTGAATTATGCAGTGCAGGCACATCTTCAGAAAAAGAAGTTTATTGAAAAACTGATTGATCTGAGGGATGAAGGTCCGCTCGCCCTCTTAACAATGGAACAGGATGGAGAGCCGTATCTCAGATTACATCGTGCAACCTATCTCATTGGATTATTAGGACTCAATGAGCTTGTTCAATTCCATACTGGAAAACAGATGCATGAAGATGAGACGAGTTTAAAATTTGGGTTGAAAGTCTTATCTTATATGTATTTGAAAGTAAAAGAACTATCAAAACAATATAACATACGGTTTGTGATGGAACAGACTCCGGCAGAATCTGCCGCACATCGTATGGCACGACTTGACCTTGAGCATTGTCCGGGTGAGGCAATCTCTGTAGTAAAGGGTGATGTAAAAACCAATTCAGTTTATTATACAAATTCTACTTATTTGAATGTGGGTATTCCTATTGACCCGATTGATAGAGTAAGGGTTGAAGGAAAGTTCCATGATATGATTGAGGCAGGTGCCCTGACCCATGTCTGGCTGGGCGAATCTCAACCTCCAAAAGAGAGCATTGCAAACTTTGTGGTCAAGACATTCAGCCATTCACGGAATGCCCAGATTGCCTTCTCACCTGAATTCACCACTTGTAATTCCTGTTTCCGCACTTCGCGCGGTCTATCAAATACCTGTCCATACTGCAACAGCACAAAGATTGACCATATTACCAGGGTAACCGGTTATTTTAGTAAGGTCTCGGGCTGGAACAAAGGTAAAAAGGCAGAATTAAAGGACCGTTATCGGTCAAGATTATAAACGACTATAGATTTTTCTCTGGTTTTTTAAAAAGTTCATTAATGATTAAAATAACTGCGCTGACCGTAACAAACGCATCAGCAAGATTATAAGTAAACCATCTGAGATTACCGATGCCCATATCAATAAAGTCAATTACATATTTTAATCTTATACGGTCAAAAACATTACCCAAAGCACCACCTACAATTAAGCCAAAAAGAACTACTCTCAATTTTGTTTTTTGCGAAATGCCGATAAAAGTAAATAAAATAATACCAACAAAGTGGAGTATATAATATAAATAAGAAGGACCGAATGAAATACTGAAAACGCCGTATGGATTATATGCAACCCTGAATCTGAGAATTGAACCGATAAATTCATAGGGTGGGTCAAATGGGCTTAGAAAATGGACAATTAATAATTTAGTTATCTGGTCTAATAAAAATGCAATAAAAACAGGTATTAAAAAAACCTTGATATTTTTATTTGCCGGTGCATTTAATGCAGAATCTGGCATAAGGTAAAATCTTCAAACGTTTTTTCTCAATTAATTTTCCACACTTCTCACAGATTCCATAACGACCCTGATGGATCTTTCTCAATGCATGGTCAATACTGAACAGGAGCTCTTTTTGGCGGGATAGATTTATTGATGATAATTCTCTTTTTTCAGTCTCAGTGCCCTGGTCTGCCATATGGTTGGAATAAGCCGAGAGGTCACCTGAGGCTTCAGTCTGTGTTGTAGAGATCTGGCCACTGTCATAATTGATGCCTTTTATGATTTTTTCCCGTTCCTGTAGTAATCTCTTTTCAAACTCTTTCAATTCTGCCTTTTTTAGCTTTTTAATCATTATTTCTTCTCCTTCAGCATATTCAAATATGCCTTTGCCTTTATATTTGTAGGGTCAATCTTTAAAACCTCTTCCCATTCTTTCCTTGCATTATCGTGCTTGCGCTCCTGGTAATAACATAGACCAAGAAGAACTTTTGCCTCAAGATATTTTTTATTACGAGCCAATATATCATTGAGCAATTTTTCTGCAGATTTATAGTCATTTAACTGGGTATAGGTTTTTGCCAGTTTCAATTTTATATCAAGGAATGTCGGGCTCACTTCCATTGCCCGCTGATACTCATCCCGTGCCTTTTTATATTCCTGCAATTCATAGTAAGTATCACCAAGTTGCATATAGGTATTGGCAAGTTTTGTCTTTAACTGGGGTGAAAATCCTTTTTCTTTGGTCTCAAGTGCGGCTGCTTTTTCAAAAGATTTTATGGCTTCATCAAATTGACACTGTTCATTATAGATGATTGCAATATTTACATATGCCTCAATGTAATTGGGATTGAGTTCTATTGCTTTTTTAAAACTTTCAATTGCAGACTTATAATTTCCCGCAAGTGAATAGGCAAGGCCCAGGGCATTATGGACATCAGGATAATCTGGATAGGCGGCAATAACCTTTTTTAATCCTTCAACTGCTTCCCTTACATTTCCTTTTTCATAGGCTTGCAGTGCTTCATTATAGATTTTTGATATCACCTGGTCCATAGTAAATTATATTTATAATCACCTGTTTGTCAATATATTAAAAAACAGACCATTTTCAACTGGACGCTGGATACTTGATACTGGATACTTGATACAAACTACCTACTACTTACTCCTTACTATCATCCCATCTTCATATCCACGCAAACACTCAACTTCACATCCACATATCCTCCCATCCCCTGATTCCCCTTGATAACCCATTATTACCCTTCCAATCATAGATGATACTGCAAGCGAAGCGATACTGCATCTGTTTGGTTTCATTATTCCCTACTTACTACCTACTACATACTACCTACTAACCACTGCCTACTACATATAGTTCTCAAGCAGTTCTTCTTTATTGTGGATTGAATAGTATAACGGTGGGATTTCCAGCATTGTTAGGGCGCCATATTTCTTTTCCTTATTTAATCGGTAGCAGGCACGGGCACAGGCAACAAGGATGTTCGCCGTTGCTTCAGGGTTGCTATCCCATAAACAATTGTATTCAATGAATGCCTTATTATGATTTCCTGTGTTCCCAGAGAATATTACTGAACCACAATGGGGAAAGCCTTTATGCTGTTTGTTCAATTTATCCTGAGAAACAAAGATTACTTTTGTATCATAGTCAGCAAAATAGTTGGGCATCTTTTTTATTTTATCAGCAATCTCATTTTTGTCTGCATCGTCGTGGGCAACCACATAGACGACACGCTTGTGCATCTGGCCTGGTCTTAAGACAGGATTCTTGCCCTGCCTGACCTTTTTTAAGGCACTCTTTATTGGTATGGTATATGACCTTGCATCCAGAACTCCAGGCACCTGGCGCACTGCATCAGAATGTCCCTGACTTATTCCTGGTCCCCAGAATGTATAATTTCTGCCTTCAGGCATAAATGCATCAGCCATAACCCTTTCCAGAGAAAAAGTGCCGGGGTCCCAGCCTGCAGAGATGATTGATGTATGCCGGTTCAATTTCGCTATCCGACCTATCTGGCGATAATAATCAGGAATCCTTTTGTGTGTATCAAAACTATCCACCGTGTTAAAAAATTGGGCAAAATAGAGCCCCTGACCATGTGTATATGGATTATTTATTCTAATCTTTTCAAGTGTATTATTCTCGGTTCCGAAAATATCTTCTTTTGAACCACCGCAGAGGATGGCTACATCAGCAAGGACTTCAAATTTATCCATACTAAAAACAGGAATATTTTTAACTGATTTTTTTATTGAATCGGGTCTGCGCGTTATAATCTCTGTAAGTTCCATATCGCTATTTTTATTGATCGCTTCTTTTACGCCCCGACCAAGATTTCCATAACCAACAATTGCAACTTTTATTTTACTATTTTCCATTCTTCTCCTTTTTGAATAATCCGTTGATTATCTTATATGCCCGTGCACAATCCTGGGATTCAACAAAGATCATAATATCAGTATGCACGGTCAGAACCTCCCAGATATTTATCTTTTCGCGGGCAATAGGTGCAACAATATTTTTTATTGCTCCTGGTTCATTGATAAAATGCAAACTGCGGATAACAATCTTCGCAATATCCTTTTTCAAATTTAATGCCTTCAGGTTCTTTGATTTAGAAATTAATGGTGCTAATAATTTATAAGCGATTTCAGCCTTCTTTTGTAAAACATATATTGCGAGAAGATTGTCCGAAATCGTGATTGAATTTATTGCAATCTTTTTCTGGGCAAGGATTGAGGCAATCTGACTCAGAATTCCTGGTGTCTCAGGAATTTTTTCACCAATAAAGGTGAGCACACCATAATTTTTATTAGAAGCAGTGATGGAGATTGTTTTATCAAATAAGATTTCAGTTCCATCCCTTTTGGTGGTCGTCCCATTATTGGAGATCACCCGCAGTTTTGGCAAATTCTTCCGATGTTTTAATGATATCGGATTCAATACCTGAGCACCGGACGCAGCAAGTGCGCCAAGTTCTGCCCAGGTGAGTCTTTTTATCATTTTTGTATCTGTTACAATTTTCGGGTCCATACTCAGGATACCTCCTACATCCTTTATCAAAATTAATTCTGATGACTTTAACAATTCTGCCATTAATAGCGCAGAAATATCACTTCCACCCCTGCCCAGGGTTAATGTATTCCCTTTTTCATCACGGGCAATGAATCCGGGTATAATGAGAATCGTATTTTTTCTGAGCAAAGGAAGAATAAATTTCCGGGTAATTATTTTTGATTTTGAAAGAACTGAGAAGTCCCTTTTTTCATTTATTTTATACTGGCTGAGACGGGCTTTGGATTTCAATGAGATGTGGATAGGCCATTCTGGTCTATCCGGTAATATTGCCTTTGCATCCTTTCCTAAATATTTGAATGCGGATTCAAAAATTAAAGCAGATTGAAGCTCGCCCATACCTACAAATTTTTCAAAATTGTAAAAATCAGGCTGGGGGATTGCCTTTGTATAGGTCTTAATTAATTCGTCGGTCTGCCCTTTTATTGCTGAAGTAACCAGACAGACCTTTGAATCCTGAAATTGCAAGATACACTGTGCAATCTTTAAAAAATCTTCTGGTTCAGAAAGGACTGAGCCACCAACTTTAAAAACTCTGATATTGTTCATCTTCAATCAATCCTTTTAAAGGTTGTTTTCTTTTTATTAATTTTATACCATTATCAATCAGATATTCTGCGGGCAAAGGTCTTCCATTATAGGTTGATGCCATAGTCCTTGTATAGGCGCCAGAATTATGAATTAGAACATACTCGCCAAGTTTCAGATTGGGCAGAGAATAGTATCCAAACTCATCTGCATTTTCGCAGAGCGGACCTGTAACGCGCACTTTTATCCGTTTGTTTGAGTTAATACATAATGGCTCAATATGGTGATACGCATCATAGAGCGCAGGCCTGGGATTCTCGGTCATACCTGCATCAATCATATATACTGGTATATGATTCCTTGTTTTTTTATCAATCAAACGGCTAAGAATATAGCCGGCATTTGCGACAAAGAATCTTCCTGGCTCCAGCATTATTTCTACCTCATACTTATCCTTTATTGAGCCATAACAGTCAATAATGGGTTTAAAATCAAGAGGTCTTTCCTGGGGCAGATAAGGAACACCAAACCCACCACCGAAATTTACATAGTTAATATCAAAGCCATTCCTTCTAAGTAATTTTATTGTTTGCCCAACCTTTTTGCTCGCCTTGACAAATGGTTCTGGAGATAGTATTTGAGAACCAATATGGCAGTGGATGCCGACCAATTTCGCATATCTGAATCTTTTTATTAATGAAAGACTCTGTTTTATCTCTTGTATTGTCATCCCGAATTTGCTGAATTTAGAGCCAGTAGAAAGATGCGGATGGGTTTTGGAAAAGATGCCAGGGTTTATACGGGCAAAGATATTTATTTTTCTGGCGCGCATCTTTGCTGCTTTTTCCAGGAGGATTGCCTGGTCAATGCTTTCAAAATTAAAATAAATTACACCATTATCAAGTGCATATAGAATTTCTTCTATCTTGCGTGCGACATTATTATAAAGAATTTCATCTGGATTGAAACCCGCTTTAAGGCAGACAAAAATTTCACCGGGTGAGACTACCTCAGCACCAATACCCTGGCTTTTTATCAATTTTAATATAGCGATATTGGTGTTCGCCTTTACTGCAAAAAAGAGTTTGGCAATTTTCAAAAAATGCTGCTTCAAGATTTCAATATTTTTTATTATCCTTATTCGGTCATACACATAGCAAGGTGTTTCAACCGTTTCTTTATTAAGATACCTGCGCAATGTTTTTAGGCTATCCTGCATAATACCTCCTCTCATCTATCAAAAAAATGGCAATAAAAAAGCCCACCTGCTGGTGGGCTTATCGTCCATAAAACGCTCTATCATGGGAACGAAAAGCCCATCCTTAGGACATGCTTCTTCATCCAGTATCTCTTAAAATATTTTAGCATGTGCTCATTATATATATTTTTCAAAAAAAGTCAAGTAATATTTTTAAAATCCCCCTCACTCCCCCTTTGGTAAAGGGGGACTGAGGGAGATCGTTTCCCTTTTGGCATTTAGGTATCCTGATATCCATCAGGACAAGTTTTGGACTTTTAGGTATTTTAATTATATAGGGCGTGGATGCCGGTATGGTTTATGGTTAAGGGAAATGGGTAAGAGGCTATGGTAACGATGCCCGTTTCGGTTAAGGGTATGGTTATTTGTGTATATAACCATAGACTCTTGACGATTCACGAAACGCTTTTCGCAACCGTATAACGAATTACGATTAGCAGAATGGTTATATTGACATAGTCCAAAAATTCAATAGAATTTGCTGTGCGTTTTCTTATTCTCCTGTTCATTCCTTTAACCCTTTTCTGCCGTGAATGGACCGTGATGGTATATATGGCGGCAGACAACTCTCTCAGTGCACTGGCTGACTCAGACCTTATTGAAATGAAAGCCATTGGCTCAAATGATGAACTCGCCATCATTGCTCAGGTTGATAAACCTTATATTGGAGCAAACCGCTTTTATGTAGCAAAGGATACACTTTATAATTTAGCCAATTTAGGCACGATTGATATGTGTGACTGGCAAACACTCAGTGATTTTCTCCAGTGGAGTGTAATGTATTTTCCTGCCAAAAAATATCTACTTATTCTCTGGGACCATGGCACAGGCTGGACATTAGCACCACATCGCACTTTTGGAAGTGATTGGTCTGCCGGTACAGAGATGAGCATTGCCAATGGAGACCTGAATCGGGCATTAAAGACTTTTTATGATGCCACAAAAAAGCATCTAAACATCATTGGTTTTGATGCCTGCAATATGCAGCAGATTGAGATTGCCTATGAGATAAAAGACTATGCAAAATTCTGCCTTGGACCACAGACTGTCTGGCCATTGAGTGGATTTCCCTATGAATCCATTTTTTATATCTTCAAACAAGACCCTGATATAAATGAGAATGAACTGGTAAAAGAGATTGTTAATAGATGCAGAGATTATTATACGACAACCATTGAATCAGCAATCTCAGCAATAAATCTTGAGAATCTAATTGATTTGAAAAATGCGCTGAAGAATCTTGAAAAAATTATGCAGAATCCTCCTGATTCAGGCATAAAAGATTTAAGGGCTCAGGTCCAGACTATATCCCTTACTGACCCGAATCCAGAAACTGAGGATGATTACATTGACCTTGGTGATTTTCTGCGTTTGCTAAAGGATTATAATACAAAAAAAGAGTACCAGGATCTGTATAATATTTACAACCAGACCATCATTGCCACTGCATCATGGGGTGCTGAACTTTCACGGCTCACCGGAATAACGACATTTTTTCCTGACCGTTATATTGAATTTAAAAATTTAATAAACATTTATCTGCTATTAGACTACAATGAATCGGGTTGGGCAAATTTTCTTAACTGGTTCTATGGACAGGACGATATAAGACCTACCTGTCCCATAGTTTCAGTGAGTGGTATGGGAAAAGATAATGACTTCACACTATTCTGGAACCGCTCATTTGACCTTAGCCCGGTTGTCTATAATGTGATTGAATTGACCGATACTCTATTACTATTTGATGACCCGTGTGAGGATTCAAGTTTATGGCTCTTCAATGGATTTTCACTGGTTAAAAATATCAGCCATAATGGTGCAGGCTCTTTCTTCTCAGGGAATAGTAATAATCTCAATAATTCATTGATCACGAGAACGAATTTGAAGATAGACAATTTAGCCCTGCTCGATTTTTATCTGTTTTATAATACTGAAGATATGGCTGACTCCCTGATTATTGAATATGGTGCAAAAAAATATGTATATTATGGTAGGTCTGGAACCTGGCAGCATTGTCGCCTTATTCTGCCTGAAGGGAATGAGCCATTAAAAATTTATTACCGTTCTAATGGAAGTGTTAATAATGGCGGTGTTTATATTGATGATATAAAATTATATGAACTCATCTCTAATAGATATGTTCGTAATAATTATTGTGATACTACACTATATATATTCAATAAATTAAAAGGAGAATATTATTATGCGCTTTATGCCGAAGATTTTTATGGAAATCAGAGCGACCTGTCAGAATTTGTAAAGGTCAATGTAACAAATTTTGCCATTCCCTATTCAGTACCGAATCCATTCCAGAAAGACTGTGAGATTGTTCTTGACCTTCCTGATAATGTGATGCCGACCGTCTATATCTATTCTATTGCGGGTCGGCTCATCAGGAAATTTGAGCCCTCTTCAATTGTTAATAAAAAAATATTCTGGGATGGGAAAGACAATAATCACAAAGATGTAGGTGCAGGAATATATTTTATTCTTGTAAAAGATAAAAGTTTCAGCGTAATAGGAAAGATAGCGAGGCAGAAATGAAAAATCTTGTAATCATTGCCAATGGCGGGGCAGGCGGCATTAACTTTCCATACCGTCGTGCCCAGGGTTTAAAAGAGGCAGTAAATGTGGGTTATGAAATTTTGAAACAGGGTGGTTCAAGCCTTGATGCTGTGGAAAAGGCGATAATGGTCTTAGAGGATACTACAATTTTCAATGCCGGAACTGGTTCAACATTGAGTCTAACTGGTGAAGTTGAGATGGATGCATCAATAATGACTGCTGATGGCAGGTTCGGAGCAGTGGCTGCAATCAAAAATGTGCGTTATCCAATTCAGATTGCGCGTCTGATAATGGAAAAGACCGACCATCTATTATTATGCGGAGAAGGTGCACTCCGTTTTGCCCGTCTTAATGGCATCAAATACCATAATCCCAAAACAAAAGAAAAAGAGAAGATGTGGCTCATTGCAAAAAAGAAATTAAAAGGCGATTATTTTCCTAAATTGCAAATATTAAAAGAATTGTATGAAACAGTTGGCGTTGTGGCGATGGATAAAGATGGTAAGATAACTGCAGGCACCTCAACCGGCGGAATATCATTGCACCTGCCAGGCAGGGTCGGTGATACACCGATCATCGGTGCAGGGACATATGCAAATCGTTATGGTGGCGTATCTACTACTGGACACGGTGAAATGATTATGAAAACATTCCTTGCCTATCACACTGTTTCACTTCTAACAAAATATTCTGCTTCTGTAGCAGGCAAACTGGCGATTGATTATGCGACCAGGAATAAGTGTCGTGCTGGCATAATTGGTATAGACAGAAAAGGAAGAATACTATGTGTGAATAATACGCAGGCAATGTCCTGGTGCTATATTAAAGACAATGAGATGAAAATATTCCAATATTGAGTGTTATATAATCCTCAGCCTTTTCTTTATTGCACCGGCAGGGCAGACTTCAAAACAACAATAGCATTTTATACAACTTCTGGTATTAATATTAAAATTACTGATTGCACGGGTCGGGCAGACATTTTCACAGGCACGGCATCTATTACAGAGCAGATGGTCAATATATGTTACCCTGAGGTCCTGAACTTTTGCAAATATGCGACTACCAATACCCGAGAATATATTTCTCAAAAACAATCCAGGTGGCAGGGAAAAATCTTTGAGCGGCTCTAATGTGCCGATGATTTCAATGTTATTTGGGTCAAATAATTCTTGTTTCAAACCAATCTTCAATAAAGGATGATATTCAGGATTTAAATTCGCCATAAGTGAACACACATACTCTACTGCCCAGGGGTCATTACTGGCAATGACCTTGTTCAGTTTGAATAACCGATGATTTGCATCACGAATATTCAGGGCATCAACAATAATCAACGCTGGTCTTTTTAGATTATACAGTTCTAATAATAATTTGCAAAAATCATCAAGTGAAGTGCATTGCGCATGTAAATGGGGTTTCATCCCGCCGGGAATAAGACCAAAGTGATTCTTTATTGCAATGCTCAGTATGGTCAATTCATGGGTCTTGAATTTTGGTAAGGATATCACAATATCTGCGTCCAGTATATCCCTTGAAATATAGACCTCTTTTACGCTCTTATGTTTTAATCTTATTTTCTGCACATAGCGGCCAATATTTTTAAAACATCCTTGACTCGCCTGAAAAAATCCGCATTGACGGGCAACTTCAATCTCATTGAGTGGCTGCGGAATAGGATTGTCACCGACCATTACATTGGCTGAATTTTTTAATAGATAGTCCACTGTCCATTTAATCAATTGCGGGTCAGTAATGACACACTCTTCAGGATGGGCAATGCGCAACATATTCGGTTTCACAAATACCCGTTTATATTTTAAATCATTTAATCCGAATGCTTCAAATAGTTCACTGATTGAATCTTTCAGATTTGTGCCTTCTTTGATATAAACCTTTGTCTTCATTCTTGTTTATTCAGCAGAATATCTTCTTTTATATTTTCATATAATTGGAAAAATTCGTTTAATCCTAATTGTTCAGGCCTTTTTCTGAGAATTTCTTTATCAGTAAGAGCAGGTAAAGAACCAAGATAATTAATCAGGGCGTTCTTCAGGGTCTTGCGACGGTAGCGAAATATGCCGTTAATAAATTCAAAAAATTTCTGTTCATTATTTAACAAAAACAGTGGTTCTCTGTGGTATAATCCAATCACCATTGAACTCACCTTTGGTGGTGGTGTAAAATATCCTGGTGAAATATTAAAACCTTTTGCGACATTGAAATAATAGTTAACATAGCAGGTGATTGAACTGTATTTTGTAGTGCCGGGCTTTGTTAGAAGCCGCTCTCCATATTCTTTCTGGACTGTCAGGACCGCATGTAAGAATTTATTCCGTTCCTGGACCAATTTTTCAATAATTCTGGTCGTTATATAATACGGAATATTGCCCACAATAATACAATCTTTATAATCATTCAAGTCAAGTGATAGAAAATCTGTATTTATTATTACGGTATTGGGAATATTCTTTTTTGCAAGTATATCTGCATATTGAGGGTCAATCTCTATGGCATAGACAATCTTTGCTTTTTTTGCAATCTCCCGTGTCAATATTCCTTTTCCTGCACCAATCTCAAGGACCGGTTCATTTTCTATGTGGGCAAATTTAATAATTTTTTTTACTATAGAGATATTGTTCAAAAAATGCTGTCCTAACTTTTTTCCGGGCATTCTTGTGTTAAATATTTATTCTTTCAAACTAAAAAGTTTACGGGCATTCTTATCTGTAATTGTCTCAACTTCATCCGCACTCAAGCTTTTTATTGATGCTGCTACATTCAGGGTTTCAAAAATAAAAACAGGTTCATTTCTATGTCCACGGTGGTTGGCTGGTGCAAGGAATGGTGCATCTGTTTCAAACACTATAAAATCAAGTGGCACATATTGAAAGACCTCACGCATATTCTTGGAAAATGTTAAGACTCCACCGAATCCCAAATAGTATCCAAGATCCATAACCTTTTTTGCCTGTTCAATGGTTCCACTAAAGCAGTGGAATAGTCCTTTGTGATAATTTTCTTTAACTAAAATTTTTATTGCCTCATCAATGGACATCCTTGTATGGATGATTAATGGCAGATTGTATTTACGGGCAATATTGATATGCTTTTCAAAGAGTGCTTGCTGTGCTTCTTTGGGGTAATAATGGCGATAAAAATCCAAGCCGGTTTCACCAATCGCAACGACTTTTTTATTATCGCATAGTGCATCAATCTCTGCCATCTGTGCAACTGACTCATCTGCACTCTCATTAGGATGGATTCCAACTGCGGGTAGAATCCAGTCATATTTTTCATTCATTCTCAATGCCCGGATACTGGTCTCTCTGTCATAACCAACATTGATAATATATTTTATTCCTGCAGACCAGGCACGCTTGATTACTTCTTCTAAGTCCTTATTAAACTGGGGGTCAATTAGATGGCAATGGGTATCAATCACTTCACAACTGCACCTGATGAGATGGGTTTATCAGTGGTTAAAAGCACAAGCCCATTCTTATCCTGTGCTGCCAAAAGCATTCCCTGGGACAATACGCCCTTTAACGAAACGGGTTTTAAATTATTTACAATAATGATTGTCTTTCCTACAAGTTCTTCTGGTCTGTATTGTTTACCAATGCCTGCTACAATCTGTTTCTTTATCTCGCCTACTTCAATCTCACAGACCACCAGATGATTGCTTCCTTGAACCATCTGTGCTGAAAGAATCTTTGCTGTGCGTAATTCAATTTTATTAAAATCCTCAATACTTATCTCTTTCTGTTTTAACTTTGCAATCTGGACTTCAATAACCTCATCCTCAAATTTTTTGAAAAGAATTTCAGCCTTATTTATGGTTTGCGGAACAATGGGCGTGCCAATATTGTCCCAGGTTTGTTCCTGAAAATTTATCATCTTTTTCAATTTCTGGGCAGTAAAAGGTAAGAATGGTTCCATTAATACTGCAAGTGCAGTTACCATCTTCATACAGATATACATTGTCCGTTCGCAGATCAAAGGACTGGTCTTTCTTGCAATCCAGGGTGCTTCTTTATCAAAATATTTATTTCCTTCCTGGGCAATCTTCATCACTTCCTGGAGTGCGCTTTTAAATTCAAAATTTTCAATCTTTTCACCGATTATCTTAGGCGCATTGTGTAGTATATCAAGAATTCTATTTTCATTTTCCGTAAATGCAGAGGCAGATGGAACATTTGAATTATAATACTTTTCAATAAAGGTTAATGTGCGATTGATATAATTGCCAAGGATATCTGCCAGTTCATTATTATGCCAGGCTTGAAAATCACGCCAGGTAAAATCTGAGTCTCTTGTCTCCGGAAGATTGCGCGTAAGGGCATACCTCAAAGAATCAGCAGGAAATTCTTTGAGATATTCAGGAAGCCATATCGCATAGCCACGGGAAGTAGAAAGTTTTTCACCTTCTAAGTTCAAAAACTGATTTGCGGGAATCTCAGCGGGCAGGACATAATTACCATAAGCCGTCAGCATTGCTGGCCAGATAAGGGCGTGAAATACAATATTGTCTTTGCCAATAAAATGGACTAACTTTGTGTCTGGATTTAGCCAGTATTCCTTCCACAGGTCAGGTTCACCTTTATTTATTGCCCATTCCATAGTTGATGAGATATAGCCGATCGGTGCATCAAACCATACATACAATACCTTTCCCTTTGCTTCATCAAGGGGCACAGGCACACCCCATGCCATATCCCTGGTTATGGGGCGGTCTTCAAGCCCTTCTTTGAGCCATCCTTTTACAAAGGTGAGAACTGTCTCGCGCCAGTTTTTCTTTGTCTCAATCCACTCACTGAGTTGCTTTTGAAACTGGGAAAGTTTAAAATACCAGTGTTTGGTCTTCTGCCTTACTGGTTTTTCACCACAGACCAAACATCTTGGTTCAATCAACTGGAACGGTTCAAGCCATCTACCACAGGATTCACACTGGTCACCTTTTGCACCATCAATACCACAGCGCGGACATTTACCAACCACATAACGGTCAGGTAAAAACCTTGCACATTTGGGACAATAAAATTGTTCGGTCTCTTTTACATATATAAGACCTTTATTATATATCTGCAGAAAGAAATCCTGGGCAAGACGATAGTGCAATGGTCTTGTTGTGCGGGAAAAATTATCAAAGCTTATACCAAAATCAATAAACGATTTTTTTATAGATTCATAATAATAATCTACAATTTCCTGCGGCGTCTTTTTCTGCTGGTCTGCAAGAACAGTTATGGGCACACCATGTTCATCTGTGCCACAGATATGTATTACATCCCTGCCTTTGAGCCGCTGATAACGCACATAGATATCTGCTGGCAGATATGCACCAGCAAGATGTCCTAAGTGAATATCGCCATTGGCATAAGGCAATGCACTCGTTACAAGTATCTTCATAAACAATTATAAATAAAGTTTAGAAAAAGTCAATATAAGGGATAGGGGAGAAGAATATAAATATGGAAAAAAGATGTAGTAAATAACCTCAATTATTTGAAGGGATTACAGAAACAGTCCTTTTACCACCCTTTGTCCAGCCAAACTTCACCTGACCACGGGCAAGGGCATAAATTGTATAATCCTTACCCATACCAGTATTCATACCAGGATGGATACGTGTGCCACGCTGTCTGATAATTATTGTGCCTGTATTGACAACCTGTCCGTCAAACCTTTTCACACCGAGCCTTTTGCCTTCTGAATCCCGTCCATTCTTTGCTGAACCAGTTCCTTTTTTGTGTGCCATGCTACCTCCTGTTTTTATATCTCATTTTTTGGTAATCTCAGTGATTTCCACTTCTGTAAATGACTGGCGATGCCCTTTTTTACGACGATAATTCTCACGCCGAATAAATTTAAAGACGATCACCTTGGGCATCTTACCAGTCTTTTTTATCACACCTTTAACTGAAGCACCTTCAATAAAAGGTTTTCCCACCAGCACATTATTTTCATCCTTTATCATCAAAACCTTGTTAAATTCAACTTCCTTTCCTGATTCGCCGAGAATTGCTGGAACAATTATCTTTTCACCCTTTGATACTACATATTGGTGATTATTGGTTCTAATTACCGCAAACATTATTTACTCCCTGGTTCTTCAGGAATTACTGGCGCCTGCCCTTCAGGCACAGGGCTAATCGGTGCAGGCACTTCTGTTTCAAGTCCTCTTTCCACAGCGCTCTTTGGCATTGGTCTTCGGGATAGGAGGACCAGAAACAAAGAGGTAAGGAAGAAACCGATCGCCAGTCCTGAAGTGAGTTTTATAAAGAAAGGCGTAGCGCCCTTACCACCAAATAATGAATCACTACCTCCACCACCACCAAAGACACTGGACATACCCGCACCTCTGGTCTGCTGGAGCAGGACTACAATAATCAATAGAACGCAAATAAGCACATGTAAAGCAAAGATTATTCCGTACATTTATATCTCCTTAAATTAATTTCTGAACCAATTATATTCAGATTTCCCCCAATGTCAATATACCATAGCAATAAGAATAGAATACCTTCTTTCCCACTTCGTAAGTGGAATTATGTAATCGTAAGTGGAATTATGTAAACTGGATGCCGGATACTCGATACTTGATTCTTGATACAAACTACATACTACTTACTACCTACTACTTACTACATACTACCTACTCCCTACTACCTACTCCCTACTCCTTCCTCCTATTCCTCTCATCCTTCCTTTTTTGCAAGGAGCTTTTTTAAGATATAACCGGTCATTACTCTATTTAAATGTTCAAAACCAGCACAACCCACCAGGTCTGGAGCCTTTATTTCAGTGATATAACACTCATCACTATCAATGTGTTTCTTTTCAACCTTTATTGGATACTCAGCATCAAAGGTAATCATAAAATCTTTTAATGGCACATTGAACAATCCTTTTTCAGAATATTCTGAGATTAAATGTTCAAGTTCCCTGCGATGATGGGAGAGTCGCTCAATCTCCTTTTCAATTTCACCCCGCGCTCCAGTAATCTTGCCAAAAAAGAACTGGAGTTCTGCTGGATTATCTATCTGTTTTAACCTCTCAGTCCCTTTTTTTAAGGCACCTTCAAGAATATTGATTGCTTTCTGAATTTTGTCCTGTGCATCTAAGAGGCAGGCAAGGTAGGCTTCAACAATTTGAAATGAGGGCATCTTTTCAAGATTATCATAGAATAACTGTCCAAAAGGCTTACAAAATGGTCCTTTTTCAGTATCTTCCATATCATCAAATATCATTCTGCCCCCTGTTTATCTCGCGCAATGATTTAACTATGTTTTTTGCAAAGATTTTGCATAGGAAACCGCAATCCTTCCTAATCTGCGATAACCTGCTTTAAGATACCATTTTCTCATCCAGACAGCAAAAGTTTTTTTCACATCCTCAGGCATCTGGTCAAATTCTTCTTTTGCCTTCTGTGCTGCTTCATCCATATTTGCAAACAATGATTCATTGGTCTTCTCATTCGCCATAGCAACCTCCTATATATAATATTCTATATATATATTGAACTTTGTCAATAGGGAATGATGCTTGATACTCGATACTGGATAAAGATGTGAGTTCCTGCGGAACTGGAAAGGAGTGCGAAGCACTGGAAGTGAGACTTCGTCTGGAAGTTAGTGCCATGCACTGGAATATGCTTATGAAGGATTTAACGAGGCTAAAGCCTCTATTCCTAACATATGTGAAAATGGAATAGAAACTTTAGTAGACACAATGTGCAACACCCCCACCTTAATCCTCCCCCATTAAGGGGGAGGAAAAAGTGGGGAGGACTCAGGAAATGATACTGGATACAAACTACATACTACATACTCCTTACTCCAGCCGTATAAAGAAAGAAAATTAACAGAATGAATTTTCTTATTATTCCTTTGTCACCTTAATCTCAAATGGTTCTGCAATTGCTTCTTTGTCAGTATTGTAGTATTCATAAACGCGTGAGGACATAACCTTTGCCCGCACTGGATACTTTGCCTTGAGACTATAGGTAATTTCAATCGGTTTGTTTAATGAGATTGATTCAATATATACAATTATCTGGCGCGGAGTAAGACTGTATTTCTGGATAATCTTCTTGCTCACATATTCATCAAGAGTCGGTGTCTGCACTTCAAATCCCGGTGGAATACCGAGGTCAATCATCACCATCTGTGCAGTTCCGCTCTTAAGCAGTTTGATAGATACATCTACATTCACAAGGTCATTCATTGAAAGGGTTTTGCGGTCGTATTTTAAATCAATAGCAAATAACGGCATTGGTGGTTTTGGTAAATCTTTCCAGGGTATGTAATAACTGCTTGTAATTTCATAAAGGAAATTTCCTTCGCCTTTGAGTTGAATCTCTACGGTATTGTCATTTTTTAGATTTTCATCAAGTTCAATCTGTTGCATCACATCCGCATTATTCTTATCAATTTTTATTTCATTTACCTTTTTGCCATTATGGATTACTACTACCGTTGCATTAATATCTTCGGCAGTTCCACCCAGTGCTGCAACCAGGGCACGCAATGCAATGATTGTTCCCTGGGTCGTGTACCACATTCCTGATGTATCCTTTGAGCGTATCAAATATGTGAGAGCCTTGGTTGTAGCATCAGAGAATTTGCCAGATTTTACCAGGGCATAGGTTGCGAGACCGCTCGCCTCAATGTCTGCACCCTTTCCACGGCTGAAGGTTATTGATGGTATATTTGATTCCCAGTAAATAGCACCATTGTCCTCTTTTGCCATATCCACGAGTTTACGCAGAACTTCAATTGTGTTTTCTGCTTTTGGTTCCATTGCCACAAAGGCATTGGCAATGAGTGCGAGAATATATGGGTCATTTACCTTTGTCCAATTCTTTTTCAAATAGTCAAGTCCCTTTTGTGCTGCACCATCTTTATGTCCAATCTCTGCCAGTGCCCAGACAATATATGCAGTGGGCATAATCTCGCTGTGCTGAATTCTACCCCATGATTCTTCATGCAGATATTGTTTATCCGGTGCCCAGGAACCATCCTTTTCCTGCTGATTTTTTAGCCATTGGGCAGTCCGCTCTATTAGCCTCTCATCAATATTGTATACCTTTGCCATATCATTGAATTCCATTAAGCCATAGGCAGTGAGAACCTTATTTGCCGGTGCATCGCCAAACCAGGAAAACCCACCACCTGAGACTTCAAATGAGAGGAGTCGCTGATAACCGATACTGATATACTCTTCTGCCTTCATCTCAGTTTCAGGTTTAATCTGCTCGGTCTGACGAAGATAATTGAGAATTAGAATATTGGGATAGGTTACTGAAGAGGTCTGCTCAAAACAGCCAAAAGGCATTCCTAACATCTTGTCCAGTCCTTCAACAACCTGGGAATAGATACCTGGATATAGTTTAAGAATGAGCGAATTTGCACCAGGAATTGCATTATCAGGAAAACTTACTTTCTTTACTACATTACCTTCAAGTCGGTCCGAAATAATTGTCTCAAATCTTTTGCCATCAGGCAATACTGCAATCTTCCTCTTTATTGCATCTGATTTTACCTCACCATATGCCTTCACAGTAATAGGATGGTAGCCGAGTTCCTTTACCCTTATCGGAAAGTATACTACAGAGACTTCGTCTTTATTTAGCGTTTTTGTTATTTCATCCTTATCCATAATCTCAAACCAATCGCCGTGTTCTAAAACAATCTTTATTTTCTGTTGCCTGGGCAGATAATTATACAAGGCAACAGGAATTGATATTTCATCGCCCTGGGTCAGGGCAACTGGTAAATCTATATCAACAAAGAAATCCTGGAATACTCTTATGGAAGATAAGCCAGAACCGAGTTCACCATTCTGGGCAGAGGCAAACATCGTCATTCTCCAGGTTGTGATTGCATCAGGCATCGTCACAGAAATCTTTGCCCTGCCATTTGCATCGGTTATTAGTGCGGGTTCAAAAATAAATGTCTCAGGAAAGTATTCGCGCACCCTTGGTTCTTCAGGACCTTCAAGGCGCATTTCTCTATCCTGGTCCCTGCCAATACCTGATTTTGCAGGAGCAGCCATTGGCATAATCGTCCTTTCTTCAACCATCATTTCATCAAACCTTCCCATTCCGCCCCATCCTCTCCATTCACTTAAATCATCTTCATTATCAAAGATACCGTCTGGACCAGCAGAAGCAAGGGCGAAATCACTGAAGTATTCATCTTCACAGGTAACACGGTATTTTCTTGCCCAGGGGTCGAGCAGGTCAGTCTCTTTTATTAATCCTTCTTTGATAAATAATTCAAGGGCATTCGTGGTCTTTGGATATTCTTTATAACGGTCATAATATTTATTTATTGCAGTATAAAGTTTATTGCGTAGATTAGCAAGCATTGGATAGAATGCCTGGATAATCTTTTCGCCGATTTCTATTGGTGTTGTGTAATGCACAGGAAATGGCTCTTTGGGCTGGAGTGTGGAGAACATTACATTCTCTGCCCGTTCATCAATCACAGGATTCTTTACAATATTTGCTGGTTCAAATCCATGGATTTCATAACGCGGGGTCATTATCTCTTTTTCCAGAGTAAAGTAGACCTTTTCCAATCCTGGCTGTAACTCACTTACGGCAAATACTGCCTCATCCACTATTGCCAGGCACAGGGCGGCAATCTTTGGTTTGCCTTTTCTGTCTGTGATTTTAAATACGATTTCACCATCATCACCGGGTAAATATTCTTTCTTATCAGTTTGGACATCTATTTTTAAATCATCTGCACCATGAACATAACAGAATCTTGTATCCCTTATAATATCTGAACCCTGGGTAACGATGTAGGCATGTAACCAGATTGAGCCGGTAAGTTCAGAACTGAGACGGAGTTGGTATGACCCTCTGCCATTCTTTATATCAATAGATTTTGTCAGCACGGTCTGGTTATCTTTTATCATATCAAGATACACCCTGCCCGTATTTTTTGTAGTAAGAAATTCAAGGTCAATGATGTCTCCGACTTTATAGATTCCCCTTTTCATACGCATAATGAGCTGTTCCTGGTCTAAATTTAAACTGAAATCTTTTTTTACCTCTGCTCTCTCTCCTTTATTATCGGTCGCTCTAACCAGGATTTCTGTCTGTTCTTTTTTAGGTGTATACAAAAACTCTGCAACACCATAATCATCTGTTTTGCCTGAAAGCCTGACACCATCAATCTCCATCTCCACCTGTGCCAGGCAGGGAGAACCATCTGGATAATTTGCTACTACATAGATTCTATTTTCAAGATTCGGTCTGAGCGCACCCCCTTCTGGCACAATTGCAATATTTATCAAATCCTGCACTACCTTTTTTGTTGCGGAAATCTTTTCGCTGTGATTTGCCTTATCTATCACTTCAATATCAAGTCGGACAAATGCATCGCCCTTTTCTAATGGTTCACCAACAAAATAGTCTGGTAATTTATATGTAAAATGACAATTTCCATCTTTGTCAGTCTTACTCTCAAGCACAGCCTCCTGATTAAATCCAATATCAAATTTATAGACTGCGATTTTTACCTTTGCATCAGCAACAGGTTTACCAAAAAAGTACTGGATATCTAAGTCACCTTCTATTACCTCGCCTGGTAGATAAAACTCTTTATTAGTCTTTAAGCCAATCTTGAATTTGGGCAGGACATATTTTTCTATCTTTACGGTCTTTTCTGATTTTTCATTATCCAGTATGGCGCGGATTGTCCAGTTACCAAAATTGACTTCATCTGCGAGCAAAAATGGCGTATAGGCAACACCAAATTCATCGGTTTTGATAATTTTTTTAAAGACCTTGTTGCCTTTTGCATCTTCAACCTCAAAAATTACATCATTATTCTTTACGGGCTTCAAAGATGGTTTTTGTAAAGACAGGGTCCTTATATGAATTGTCTGACCTGGCTGGTATATTGGTTTGTCTGTGACCAGATAGGTCAAATTTCCACTTGTAATCTTTATGCTTGTAGTATACTCATCCTTGCCCAGTTCAGAATCTATTATAAACTTTAGTTCGGCACTGGTAATGTTCTCGGGAATGGTAAAATTGGTCTGACAGGAGCCAGCATTGTCTGTAACCCCTTCATAAACTATCTTTTCGTTGTCTTTAGCCAATAAGATAACCTTTACCCTGGCATTAGAGAGTGGTTCATCAGTGCGTTGATTTTTTGCAATGATCCGATAATTGATTGGTGTCCCGGAGATAAATTTATCCTGACCTAAAATTTTGACAATCATCTTATCCTGTAACTGGAAAAGGGAATAGATTTTTTCATATTTTTTAAAACGGACACGCACGCGTAAAAGGTCGTAATCACCAACCTCTTTTTTCAATTTAATATTCAATTTCAGTGAGTAATTATCATTATTGATAAAAATATACCGAGAAATACTACCTATTACATTATTATCCGGCTCCATAATCTCAACATCACATCTGCCCAGTTCACCTTTCATATCGGCGAATGGAATATTGAGATATATATCTGTGTTCTGCCGGGAGTCTGCAATATTAATTAAGATTCCCGACATCAAAAGACCAAGGCTAATTGGTATGAAAAATTTCATTTTTTCCTCCTTCTTTATCTATGTTTAAATACCAATTTAGCAGAAAAATATTCCCCTGAAATGACTTTAATCAAAATATGATTTTGGGCAGCCTAATAAGAATCCCTGTCCATAATTGATGCCGATACTTTTAATAAAATCCAGTTCTTCTTTATTTTCAATGCCTTCGGCAATGATAATGGCATTTATCTTCTTTGCAAATTCTACAAAGGATTTTGCCAGTTCCTGTCGCACAAGGTTTTTGTTGATATCGCGCACCAAACTCCTATCAAATTTCAAATAATCAGGGGTAATCTCACTTATTCGTTCTAAGGTAGAATAACCAATGCCCACATCGTCCAGGGCAATCTTATAACCCTTGCCCTTGGTGTTGACCAGTATTCTTTGATATAATCCATGGTCAGGAATAGCAAATTTTTCAGTAAGTTCCAGGACTATGTGCTGATTGTTTAATCCAGCTTCCTGTAAAAATGTTTTAAAGTTGTCATTGATTAGACTGGGAATTAAAGTTGGGGTGATATTAATAAAGAGAAGGTTACCATTATTTAAACACCGGGCATTGCGCACTGCCTGGTATAGACAGGTCTCTTCTGCAGACATCAGTAGTTCACCCTTTGATGCATACAAAAATATCATATCCGGGCTCTCAAAATAGGAGCCCGCAGGACCACGACTCAATGCTTCATATCCATACAATGTATCATCAAGCAGATTATAAATGGGCTGATAGACCGTGGTAATCTGCTTTTTATAGATAATCTGACGCAGCTCCTCATATCTTTTCCGCTCATCCATCTTCTCTTTGAAATATGCAGCATATTTTACTTCTTCCAGTGCCTGATATATTAATCTTTCAGGCCGCACCAGAGGGTCAATATGCAGGATCTGGTAACCTGCATGAAAATCCACCCGATTCATTACATCGTGTCGTAAATCTTTTTTCTTAAATTGCTCAATTTTTATTTTGAATTTCTCAATAAGGTCTAAAAAGTATTCTTTATTTATTTGAGCACCATTACTGTCGCGGTTCATAAAAATAAAGAAACCATCACCGCTGATTGATGATATTCCAATTAAAGATTGGCGTGGTATCAATTTACCAATTTCACTGAGCACAGTGATGGTAAAATATTTTACAATTTCATCATACTGCTCCCAGCCAAAAACAGGCTCAATTTGTTGCTGGTCGCCGATTGCCAGGAAAAGAATCCCCAATATCTTTTCTTTTTCAAGTTCTTTACGGATATCATCAATAATGGCATTAACTGTAGGTAGACCAGTGGCACGGTCAAAAAGACAGGCACGGTATTTATACCATTCTGATTGGATTTTGTTAAAATCGTTATTCATAGATTATTTTCTTTTATATATTTAAAGATATTACTGATGCGATTTAAAAGTTGCTCAGCAGTAAATGGTTTACAGATGTAATCTATTGCCCCTTCTTTCAAACCGATAATTTTGTCATAGGCGTCCACGCGTGCGGTTAACATTGCCACAGGAATATTTTTCAAATTTTCATCTGAACGCATCATTCTCATCATCTCCCAGCCATCAATCTCGGGTAACATAATATCCAGCAAAATGAGGTCAATCTTTTCATTCTGCAGGATTGTCAGCCCCTGTTTAGCATCTTTAGCCGTAAAGACACTGAAATTGGCATCCTTTAAGACTCTGCCCACAAAATCAAGGATGTCTTCTTCGTCGTCAACAACTAAAATATTTTTCTTCATTCTACCCTCCTTGTTGAGGGATAATAAATTCAAAAGTTACCATACCATTATTGCTTTTCACACCTATTGTTCCAGAATGTGCTTCAATAATTTGCTTTGCTATGGCAAGACCAAGACCAACACCTCCATACTTTCTTGATGTGCTGGAATCAATTTGATAAAATGGTTCAAAAATATATTGAATTTTCTCTTCTGGAATCCCTACTCCCTGATTCGTGATACGGAAAAGAAAATAAGTTTTTGAGTCCTCAGCATAATTCTGTGTAGTAATATGTATTTCGGTCTTTGGGTCAGCGAATTTTATGGCATTGGCAAGCAAATTTTCCAGTACTGTTGATAACTTATCTCTATCTGCAATGATGTCTTTTACCTGCGATTCCTGTTTTACGACAAGACCCTTTTCTTCAATATGGGGCTGAAAATTGTTGAGCATTGCATTGATAATTTCTTCAAAAGAAAATTTCTGAGGTTCTAATTTTACCCCTTCTAAGATATATTTTGAGATCTGTAGCAATGAGCGGATTTCATTATTTAACCGCTCTAAATTTCTTTTGATCACCTCAATACTATGTAATTGCTCTTTATTAAGTGCACCGAGTTTCTGTTTTTGTAGATAGTCAATATAACCGAGCGAAGCGGTCAGGGGGGTCCGCAACTCATGGGACAGGTTGGCAACAAAGATTGTTTTCTGTTCATCCCTCCGCACCAATTCCTGAATAAGTTCATTTAAATCTTTTATGTTATTTTTAATTTCTCCAGCCATTGTATTGAATGTATTTGCCAGTTCTTCAAATTCATCATTGGTCTTAATAATTATCCTTTCTCCAAAATTACCTTCACTAAACTTCTTTGCTGCAGTAAGGAGTGTCTTTATGTGGGCAGTGATACGAACAGAAACAAATATTGCACCCATTAAGCTTATCACCAAAATTACTAAAGAAATGAAAATATTTTCGCCAATAATGGTCTTCACCTGTTTCTGCAGCTGTTCAAAACTGAAAAAATAGACAATTGAAAATCTGTGAATACCATAATCATCAAAATAGGGTGCAATAATTTTAATATCTTTATCAATTTTCTTTATTATTTCTGTTGTTTTTAAGTTCGCTAAAATAAATCTATCCTGGCAAATCTCTGTTCTTGCTCCAGGAAAGGAAGCCTTCTCTGTTTTATTCATATCATAGAGTATACTACCTTCCATATTTACAACCTGGATATTGGTCAGGTCATTATTATTGCGAGCATGTTCAAGAACAGTTGCACGGAATTTATAAAAGGTATTATCAAAATATAACTCAAATGACCTGCCTACCTCTTTATTGACCAATTGCACAAATAGACCAGCATCTCGGGCAATCCTGTTTTTCAATTCGTGCATACGAAAAATTGAATGGTATATACCAATCACCAGAAAAATTATAACAACGGTTAATAATATAAATAAAACCATCTTTGTCCTGATGGACATCTTCATTGTTTACCCTCGGTCAATACATTATTTTTTGTATCTATAAATTTTATTTCTTTGATAATAATCCTTTCGTCAAGCCTGGGTTTATAGATTATCCTTTTGGAAATGCCATATATTTCCTTTTCCCAGACAACAGGAATCTTTGGCAGGTCATTAAGTAATATTTTCTGGATGCGATTAATTGCCTGTAAGACCGCATTTTGTTCTTTCATATAAAATAGTTCCTCAATTATACTATCTAACTCTATATTTGAATAATTGACATTATTCATCATTCCCAGTCCTTTATCTGGATTATAGGTATGGAAACTGCTGCGCAACATACCAATGCCTTCGTAGGAACCTGGCACGCTGGCAATCAAATAACAATCACTCTTTTGATGTTCTACCTTATTCCAGTATTCATCAACCTCAAGGACTTTCACCATTACTTTCAAGCCAATTTTTCCCAGACCCTGAGCAATCGCCTCAGCAATAAAAGCACGTGCACTTGTGCACTCTATTTCTATGATTGGTAGATCAGAGAACTTCTTTAAAATTTTTTTTGCCTGTTCTGGTTCATAAGGAATTTGCGGTAATTTACTATCAAAACCGAAGACACCCGGTGGTAAGTATTGATTAGCAGGTACTGCATAACCCTTGTATATTACACGAGCAATATATTCCCGGTCAATCGCCAGATTTATTGCCTTGCGAAAATCCTTTTGATTAAATGGATATTTTGCATGATTGAATTCTAAGTATCTTGTAGAATTGCCAGGTGTAGCAAGCACCTGTCCAATCGTTTCCAGCTCAGACAGGGCACTCAATGGGATGAAATTGATAATATCTGCCTTACCATCTTTTAACATTTTAATACGGTCTTTGTAGTCAGGAATAAATACAAAGCGTGCACTCTTTATTGGTGGTGGACCAGCCCAGTAATGTTCATAAGATTCAAGTTTAATCTCGTCAGGAGATTTTTTTATACATTTATAAGGACCGGTTCCAACCGGCATCTCTTTTTGTGGGTCAAACCCATCAGGAATAATAAATATTCCTGCAATGTCATAAAGAAAGAATGGATAAGGAATTTTCAATTTAAAGATGATATTTCTATTCTCAGCATAAATTGTATCCATATACCAGGTAAATGCCCGGTATTCGGACTGGGGATTGTGCCAGATACGGTATAAAGAATAGAGCACATCCTGTGCAGTAAGTTCTTTTTTATTATGAAAGGTCACGCCGGAATGGAGTTCAAAACGCCAGGTTATACTATCTACATTTTCCCAGTATTTAGCTAATAACGGTTGTAATTCCATATTTGCATTAAAGCAAACGAGCGCCTCATAAATATTACTCATAATGGTCTGGTTAACAACTTCTCTTTTCAGGTGCGGGTCCAATGTGGCAGGTGGTGCATCATAGACAATAGTAATGGATTTTTGTTCTGGTGGACCACACGACAGAAAGAAAAAAGTGGTCATCACCGAATAAAGAGTGAATTTGAATAATTGATAAAGGGTTAAATAGCTAAATTTTTTCAAATTTTTTTTCATCGGTTAACCCTTTTCTATCGGAATCTTGAATTTATGTTCTTTAGCAAATTCAATTGCCTCTTTATAGCCTGCATCATAATGTCTTACTACACCGATACCAGGGTCATTCGTGAGAACCCTTTCAATCCTTTTGTCCATCATTGCTGTGCCATCACAGACCAGGACCTGACCCGCATGGATTGAATAGCCGATTCCTACACCACCACCATGATGGACTGAAACCCAGGAGGCACCGGATGCGGTATTTAATAGCGCATTCAAAATTGGCCAGTCAGCAATTGCATCTGAGCCATCCCGCATTCCTTCGGTCTCACGATAAGGTGATGCTACAGAACCACAGTCAAGGTGGTCCCTGCCAATTACTATGGGTGCTTTTAGTTTTCCCTGTCTGACCAGATGGTTTATCTTGAGACCAAATTTATCCCTTTCTCCATAGCCAAGCCACATAATCCTTGCGGGCAATCCCTGAAAAGGAATCTTTTTCTGGGCAAGTTCAATCCAGCGTCTTATTGATGGATTATCACCAAACATCTCAAGGACCTCTTTATCCAACAGATAAATATCCTTTTTTTCACCGGACAGTGCTGCCCAGCGAAAAGGACCTTTGCCCATGCAGAAGAGCGGTCTGATATATTCAGGCACAAATCCTGGTATTTTAAATGGGTCTTCCACGCCAGCACGCTTTGCCTGTCCACGAATATTGTTACCATAATCAAATGCGATTGCACCATTTCTCTGCATCTCCAGCATTGCCTGCATCTGTTTTGCAATAGAATCAAGTGCGCGTTTTTTATATTCTTCAGGGTTTCGTGAGCGCAAAGAGAGTGCATCATCAAAACTCATTCCACCGGGCACATAGCCATTCAATTCATCATGGGCAGAGGTCTGGTCAGTTAAGATGTCCGGAATAATATTTCTTTTTACAAGTTCGGGTTCAATATCAGCAGTATTGCCCACAAGTCCAATTGAACGCGGAATCTTTTTATCAACCGCCTCAAAGACAAGTTTTAATGCTTCATCAAGATCATAGACCATTATATCGCAGAATCCCTGGTTCACCCGTCTCTGGACACGTTTTGGGTCAACCTCAATATCCAGTATCACACCTTCATTCATTGTTACTGCAAGGGGCTGGGCACCGCTCATTCCACCCATACCGCCAGTGAGCACCCATTTACCTCTTAATGTTCCTTTAAAGTATTTCTGGGCGCAGGCAGAAAAGGTCTCATAGGTTCCCTGGATTATTCCCTGGGTTCCGATATAGATCCAGCTTCCAGCAGTCATCTGTCCATACATTATCAAACCGAGCATCTCAAGTTTTCTGAAATAATCCCAGTTTGCCCATGCTGGCACAAGTAATGAATTGGCAATTAAAACACGCGGTGCATATTCAAATGTTTTAAATATACCCACTGGTTTTCCAGATTGGACCAGTAAGGTTTCATCATTTTCTAATTTTTTTAAAGATTCTATTATTGCATTATAACATTCCCAGTTTCTTGCTGCCTTACCACTACCTCCATAGACAACAAGTTCTTCAGGTTTTTCTGCGACATCCGGATCTAAATTATTTTGTAGCATACGAAATGCACCTTCCTGTTGCCAGGATTTGCATTTAAGAGTGCTACCACGAGGTGCAGTCACTGGCTTGTATACAAAATTTCTGATAGTCTTGGTCTTCTTCATTATTATACCCCCTAAAATTTTTCTATATATTATTTTACATAGAAAATATTACTTGTCAATGGTTGAAGTGGAGGCAATACTATCTAAATATATTCAGTCAAGTACACGCAGGCAAAATGATTTCAGATAGTTACTTTCAGGAAAATTTAACAGGACCGGATGGTCCTTTGACTGCATCCCCTCTTTAATGATTTGAAATTGTTTGTGCACATCCTGCGCTGATGTCTGGAGCATCTCTAAAAACTCCTGTCGTGAAATATGATAGGAACAGGAACCAGTAAAAAGCAAGCCATCAGGATTCAAAATTTTCATTGCACTGAGATTAATCTCTTTGTATCCACGCAGGGCATCACGCTTTTCTTTTTTTGATTTGGTAAAAGAAGGTGGGTCAAGGATTATTGTATCAAATCTCCTTCCTGCCTTTGCAAAATCGCGCAGGGTCTTAAAGACCTCGGCACAGTCAAAATTGCATTTGAGATTATTAATCTCTGCATTCTTCTTTGCCAGTGCAATTGCTCCCTCAGAACTATCAATGCCAAGCACATTGCCTTTATCACCAGCATAGATTGAAAAACCACCAGTATAGCAAAAACAATCAAGAATTTCTCCTTTTGCCAATTCCTTTACCATCCTTCTGTTTTCCCGCTGGTCAAAAAAGAAGCCAGTCTTTTGACCATTTTTAATATCAACCAAAAATTTCAATTCATCCTGCTCAATCTCTACTAGGTCTGGTATACTACCAAAGATAATACCATTTGCTACATCTAACCCTTCCCGTTTTCTGAGCCCTTCATCAGATTTTTCATATACGCCTTGAGCCTTGAATTCATCAATAAGAATTTCTTTTATCACATCTTTATATTGTTCCATTCCCAAACAATTGATCTGTATCACAAAATATTCATTATATTTATCAATTATCAACCCAGGAAGACTATCACATTCACTTGCTACTAAACGGAAACTATTGCCCATTCCGCTGCGCTTTATATAGGCAGACTTTAATTTTTTTAGCAAAAAATCGCGGTCAAATTTCTCTTCTGTATAAGAGAATAGTCTAATGGCAATAAGTGAGTGCGGATTATAAAAACCAGTACCAATAATCTTTCTCTGTTCTTCAACCAGGACAATGCTTCCGGGTGTGATATTCTCTTTTTTTATAATTTCATTAGAAAATATCCAGGGATGATTGAAATGGCGCCGTTTAACAATGAGCTTCATCAATTTGGCTATTTAAAGATTTCCTCAACATTTGCTGTATCAATCCAGGCGCCCAGACCTCCGGGCAATTGGATGAGATAATATCCTCCTCGCGCTTCGCGGATCTTCGCCTCTGCTCCATCGTGAATAATAAATATCTCTTTGTATTCTTCTCCTGGTCCACTATATGCCTTTACCTCTTGATTTATTACTACACAGTAACGCATATTTTTTTCTCCATTCCAGACCATAAAGGTGATGATAAAAAACAGAAAACAGAACACCGACAAAATCAGAATAAATTTTAAATATTTTGTTCTATAGATAATCTCTAAGGCAATGAGAATTGCACTGAGAAAAAAGAAGATACCTGTTAGAAGGTATGACTCGGTGATTGAAAAATAGTGGAATATCTTTGCAAGCAGACTAACAATTGGATTTTCCAGTTCGGTCGTTTTGTCAACCCGATACCTTCGTAAAAAATTTATGTTATAAATTATATCACGGTCTCGTGGGGCAAGTATGCGCGCACGCTGATACTGAACCATCGCCTTGCCCAGTCTGTTCATCTTAAAGTATGCATTGCCAAGGTTGTAGTAGATATCACTGTTCGGACATAATTTCAATGCCTCTTCATAGCAGGAGATTGCCATTTGATAATCCCTGTTTTTGTAATACTCATTGCCCTGATTGTATAATTCAACAGGATTGTTTGTACTTAATAAAATAATGAATAATATACTCATAACCGGTGGATTAATTCTTTTGCCTTTTTTAAAATTTCTTCTGGTTCATAAAGCTCTGAAATCACTGGCGCATAGCCTGCATTTTCACAACATTCAACAATTTTGAGCAATTCATCCAGCAATTCTCTGGCTAACCCTTTATTTACAAGTTCCTGTTTTAGTTGCTCTTTGGTCAGAGTTCCGACTGGTAAATTATAACGGTCTCCAATATAGTTCATAACTGCTGTACCGAGACTTGTATAAAAATTTTTTTTGTCCTGTGCTTTGAGCAATGTTTCTATCTGTTTTATTCGTTTTTGAAAAAGATGGCCTGCTCTTATTCTCCTTGCATATGCTCGGTCAATCAAAAGTCTTGCCTGGTATCTTTGATAAAGTAGTGCCAATCCAACGATCAAAAATGAAAGAATATAAAATATATTTATCCATCCTGATACAGACCAGGACTGGGTGCTAAATTTTCGTGCATCGGGTTTAATGTATTGAATATCACTGCCGAGAATTTTTAATCCACCTGACTCAGTTGTGGTGGAGGCAGTCGTGGTGCCCATTGCGACAAATTTCAATCTCTGGGTAGTAATGGTCTCATATACTTTTTTTTGTGGGTCAAAATAAGCAACCTTTATTTCGGGTAAAATATGCTCTCCATCCACCTGGGCAATTACCGGATATCTGAATTCTTTTGTCCCTTTTATAAGATTGCCTGACCTCTGGATATTATCTTTTACCTCTGGTTCAAGGATCCTTAGATTTGGGATACTGGAAACTTTTGGTTTTTCTATAAGGCGGATATTACCTGAGCCAGATATCTTTACTATGAGATTTACTGGTGTGCCACCCACTGCTGAATCACGGTCCAAAGCAGCACTGATATTGAACTTCCCCACTCCGCCACAGAAATGCTCAGGCTTATTTTCCTGGGGCAGTGGTAGTACATTGATACTGATTGGTTTTGATTCAATTTTTACGATACGACTCGTACCAAAAAAATCAAAAAAGTCACGAGGCGGTTGAATTACCTCAGCATTTAAAACCAATGGGTCAATTGTAAGTTTTCCGCTGGTAATCGGAAAGGCCGCATAGGTTTTAATCAATGCTACATTATATGATTTACCATTGTATACTTTTGTCTGAAAACGGAGCTGTTTTATATCATCGGTCGGTTCTGCCCAGAAACCACTAAAACTCGGTAATTTTTCAAGGTTCAGGTCTCCTAATGAGTATCTTGTATACAGATAAAAACTTATATTTATCTGCTCTCCGCACAATACCTCGGTTCTATTGGGAACAGCAAGAATGAATATATTATCACCACCTGGCTCCGGTGGCGTTGTTCCTGGTTGAGAAGGTGCAGGGGAAGACGGTGCCTGGGTTGTGCCCTTTATCACTTCAATCTCAATAGGTTGTGTTTCATAGGTCTTACCCTGATAATTTATCTTACAGGCACCGATTGTGAATTTTCCTGTTTTTTTGGGGCTGACCGTGTAAATGAAATTGATTGTGATCTGTTGCGACATCTTGCCATTAATAAAACTGATGTTTGTTGATTGGGAACTGGAACGACCAAGGATATTGAAATTATTCATATCCGGTAGTTCAGGAGTGGGAACATTGCCAATATTTTCACCGCTCACCGTGACATTCAAGGTGAATGTCTCGCCAATGCCCACAGTAGTGCGGTCCACTGTAGCAGAAAAATTGAGTTCTGCAGAGAATAAAGGCAAGGTAAATATGGTTAAAAAAAGAACCAATCTTCTTAACATATTACCAGTCCTTTTCAACCCTTTCAACACCGGGTTTAGGTCTTTCTTTACGGGTCTCTTTTTCTTTGTTCTTCAATGCCTCAAGTAATCTTTCTGCATCTTCTTTACTTACCTGGCCTTTCTGCATCTGGGGCTGTGGCTGAGGTTGTTGTTGGGGCTCTTCTTTTTTCTGCTGTTGTTTTGTGGAGTCTGATTGCGGACGATTCTTCAGTTCTTCTTTTAATTTCAGACAGAATTCAAGATTCTGCTTTGCCTGCATATCTTTTGGATTTAAAAGGAGTGCAGATTTATACGAATTGATTGCTGATTCTAATTGTCCCTGTTTGAACTGGCAATTACCAATATTATAGAATGTCTGTCCCTGGAATTTTTTGTCTTTTGTCAAAAGTCCCAGTTCAAATTCTGATATTGCTTCTTGATATTTGTTCATTTTGTATAGTGCCCTGCCCATATTATAATGGATCTTTATATTGTCTGGTTCCTCAATTAAGGCAGATTCATATTTTTTGAGTGCCTCTTCATATTTGCCCTGGCGCATCAAACTATTTCCTTTACGCATATTTGAACCCACATCAGCAAAGGTGAGTGAAATAATAAGGGGATTTAGAAAAATAAAAAAGATAAACAAATATTTTTTTATAGCCATTTTCCTCTCCGGTCACTCAAAAAGATACTCAAAAACAGGCAGACAAACGCAACGATTAAAAAATACTGATAGCGTTCCTCAAGTTGTAAATATTCCTCACCACCAATCTCCTTTTTTTCTATTTTGTTCAGTTCATCAATGAGCCGATTGATATAAAGACCATCAGTGCGAAAGTATCTACCATTTGTAAGTCGGGCAATAGCGAGTAAAAGCCGCTCGGCTAATCGGGTTATCACAATATTACCACCTTTATCTTTTTTATATGATACACTTGCCGTAGAAAGATTGGTTTCAGGCACAGGTGCACCTTCAGCACTACCAATGCCGACCGTGAAAATTTTTATACCATGCTCTGCTGCATAGTCAATCTGTGCCATTGGGTCACCTTCAAGATTTTCACCATCAGTAAAAAGAATCAATGCCTTGTGCGTTTCTTCTTTTGGATTGAACAGGCCATTGGAAACCACAAGTGCTCTCCCAATATTAGTTCCTGGCTTTGGCATCATTGTCGGGTCAATAATATCAAGGAAGAGTTTAACCGCATCCACATCAGTTGTCAATGGGCACATCACATAACAATCTCCAGCAAAGGCGGTTAAACCGACCTGATGTGTTCCTAAATTATCAAGCAGATAGGCAATGTCCTGCTTTGCCCTTTCCAATCTGCTGGGCTGGATATCCTGGGCATACATACTTTTTGATGCATCAAGGGCAATTACTATATCAATCCCTTTTCCTTTATAAATCTGCATCTTTTCACCCCAGCGTGGACGGGCAAGGCTGATAATCAAAAATACCAATCCCAGCATATAGAGCAGGAATTTCAACAGATAGAACCTCTGGCTAAATGATTCAATGAGTACGGGGATTAGCCCTGCATCAGAGAATTTTCGCAGTGCCCTTTTTTTCAAATATCCTAAAATTATAATTCCCACCATAGCAACAGGAACAATGAAAAGAAGATAAAGGTATGATGGTTCAGCCCATTTAATCATGGTAATTTTCTTAAAAAGGTGAAAGACAATATCAGATTTAGCAAGATAAGAAATAAGCCCGGCACCATAAAGATTTCTGCCTTTTCTGAATAGACCGTGTGTCTGTGCACCTTGAATTCGGTTGGCTCCATTTTGTCAATTTCATCATATATGGTGCGGAGTGCATTCGCATCGGTCGCAAGGAATGATTTTGCCTGGGTGAGTGCTGATATCTGCTCCAGGACCTCCATATCCAAATCTATTTCTTCGCGAACATATATCCTGCCATAGATTGGATGGTTTACCGGGATCGGTACTGGACCCTTGGAACCAACACCAATACAATAGACCTTTATTCCATAAGTCTGGGCAAGTTTTGCCGCAGTAATCGGTTCAATTTCGCCTGCATTGTTGAGTCCATCAGTCAAAAGGATCACTACCTTTTCTTTTGCCTTTGAATCCTTGAGCCTTGATATTGCAGTTGCCAGTCCCATACCAATTGCAGTTCCATCAGGTAGAATACCATATTCAATCCGGTCAATTATGTCATTGAGTATTTTATGGTCAGATGTCAGGGGGCACTGAGTTAAGGGCAGGGCAGAAAATATGACCATACCGATTCTATCCCCTTTTCTTTTGGAAATAAATTCCTTTGCCGTTTCCTTTGCTACAAACAAACGGTTTTTAGGATGAAAATCCTCAGCCTGCATTGTGCCTGAAATATCAAGGCATAGCATAATATCAACACCGTGGGATTCTGTTTCTTCATAGACCCTACCTTTCTGGGGTCGGGCAAGGCTGAGAATGATAAAAAATAATCCGGCAAAGGTTAGAACCTTCATAATTGTATCAAGTATCCTGCCCTGATGCTCATTAGATTTAAAAAATGTAATATCAGGAAATTTTATAGTACTGGTGCGCTTTCTAAATTCCCAGTAGATAAGACCAGCCAGCGGGATAAATAGTAGTAAAAATAATAGATGTGCAAATCTCATCTTTGCTCCGTTACATTTTGTTCTGGAATTGTTCGGGTTATCAAATCCTTTGCCTGATGGACGATGGTCTCAATTTCATTTTGAGGTGGAATATATTTTGTATATTTTACCTGGTCAACCCTTGAAAAGAAATCGGCAAATTCATCACGCAGAGGAATTTTTTCCCTTTTCATACTCTGTATAATTTCGGTCGTGGTCTGCTCAATTGCAGGAAAACCAAATCTGAATTCAAGATACCGTTTTAAAATTTCGCTCAGTGTATAATAGAATTTTTTCAAAAGACCCTTTGCGACCAGGTCCTGTTCCAAGAGATTGCTAATTGCGTTCATTGCCTGTTCCCAGCAGGGTATTGATGGTTTTTTCTCTGCCTTGATTCTTTTGTATTTTTTGTATAATTTAATACCAATAAAACTGAGCATCCCTGAGCCAGCAAGGATTAAAACGAGGAGCAGTGGCAAGGGATTAGGAAATTCAACTGCCTCTTTGATATCATTTATCTCTTCCATCTTTTCCGGAAGAACCGAAATGATTTTTATTGACACTTCATTGGTCTTTATGGTATCTAAGCGCGTGCTGTCTTTAACAAAAAATTTGATTGGAGGAAATTTTAAATCACCCGCAGAAAAGGCAGCCACTCTGAGTAAATAAATATCCTTAGCTTGTCCTTTTTCCTGGATGATTTTATGTTTCTGGTCAATGATGACAAATGGTTCAAGTGAATCAATAAAAGGTCCAGTGGTTTTTTGCCCGGCAGGTGCCTTTATCTCCACTAAAATTTCAAATGGGTCACCGATAGTGAACTTTTTATTGAGATATTCACGGGAGAGGTTTGCCTTTGCCTCAATCTGAGATAAAATAATAATAAAAATGATATTAATCATCGGTAGCGCCTTGCCCTCTGTTCAAAGAATTTATGGAGATGAGGAACAAAATCTTCAGTAGTGGAAAGTCTGATACTATCAATGCCCAGGGAATTAAAAAGTTTTTCTATCGCCACCTTTTTCTCGTTTATGAACTGTGCATAATTGTTCATAAGGCTGCGATTTCTTGTATCAATCATTATAGTTTCGCCACTCTCCAGGTCTTCTAATTGCACAAGCCCTATTACCGGAATCCTGTTTTCACCCGGGTCACTAATTTTGATTATCACCAGGTCATGTTTGCGCGCAGCAACTCCCAGTGGAATACGCAGTTTATCAGGCGCAAATCCTTCACCAATAAAATCGCTGATAAAAAATATAATTGCCCGATGTTTGAGGATATGCATTAAAAATTCCAGTGCCTGAATCGGGTCTGTTGCTTTATGTTCGGGCTGGAAATAGAGGATATCCCGAATAAGACGGAGCGCATGGAATCTTCCCTTTTTTGGTGGAATATATTTTTCTATTTTGTCAGTAAAAAAGAGTAATCCTACTTTGTCATTGTTACGCACGGCGGAGAATGCTAAGGTTGCAGCAACCTCAGCCGCAAGTTCTATTTTGGGCAAATTTCTTGTTCCAAAATGGCAGGAACCAGATGCATCAACACAGATAATTACTGTGAGTTCGCGCTCTTCCACAAATTTTTTGACATAAGGTCTTGCCATGCGTGCGGAAACCTTCCAATCAATGGAACGAATATCATCGCCTGGTAGATATTCCCGCACATCTACAAACTCTATTCCTGTGCCTTTAAATGTTGATTTATATTCGCCGGCAAATGTCGTATTTACAATCTTTTTTGTCCGGATCTCAATTGCCCGAATCTTTTTTATAAATTCTGGTGAAATCATTGAAGTTTATGGCACTTCAATGCCATTGAGTATCTTTTGAATCACATCATCGGTTGTTATCTCCTCTGCCTCTGCCTCATAGGTCAGAATAATGCGATGGCGCAGGACATCAGGAGCAAGTTCCTTAATGTCTTCAGGAATTACAAAACCCCGTCTTTTCAGAAAAGCGAGTGCACGGGCAGTTGTAGCAAGATAGATTGATGCGCGCGGGGATGCACCATAACGAATAAGTCCCTTTATTTCGCCAAGATTATATTTTTCTGGCTCTCTTGTCGCAAAGACAAGGTCAACAATATAGTCTTTGATCTTTTTATCAATATATATCTTTTTGCATAGTTCACGGGCATTGAGGATTGATTCTAAATCCACCACTGGCTTGATCTCTGGTTCTCCCTGAACTGCAATCCTTTCCATAATCTCTTTTTCTTCTTCTTTGGTAGGATAAGTAATCTTTACCTTTAGCAGGAATCGGTCAACCTGTGCCTCGGGCAGGGGATAGGTCCCTTCCTGTTCTATAGGGTTCTGCGTAGCAAGAACTAAGAATGGCTCTTCTAATTTGAATGTTTGCTCACCTATTGTCACCTGGCGTTCCTGCATTGCTTCCAGAAGTGCACTCTGCACCTTGGGCGGTGTGCGGTTTATCTCATCAGCAAGGATCAGATTGGCAAAGATTGGTCCTTTACTAACTGTGAACTCTCCAGTGCGTTGATTATACACAAGTGTACCTATAATATCTGCTGGCAATAGGTCAGGTGTAAATTGGATACGCTGGAATTTTGCCTTTATTGCCTTTGATAGGGTGCGCACGGCATAGGTCTTTGCAAGACCTGGCACACCCTCAATAAGGATATGACCATTGGCAAGCAACCCAACCAATAACCGATTGAGCAAATAGTGCTGACCCACAATCGCTCGGTTTATCTCACTCGTCAATTTCTGCACAATGATACTTTCTTTATTTATTTGTTCATTTATCTCTTTTATCTCATCCTGTGCCATCTCCATCAATTACCTCCTGCTTTATAAATTTTATCAAGAAAAATTAAAAAGTAAAGGAAAATTCTAGGAATTATAATTTTATTTTTTGACAGAATCTAAATTTAAAAAGTTTAGTCATAACATTTACTTGACTATTCAATATAATTTAATATAATATTGAAATATCTTATGATAAATCGCAAAATCAGAAATTTTGAAATAAAAGAGCTTATTGCAACTGGTGGCATGGCAGCAATTTATAAGGCGGTTCAGATCTCCCTTGACCGGATTGTCGCAATAAAGATATTGCACGGACACCTTGCGCAGGATAAAGATTTTATTGTCCGCTTTGAACGGGAGGCAAAGGCAGCAGCAAACCTCCAGCACGAAAATATTGTTAATATTATTGATTTTGGTCGGGATGAAGAGGTCTATTTTATTGCAATGGAATATGTGGATGGCAAGAGTTTGAAAGAGATATTGAACCAGATAAAATTTGTTCCCCAGGAGGTCGCCCTATCTATTGCAATTGAAATCAGCAAAGGGCTTGATTATGCTCATCAAAAGGGTATTGTTCACCGCGATGTGAAGCCTGCAAACATTCTAATCGGTTATGATGGAACTGTAAAGATTGCAGATTTTGGACTTGCCCAGGCTCAGGATTTGACATCAATAACTGTGACTGGTTCAATCGTCGGCACACCTGCATATATGTCGCCTGAGCAGGCAGCTGGCAAAAAAGTAGATATCCGTTCTGATATATTCTCGCTCGGTGTGGTTATCTATGAGATGATTACCGGCATAAAACCATTTCGGGGCGATAATTACTCTTCAGTAATCCATGAAATCCTCACCATTACACCACCAAAGCCGTTTGAAGCAAACCCGCTCGTTTCAAAAGAAATAAGTAGCATTATTGAACGAATGTTAGAGAAAGACCCGGATAAAAGATACCAGCAATGCAATGATGTTGTTTCAGAAATCAGCAGTTATCTACGCAGAAATCGGATTGAGATTCAACGAAAAGAGATTGGTGATTTCATTGCTACACCTGCCCAGAATTTTCAGAACCTTTTGCAGAAAAGGAAAGAACGGCATTATGAACGGGCAATCTATTTTATGAACCTCGGTTATGAAAAGATTGATGACGCAATAGGTGAATTTGAAAAAGTTCTTATTTTAGACCCAGATGATTCAAAGGCAAAGATTTATCTTGATGAATTAAAGAAAAAGAAAGAGAAAACTCCGATTGCAAAGAAAAAAGTCGTTCCTAAAGAAGAGAAGAAATCCGTAGAAAAAAAAGCCTTCAGCCCCATCGCAATAGTGGCTGGTATAATTGCGATTGTAATAATCTTATTTGCCCTTTCAAAGTTTTTACCAAGACAAAGATCCCAGGTTGCGCCACAGATACCACTGACTGGATATGCAATATTGAATACAACACCAGATGGGGCAGAGGTCTTTCTTAATAATGACAGTTTAGGAAAAAAGACTCCAGCAATACTGGAGAGTCTAAAAATAGGAGAATATCAGGTTGAATTTAAAAAATCCGGGTATAAACCCTCTTTGCAGAGATTTGAAATTAAGGGTAATGATACAATCAACCTCAATATTAGTTTGACTGCAGAAATCGCAAAGAAAGATACGAATATCATAGTTAAACCACCCGTTCAAAAACCCATACCACCAGTTGAAGGAACAAGTTATCTGAAGGTTAAGGTTAAACCCTGGGCAAAGATCTATATTGATAATGTATATATTGAAACAACACCCATTGCAAGGCCACTTCAGTTGAGTGCAGGAATACATACAGTGCGCCTTGAAAATCCCAATTTTAAAATCTGGCAAAAAAGAATAAAATTTACCCCGGACCAGACCGTGGATTTGAATGTAAAACTTGAACCACTTGAGGGCTTTTTAAAGATTACAGTCAAACCCTGGGCAGATGTATATATTGATGGGAAATTCTATGAAACAACACCCATTGCCGAACCCATTAGATTATCTGCGGGCAGACATATATTAAAATTAATAAACCCGTCTTACCAGCCATACGAAGAGACAATAGAAATATCAGTAAATCGGACCTTAAAGAAAAATATTGAACTTAAACCAAAGTGAAAGGAGTATATATGTTAAAAAAATTCTCTATAATTTTATGTGCAGTCTTTGTTGGTTTCAGTTTTAGCCAGCAGGTCAGTGGAGATTCACTCTTAAAGATGCTGGAAAAGGCAAAATTATATTATAACAATGGTGAATACGAAAATGCAATAAAACAACTGGAAGATGCCCTGCAATACTTAAAACAACTCAACCAGACTGAACAGGTTGAAGCATATAAATATCTGGCATTCAGTTATGTTGCATTTGGTGATAAGGAAAGGGCAAAAGAACAGTTTAAAAAGGCACTAATGCTCGACCCGAAATTAGAACTTGACCCTGCTACTGTTTCACCGAAGATTATCAAGGTATTTGAAGAAGCAAAAGCAGAGATGGTATTGGTCACACCCAAACCACCAACAGTCCAACCACCTGCAAAGCCAACAAAACCTGTTGTCCAGCCTGCTCAGGTGAGTACTACTGGTGCCTTATTACGCAGTTGCTGTTTACCGGGCTGGGGCCAGATGTATAAAGGCGAAAGTTCAAAAGGGAAAAAATTGATGATTGCAACGGCAATTCTTTTGCCTACAGCAGTGATATCAAGTTCTATTCAAGAGGTAAAACATAAGAAATATCTTGATATTGAACCAGGCAATGAGGATGAAATGGACCAGGCTTACAAAGAATACCGGTTATGGTATAACATTGCGGCAATCTCCTGGGGTTCCTATTTTGTGTTATATGTTTATAATATCTACGATGTGCTAACAGCAAAGCCCGTTACAAAATCATCAATGAATATATTTGATAAAGGGTTTTATTGCAGTCTGAATAAAGATTATTTTCAGATTGGATACAATTTTGCGATTAAATAGAACTTAATAAATGATTAACATAGGAGGCAAAATGAAAAAAATATTTATTTCAATAATCATTATTTTTATGGTCGCCTGCCTCAAACCTAAAAGGGACAATGAATTTGACCCGAAAAATCCGGATAAGGCTTATTTAAACGGCATACTTGATTCACCTTACGGTAAGGTTAAGAATGCCAAAGTCAAATTATTGACCCTTGACCATGAACTCTATGATTCAACATTCTCTGACCTTGAAGGATGGTATGAATTCTCTGACATAGACCCGGGCATCTATAAAATAATGGCATTTGCTCCATATTATCTTCCTGCAGAATATTATCCAGAGAGTTTGCCGGCTGGAACTTCTGATACTGTTGACCTCTATTTTTCAACAATGATCTTTAATTTTGATAATGATACAGTAGGCACAATTGAGCCATTTGATTTTAAGTGGATTTATGGTAATTGGAATGTCCAGAACGATAATAGTGCACCATCCCTGCCAAATGTGTATAGTTGTTTTTCCCAGCGCGGTCTTGTCTTATACAATCAAACTGTGCAAAGTTTTGCCATTGGCATTGAATTCAAGTTTAATACGCCTCCTGATTCATTTAGTCAAGTGGGTGTGGTATTGAGATTACAGGATAGCCTTAATTATTATACTGTATCTACATCAAGGGAAAGGCTCTTCTTTTGCAAAGTAGTCAATGGTGTGCTTACTATTATTGACCATGCGCAGGTCTTTGTGGCACATAACCAGTGGTATGACTTGTGGGTAGATGTCTGTGATACACAATTCAAAATATATTTTAATGAGGAATTGAAAATTGAAAAAACAGATGGCACTTTTGGTGAAGGAAAGGCCGGTTTACTTATTGAAAGAGAAGGGACAAATCAGATAAATGCCAGTTTTGACAATGTAGTTATCTGCAGGTAGTGGCAACATTTCTTATTCATAAATCTAACGAAGAGACCCAGATTATTAAACTGGATAAAGAATTTCTTACCCTGGGTAGACTTGATGATAATGACATTGTTCTTGATGACATTTTTGTATCACGGCGACATGCCGAGGTCATTAAAAAAGGTGAATATTATATTATCAAAGACCACAAGAGCCGTTATGGCACATTTGTAAACGGTGAAAAGATTACAGAAAAAAGACTTGATTACGGTGATGAAATTCAGTTAGGAAACATTATAATAACATTTGTTGATGAAAAAAAACTGAGCCAGATACCTGAACGAAAAACTATAGCACGAAGGTTCGGAGATATTCTTGATATTGATAAAACAATTGATAATATAAAAATCTTAATTAATAAGGGTGAAAAAAAGGAGAAGATATTAAGGTCAATTAACACACTCCAGGAGAGTATTAAAGAATATCAAAAAAAATTATTGGAGGCAGAGAAATCACGAGAAATTGCTGCTACTCTATGTGAAGTGGGAAAGGTGATAAACTTTGTCTTTGACCTGAATGTTCTTTTGAATCTCTTAATGGACCTTGCATTAAGAATAATCCAGGCAAAGAGGGGTTTTATTATGCTTTATGATGAGACTTCAAAAAGTCTCAAGGTCAGGGTGGCACGTAATATGGGAGGTGAGATTGATCTTCAAAAGACTACTGGTATCAGCCAGACCATTGCCCTTGAAACATTTAAGACCGGCTGTTTGGTTGCTACAGACGACGCAACAAAGGACGAAAAATTTAAAACCCAGGAGAGCGTCATTACCTATGCCATAGGCTCTGTTGTCTGCGTTCCACTCATTTCAAAAGAAAAATCCATTTTAGGTGTAATCTATCTTGATAATCCTGTTGGTTTTAATAAATTCTCTGAAGATGATATTGGATTTCTTGATTCTTTTGCCAGTCAAGCTGCGATTGCCATTGAAAATGCCCAGCTCTATGAAAAGATAAAAAGAGAGGAAAGGATTACTGAAAGATTACAGCGATTCTTTTCTCCTGATGTGGTTAAAAAGATTATTACTGAAGAAAAGGCGATTAAGCCGGGTGGTGAACATTGTGTTGCCACAATCCTCTTTTGTGATATTCGTGGCTACACCTCACTCACGGAGCGGATTGATACAGTGGTTGCGGTTGAAATCCTCAATGATTTTTTGAGCAGTATGACCGAAGAGGTATTTCTGTATGAAGGAACACTTGATAAGTATATTGGTGATTGTGTAATGGCAATATTTGGCGCTCCGGTTTTTCACGAAGATAGTCCATTAAGGGCGGTAAAATGTGCACTGGGAATGAAAAAGCGGGTCCAGGAATTAAAAGAATACTGGCAGAAAAAACTGAATATCCCGGATGTTTCATCATTTGAAATTGGTATTGGTATAAATACTGGAGAAGTGATTGCAGGTAATATTGGCAATGAAAAAAGGATGGAATATACTGTGGTTTCAACCGCAGTTAATATTGCTTCAAGACTGGAAGATATTGCTGAACCAGGACAGATTCTAATAAGTAAAACGACTTACGAGGCAGTAAAAAATTATATTTCCGCCCAGCAATTACCGCCAGTGAAGTTAAAAAATATCAGTCAACCAGTTGAGATTTTTGAAGTAAAAGATTTATTGTCAGTTCTTGAAAAATAAGAGTATTGACTTTCAGGAATTTTTGATTAAAATCAATGATAAGGAGGTCTTATGATATATATATTAATATTACTGCAGGTTGCTGGTTCGCCATTCCTGAATATAACCGAACCAACAATTACTGGTGCAGGTGGTCCTGATGCCTATGGTTACAGATGGATTGATAGTGATACAACTGGCGGTCCGAGCTTCAACTGGATTGATATTAAAGGTGTTGGAACTCAGATTACAGGTCTTGCCGATGATAATGTTGTTGGTCCATTCTCCATTGGTTTTGAATTTCCTTATTACTGGTATAGGGTAAACTCTTTTTATGTTGGCTCAAATGGCTACATTGCATTTGGTGACCCGACACTTGAAGCGCATCCATTCCAGACATTACCCAATGCTCAAACACCAAACAATGTGCTTGCTCCGCTTATGAGCGATATTGATTTTACACCTCAGGGCACTTGCTGGTACTGGACAAATGCTGCACAGGATACCTGTATTATCCAGTACGACAGTGTCCGCTTCTGGAATGTTGGAACCAGTCTCAATACTTTTCAAATCATACTCTCAAAACCCGATAGCACAATTACCTTCCAGTATCTTGTTCAAACTGGAACGCCTGGTGGTGGAACAAACTTTTTGACTGTCGGTATTGAAAATGTATCAGGTGCAGTTGGTCTCCAATACCAGCACGATAATGTGCCGAGCAATAACACAATTCATAATGACCTTGCAATACTCTTCTATCCACCCGAATCAACCACTTATCAAGTCCACGATATTGCTGTCTGGAAGGTTATGAATGATGTGTCTGGTGGAATTTTTGTTTATAATAATGATACCATAAATTTATGGGCAGTCATTAAGAATACTGGTAATCAACCAGAAGCAGGATTCAATGTCTATTGTGAGGTTAGGAATCCTTCAAATATGGTTGTCTTTTCTGATACAATCAATGTGCCAAGTATCTCACCTGGTGCCACAGACTCTTTAATTTTTACGCCGTCATGGACTCCCACTGTAAATGGACCATATTCACTTAAGGTAAAATCATTGCTCAGCGGTGATATGACACCATCAAACGATTCCGCAGTGGTTGAGGTTAGGGTAGTAACATATCCAGCAACGCTTCAGTATGATAATGGAAACTATGAGCAAGTGATGTCCTGGAACGGTCCAAATTCGGGCTGGGGTAACAAATTCTATCCTCCGCGCTATCCAATAAAGGTCAATCAATTGAATTTCCATTTTGGCTCTACGACCAGTGGAAACTCACCGGTTCATATACAATTAATTGATGATGATGGACCAAATGGTGACCCCGGAACAGTAATCTTTGATACCTTGATAGTGGTTACTGATACAGGTTGGAAGAACATTGATGTTTCAAATCACTATTTTATGATTGCCAGTGGTGCATTCTATGTCGGTGGTATAGCTGAATATGCAGGTGAACCTGGTTTTTCAATGGATACAGACCCTCTATTTTCAATGAGAGGTTATGAATATACTGGTTCCTGGGCACCTCATCGTGACAATGCAAGCATGGATATTTTAATAAGGGCGAACATTGAGCTCTGGCCCGGTGCAGTACAAGAACTCAATCCAGATGTTAGAACCCAAACAAGACCTGCTTATGCATCGCCCAACCCATTCAAGAAAACAACATATATCAATTTTGCACCATATGTTAATTCCGTAAAAATCTATGATGCCTGCGGAAGGCTGGTGCGAAATCTTGCGCTTGAAAGGGGTGTTGGCCTGTGGAATGGCTGTGACAATAATGGCAAGAGATTGAATCCAGGAATATATTTCGGACTGGCAGACAATAAGGAATCAGTAAAGCTCATTCTGGTGAAATAATTCATCAGAACAGAAACAGAAGGGGCATTTTTGCCCCTTCTGTTATCTTTTTTTTAAATAGTTGCACTTTTTTATAATACAATGGGAATCTAATGCAATTAAACTCATTATTTTTCATATATTTTTCTTTTCTATTCCTGGCACAAAATTTGCATTTAGGTATTGACAGACGAGTAATTTGGATTATAATATATAATAGAAAAAGGAGGTAATATGAAGCCAAAACTCGTTGTTGCAGGGATTATGTTGCTGGCGTTATTGTTTGTTGGATGCGGTAAAAAAACTGATGAGAACGAACTGTATGAGGCACAGAATCTTGTTCAGGGCTTGACCATGCTCGGCATTATGACCGATGTTGATGCATACAGCAATTCATTCTTGAATGCACCACCACTGTGGGAAGGACCGGATACTTTTGATGTCCCTGATGAATGGGCAGATTTATACTATCGCTGGACCATTAAATTCCCGGTTGATAGCCAGGGTGTAACCATTGATTCAGGCCATATCTATCTTATGTTCACACCTGATATCTGGGATACCCTTTATCAGGATAGCACCATTACCCAGATGGACATTGGCTTGCTTGCGGATAACAGAGACATCTGGTTCCATGCAGTAGTTGGAATTCCTGATACAACCCATGTCACAGGTGATTTTAAATGGAACTGGAATACCACCTGGTACAGATACACATTTGATAATAGCACAATCACTGAACAGGCAGCAATTGATATTACGACTTCATCAGATATTAGGCTATCTGCTCAGTTCCGTTTTGCTGAAGATGGTTCAGGCACAACCGAAGAGAACTGGGCAAAGTTTGACCAGACCATCTTTGTAAAGTATGAATTCTTTGCTGAGCCAGACCCAGAGGGTTATGATGGATACTTCATTCTCTTGAGTGAGGGTTGGAAAGTAAAACACTACTTCAAGCTTGCAAAACCAGCAGCATAAATATTTTGTTCTTTACTAAAGGGGAGCAATGCTCCCCTTTTTTATTTTTTAGATTAAAAAATTTCTGCCCGATAAATCGGGCAACTACAGCTGGGCACGGAACAATCCTTGGGGTTGGCCGAAAATTCTTTGGTCGTGTATTATTGCCCTGACCATAAACCACGCCCTATAACCATCCTTGATTTATCAATAGTTTTGAATATAATCTTTTATGAATAAAATAATAATTATATGCTCAATCATTCTTATTGCTTCTTGCTCTGCCATAAAAGAACGTCTGGCAATAAAAGAATGCAAGTTTACCTTTCTCTCAGCAAATCCTTATGACTTCACATTCTCAGATGTAAAGGTTGATTTTACATTGAAGGTGCAGAATCCAAATGATATAGATGCGGTCCTTGATAGACTTGATTATACATTCTATGCGAACCAGACCGATGTATTTTCTGGAACCACAGGAAAAGGATTGAAAGTGCAGGCAGGCAAATCTGAAAATTTTACTACAACCATTTCACTTGAGTATACAAAGATTGGACAGGCTATTGTTGAGGCATTGCGATTAAAGAGTGCATCCTATAGCATCAAGGCAAAGGCATATATCAAAACAGTTATTGGTGAGATAAGTTATCCGGTAAATATTTCCCTGAAATAGTGCTACAGAGGATTTAGTATCAGAACAATATACGCAGGGTAAGAGGCAGAAGATAGGGCAAGTTTATAATTACTTCCCTGACCAGTGCGCGGGTATTAATATCATTTATGGTTTTATCTGCAAAGAATTTTTTCCCGAGCTGGAAAATTTTTCTATAATCCTGTTCATCAAGTTTTAAATAAATATCCCTCACTTTTTTGTGGAACTTAATCTCTTCAAGAATCTCTTTTTCAATCTCTTTTTCAAAAAAATCTTTTTTGCGCTTCAGTCTTAAAACTGCATTTCTACCCGCGATAATCCCGGATTTAATGCCATTGGCAATACCTGCACCGCTTAATGGATCAGTAAATCTTGCTGCATCACCAACCAGAAAGAAATTTTTGCCAGAAAATCTTTTCAAAACCTTTGCTGGCACACCACCAAAAATCTTTTCTTTGACTATTCCTTCAGGAAATTCATTCTTTATCCATTCATTAAGATAATCTTTTGCCCTTTTTTTTGTTTTCAGCGGAGAGATCCCCAGACCAACATTTGCTGAAGAATCTGATTTGGGAAATATCCAGGCATAACCACCTGGTGCAATCTTTTCATCAAATATGAGATATGTATAATTGGGTAAAATTTTTATATTTTCAATCAGATATTCAGCACAAATTTCAATCTCATTTAATCCCAATCTTGTATCAATGCCCATCCAATTGCCTACCTTAGAACCCATACCATCTGCACCGATGAGAAATTTGTATTGATATTTTTTTATTGTATTATCTTCTTTTACAATAACATTACTGTTTTCTATTCCAATCACCTTTGAATTTGTCTTGAGCACCGCACCTTTCTCTACTGCCATCTTTGCAATCTCTGCATCAAAGATTTTTCTATTCAAAACCCAGCCTACATTCGGATATTCAATCTTGAATTCTTCACCAGTTGGACCACGTACAACTGAACCAGTAAGATTTACTGAAGTCCACTCGGGTTTGATTTCAAGATAGTTCTTTATTGTGCTGCGGGATAAACCTTCAGCACATTGCAAGGGGATACCAATTATTGGATGCTCTTCAAGGAGCAGAACTGATACACCCTCTTTTACTGCACTCAGTGCTGCACTGCTACCCGCAGGTCCAGCACCGACAACAATAATATCAAATTTACTCACATCTGATTATTTAAGAATGGGTATTACACAGATAAATTTAAATGGTGTAGTAGAAATATTTGTAAAACCATGTTTGTCTTTGGGTAAGACCAATAGGGCATCTCCTTTTTTTACGGGAATCTCTGCCTCTCCTGTATTTAATACCGCCTCACCTTCAATAATAAATATTTCGTGCTCCATATCACTGTGAGAATGTAATGGTATCTGTCCTCCTGGTTCAATCGTAAATACCCGCATTGCATAATGCATTGCACCATCATTTTTTGTTATGAGCCATTGGATTGTGGTATCCTTTGTGCCCTGCATCTGGGGCAATTCAGGGTTTATCTCATTAATATTCTTTATCTTCATAATAATAATTTTATCCCATTTTTTTATAAAATCAAGATTCTAAATAAACCCTTACTTGACTTTGATTTAAAAATTATTAAAATATATTTTCTTTTTGATTAATGGAACAGAAAGGGAGGTATATGGAATATTTTTTAAATGATGAGGAAAAGGCATTAAAGGAAAAGGTTCGTAAGATAGCAGAAGAGATAATCCTGCCGGCACGTGATGAACTGGATAAGACAGCAGAGTTTCCGCGCGAAATTATTGAACTGATGGCTAAACAAGGATTACTGCGCATCTTCATTCCTAAAGAATATGGTGGCACAGGAGCAAGGATAATGGATATGAGTATTGCCTGCGAAGAGGTAGCCCGTGTCTGTGCAGGCGTAGCCACAGCGTATGCGGTCGGTGCACTCGGTTCAGGACCGATTATCTATTTCGCCTCTGAAGAACAGAAGAAAAAATATTTACCAAAGATTGCCAGTGGTGAACTATTATGCGCCTTTGGTCTTACTGAAGCCCAGGCAGGAAGTGATGTTGCAAATATCCAGACCACCGCACGCAAAGATGGTGACTACTATATTTTAAATGGGGTAAAGCAATTTATCTCTAATGGTAGTATTGCAGATGTGTATGTTGTTCTTGCCTCAACTGACAAATCACGCGGGGCAAGGGGCATTTCCGCATTTATTGTAGAAAAGGGTATGCCTGGATTTGAATTTGGCAAGCACGAAAATAAACTCGGTATCAGGACATCAATTACGACCGAACTTGTTTTTTCTGATTGCAAGGTGCCGAAAGAGAATTTAATGGGAAAAGAAGGTATGGGTTTTATCTATACAATGCGGAATTTTGACCGTGCACGTCCGGGTGTTGGCGCAATAGGGCTCGGTGTTGCCCAGGGTGCTTATGAATCAGTGCTCAAATTTTGCGCGGAGAAAGACCTGCTCGGCAATCAATACATTCAACGCCGGATTGCTGATATGGCAACTGAAATTGAGTCTGCCCGGGCATTGATCTATGCTGCTGCACGGTCAATTGATGCAGGCATAAAGAATACTACAAAGCCCGCATCATTTTCTAAATTATTTCCCTCAGATATCGCAATGAAATCAACCCTTACCGCGATTGAGATTATGGGTCCTTATGGAGTTTTAAGAGAATATAATGTAGAAAAGATGTTACGGGATGCTAAGATTACCCAGATATACGAAGGCACAAATCAGATTCAGCGTGGCCAGATTGCCTTAGAAATAATCCGTGAAATCGGCTACAAAAGGAGTGAATAATGGAATTCAATAAAGAAATAATATTATTACAGAATGAAATTAAAAAATTTGCAAAGGATGTCATTGCAGAGAAGGTTGATGAATTTGACAAGCAGGGTATCTTCCCGGTTGAAAATATTAAAAGACTTGCAGAAATGGGTATTCTCGGAGGAGCAATCCCTGAATCCTTTGGTGGTTGTGCCCTTGATACCATCTCATTACTTGTCTGCCTTGAAGAGGTCAGTAAAGTCTGCCCTTCAACTGCCCTGGTCATTGCCACCCATAATGTTCTATTCTCTTATCCACTCGCAAAGTTTGGCAATGATGCACAGAAAAAATTGTATCTTCCCAGAGCGGCCACAGGTGAGATCATAGGTGGATTTGCTGAGGTTGGAACCAATGAAATCAAAGCATCAGAGAATACTGATTCTTTTGTAATTAACGGCAAAAATCATATTTTATTGAACGGTGTAGCCAATGGGCCATTTATGACTTTTGTAAAAAACAATGGCACATTGAATGGTTTGGTTATTGATGGGAATAACGCTAATGTGAAGAGGCATAAAAAAGATAATATCATTGGAATGCATGCCAGTGGCATTACCCAGGTGGAATTTGATAACTGTATAATCTCAAAGCAGAACCTTATACCTAATGCTGGAAACGAAATTCTAAAAGAGATTACATCCTTTGCAAATTTAGCATTTGCGGCAATTAATCTTGGTATTTGCCAGGCAGCAATGGAGAATGCAATAAAATATGCAAAAGAACGGGTTCAGTTTAGCACACCAATCATCAATTTTGGTATGGTGCGCGAGCTCATTGCGGATATGGCAACAAAGATTGAGGCAATGCGGTTATTGCTATACGATTCAGCCAGTATCAGAGATAGTGGTAAAGACTATGTTCGTGGTGCAGCGATTGCACGGTATTTCAGTAACCAGGCTGTTGCAGAGATCACAACCAATGCCATCCAGGTCTATGGTGGCTATGGTTATATGAAGGACTATCCGGTTGAGCGATATTTCAGGGATGCGCAGGTCTCCCGTGTATTGTGCAGTTCAAATATTGAAACAGAAGAATTGATTGCCTCTCTGACCATTTGATTATAATCTTATAATCAAATTAAATTTTCCCTGGGGGGCAGAAACCTTAAATATGAAATTTAAAGGTAACTACTGGATAGGAATCCAGGATATTGGTGGTTTTACTACACTGAGTGAACAACTGGCAAAAAAAGGAAAAAAAGGTACTGAGCAGTTAAGTGCAATAATTACAAATTTTTTTAAAGAAGCAGAAAATAAAATTCTAAATTGTCAGGGAAGGATTTTTAAACTCGCTGGTGATGCTTTTTATGCAATATTTCCAGGAAATATTGAAAAAGAAAGATTAAAGATACTGGGTAAAGAACTTCTAAATCTAAGAATCTTAAAGAAAAATAACCTTAAGACCCGATTTGTTGCAGTATCAGGACTGATTGAAGGTGATTGGCTACAGGTATCGGATAATTATCAGGACTTGCTTATTAATGGTCAGGTGCTCTATGACCTGAATTTATTAGAAGAAAAGACCCCTGCAGGAAAGATAGATATTCTTTCTGCCTCACTGCAGAAAGGCACTGCTCTTCCAGACTTTCCGAGTATCTCACAGAAACTGGATTATCCTCCTGCGCATAGACCCCTTTATATTGTGTTTTTTAAAGTCCCGCAAAATATTGCTCTGGTCTATTTGCTAAGCTCTTTCTTCTGTGAACAGAAAGACAAAATAAAGTTACTAAAATGGATTCCCACCATTGATGGTTTCCAGGCACTGCTCATTGCCGGTTTTCCTGAGTCTTCAGGAAAAGAAGCAGAGATGTGCATTGATATCTTCAATAGATTAAAAACTGAATTCAAGGGTCATAAATTTAAAATGGGAATCAGTTCAGGGATTGTATTTGCGGGAGAAATTAAAACAAAAAAATTTACAGAATTTGCAGTACTTGGCGATTCGGTCAATATTGCTGCCCGATTATGTGCACTTGCACCTGAAAATAGTATATATCTCTCAGCAGAGATTCAACAAGTATTGAAACATAGATTTAATTTTACATATGTAGGTGCTACAAAATTAAAAGGTAAAGAAGAAAAGATTGGAATTTATATTCCACAGGAGAGAGTTGCCGGTGTATTGAATCCTGCACGGTTCAGTTTTAAATTTGTGGGCAGGGCAAAAGAATTCAAGACCGGTTTAAGTCTTATAAGAAACAATAAAAGTATATGCTTTATTGGTGATGGGGGAACTGGAAAATCACGGTTGCTCTATGAGTTGAGGAAAAAGATAAAACAGAAAAATGTTATTGAAGTAGCACTCTTACCTGTTTCTTCACCACTCTTTTTATTAAAAGAGATTTTTAAACACTTTCCTGAAGGCGAATTTCCTGAACTTAAGAATTACCTTAATGGTTCACTACAATTGCCTCAAATTAAAGTGCTGGAATTATTAAAAAAGTTATTCAAAACAAAGTCCAACTTGATAATCTTTGTTGAAGACCTGCAATGGATAGATGATGTATCATTTATGTTATTAAAAGATTTGATGCCGCTACCATTTATCATTATTGCCTCATCAAGGCAGGAAGGTGAAAGATTTGCGGATAAGCTTAAAATAGAAAAAATAGGTTGTGCAAATTTATCTTCGGAGCATTTAAAGAATCTCGCTGAAGAAACACTGGGTGCACCACCAGATAAAAAATTCTACAATTTTCTGCAGGAACGTACTCAGGGAAATCCTTTCTATTTTGAACAAATAATAAAAGATTTGCAGGAAAAAAAATTTATTATTAATAAAGGAAAAAAGTTTTCTATCTGTGATGATGCACACACATTACCTTTTAGTATACACTCCATTCTATTATCAAAGTTCAATAATCTATCCTCCAGTGCAAAAAAACTCCTTGAAATCGGTTCCTGTATTGGTATGGAATTCTCTGACCAGACCATTAAAAAATTCTTCAGTAATAAAAATATAGACTTTAAATCAACCATTGATAAAGGCATAATTCTAAAGAATGACCGCATATTCCAGTTCAGGCATGCCTTATTTCGTGAAGCAATACTGGATTCACTACTTGATACGCACAGAAAAAAATATGAAAAACAGATTGGCGAAATTTTTGTGCAAGAAGGCAGGAGTCCTTATGAAATCGCCAGGCATTTCACTGAAGCAGGAAATTCTTATAGGGCACTACCATACTGGGCTGACACATTTGATGAACTTTACAGCCAGGGATTTCAGAGTGAAATTGCAAAAATAATACAAAATTTGGGTAGTTATGATGATACGCCGACAAAAAACACAAGTTCTTTTATTAATGCCCTGTATTTGATAAAAGTATCAGACTATTACGATGCAGAGGAGATTCTATTGAAGCTCAAGAAGATTAAATCGATTAAAAAAGAAGTGTTATTTGCACTTGCCGGATTATATGACTGGAGTAATCAGTATCCAAAGATGGAAAGAGTTCTCAGGGCACTGGACAAATATCCATTAAATATTAAAGAAAAATTATTAAAAACTGAACTATGGGGCATCTATTATGATATGATTGGGAAAAACCACGAGGCACTGTTACAGTATCGGAAATCTTTAGTCCTTGCCCGGCAGAAGAATCATCTTGGGGCTTTAATAGGAAGTTACTACAATATTGGCTGGATTTATTTTAAAAAAATGGAATATTTAAAGGCTGAAAAATATTTTCACCAGTCACTCAAATTCGTTAAAGAAGGTGATTTATTTGATGAAGGGACAGCACTCTTAAGGCTTGGACAGATTGAAATGTTAAAAGGAAATTTTGAAATCGCCCAAAATTACCTCAAAAAGAGCCTCAAAAATTTTCAGACAATCAGTTTTCCTTACTGGGAATCCATTGTTTTATTGGCGCTGACTGAACTTCATATACTACTAAATCAGAAGGCTAACGCACAATATTTTGCCAGACTGCATGATGAGGTGGCAAACGCAACAAAATTGTATGCTGCTGGTTATCTTAAACTTCTGTTATACTATGGTAAATTAGAAGATGTTGAAAAAATTATAAAGGGAAAAGAAAATTTATTTTGTAATGAATATTTTATCTACTTGCTCGCGCGAGGCAAAAAAGAAGAGGCATATAAATTTTTGAAAAAACAGAACCTGATATCAATAATACCAGATAAAAAGACCTTAAAAAAGAAAACATCCCCTCTGAGTTTTCTCTCCCTGTATAAAAAATACACCAATGGTTAAAGTATATACCGAAGAAATAACATCGGATTTCAAGGGCACAATAATTGACCTTGAAACTTATGGTTATTTTTTTAATCAGTATCGTGATTCGCGCCGTTGTATAAACATTATTCCCTTTATTTTTGGCACAATAAATAATCGCCGAATAAAAATATTATGCGCAGTGGATAACGATTCAGTCCCTGAATTAAAAAAGGAAATTTTAATCTTATTGCCTAAATTGAAAAGGCCATACTATGCTTTTAACACTAATTTTGAAAGAAGCGTATTATTCTATTTTCTTAACCAAAAAATTGAATTTGAAGGAGAATTGAATAGTGCTATGTATGAACGAAAAAAGGATGTTGTAATTGATCTGCAAATTTTAAATTACGATGATCCATTTTATGATAATAGTATGGCTTGTATGAATGCCTGGCTAACAGGTAATTTTGATGACGCCATCAAGCACAACCGCAGTTGCCTGCTGAAGGAAAGAGATATCTTATTGAAAAGGGGATTCCGCAAGTCGGATAAACTTGTTTATGTTCCCTTAGAACAAAATAATTACTAAATCTTCGTTTTGTCATTTTTACAATTGTCAAAATGATAAAATGACTGGGGTGGCGAATTACAGGGGATTTTTCTACATTTATATTTAAATTTTTCACCTAATTCAACTTTTTCTTCTTACCCTTCATGGTGATATAGTAATTACCTTTTTCTTGTGAGGACTCTAATAGCGTTGTATAAGTAGTTCACCTTGTTCTTTAAGTCTCTATCAATTTTTTCGCCTACTTTGCTTTTTGCTATATGAATAATAATAATAGAGGAATCCAGCCAGATTATAGGTATTGGTGATTTTTCAATGTTTATTTTTAGGAAATTTGTGGTTATAGTATTCTTCTGGTTAATAGATAATTTCGGATTTCTACTCGTAATTTGTTAGATTTATTAAAAAACAATCTACTTAGATTATTAGCACCACTTGGATGAGGAAGTGGAATAAGATGCACTTGAATCGACGGTTTGACATTTCTCAGCATAATTGCTCTTCTATTTCGATTTTTGAAACATGATCTAACGAATTCCCATAGAATATCTGTAAATTCATGATTATGAATATTAAAACCAGCGAGTCTTTTTAAAACAAATGATGTGGCATGTTCACCAAATGTGAAGATAACATCCGGAATAAATTGACTTATTTCTTGATGGAGCCAATTATTAGCGCATGCGTCATTAAAATATATATTTTTGGGGTATCCTTGTCGCGGGCATTTGATCCAGTGTGTCCAGTAATATGTGTGCCCGCGGGTAAGAAGCCAATTGAATATTCTATCAAGACGTTGCAATGTCAAAGTGCTAGTGCCAAATGGATTAGAGTTCAGGGCAAGTCCGATAGGATTGTGGACAACATTTCCCCAACATGCGTTGATAGGCGTGCATTGGGCGATTGCTCTCAGATGTGGTTGAACGACACTCGGTGGGTATTGTTCTGGCTGTTCAGTAATTAATAATATTTTTTTCATATTTCTGTTACTTACATTTTTTACCATCTAAATATCCCCGCATTGTTCCTGAGCCATAATCTTCTGCGCTCATAATCTGGTATAATTGAAGACACTTGCTTCCAAAACTCTGCCGAGTGGCTTTTGATTTTGAGATGGCTGAGTTCATGGACGACAATATAATCAATGATTGATATCGGCGCCATTATAATTCGCCAATTAAATCGTAAAACACCAGTTTTTGAACAACTTGCCCAACGCTTCTTCTGGTCTCGCACTAAAACTATTGGTTTTGTAAGTCCCATTTTTCGGGCATAAATGGATACCCTTTCGCCCAGTTTCGCAATTGCATGTTTTTTGTACCATTCAATGAGTGCCAAACGCACGGTTTCAGTTTGTTTCCGCTTACTTAAAGCACTACTAACCGTAGTTTCAAGATACCCAGCATTCGTCACAACATTAGGCTTTATTGTACCTTTTAGTTTTTTCACCCTTAGACGGAAATGTCTGCCCAAGTAAGAAAAAGACTCACCACTGACAAATTCATGCTTTATAACTGGATAATGCATTTCCTTTATATCATTTAAATGTTTCAAAATCCATGGTGCTTTCTTTTTTATTATTGGATACACTTTTTTTGCCACAAGCCTGTAAGGTATTTTTACTTTTACTTCCTCATCAAGCCCGACTGAAATCGACATTGTTTTTTTGCGTTTTGTCCGTTTAATTACAAACCTTATTATTTTTCTGCCGAAACTAATTTTATGGATTTTCATTGGGCAAATCTAATCCGTGCCAGGTCCATCATTTTTAAAGTCAGATGTTCAATTTCTTCGGGTCCATACCCTGCTGCCCGCAGATGTCTCTTAATTTGTCTGCGCATCTCGCGCTGAACATCTTCTTTGTGAATCCAATCAATGACAATCAGTTTTTCAAGCGACTCTATTATTAATCCCGCAAGTTCCTTGTGAGATTCGTTTATAGCCTCATAAGTAGGCTCAACATCAGAAACTTGAATGTCTTTGACACTTTTAGTTTTGTCATCGTGCCCTGATGAGAGCAATTTGTAAAAAGCGAACTCCGCCTCGGTCATGCCGATTGACTCTGCAATTTTATGCAGATTTTTCATTTCTTCTGCTAATTTTTCTAATAATTCCAGTTGTTTTATGGCATCTATTCTTTCCTGTTTACGCTGTTCAATAATCTGCTCAAGCCTTTCTTTTAATGATTGGTAATATACGGGATTTTCATCTAACCGAATATTAATTTCGTGTCGTATCGCATGCTCCATCTCACTTGCCTTTGCCTCAGGTGAGCTGAGTTTAGCCAACTCTTCTTCAAATTTGCTGGAGAAGATAGATACCGGCTCAATCAATTTTGTAATGCCGGTCACAGTCAGATGTTCTTCAATGAGTTGCCTGACTTTTGCTCCGCAACCGGCTAAATCAAGTGTATCATCCCGATATCTCAAGCGTGCCGCATTACGAACCTGGCCAAGCCATTTTAAATCAGCGATAAATCGTAATGCCCTTGGGTCAGGGAGCATCATATCCATACTTTTTGAAAAACGACGAAATGCAGTGTCAAAATCAGCTCTGACATCCTCAGGTTCAAGGACCGCGATGCACTCGTTAATGTCCGCTTTATTGACATTATCAAAAAAGCGCATTACCGCACGATGCCTTGTTTCTAATCTGGGTAGTTCATCTTCAAAATATCTTTGAATACCAATAATATCTTCGGGTCTAAATACATTCAATGCCTCTTGCAATTCACGGGATACGCCCCAGTAGTCAACAATCAAACCGTAGTCCTTACCTTCATATGTGCGATTTACCCGGGCAATTGCCTGCAAAAGAGTATGTTCTCTCAATGGTTTATCAAGATACATCACCTGTTCAATCGGTGCGTCAAAACCAGTAAGCAATTTGTCGCAGACAACAATAATCGCTAAATCCTCAACTGGTTCTTCAATGAATCTTCTAATTACCTCTTTCTCTTCGGCTTCAGTTTTATAATGGCTGACCAGACGCTCCGGGTCATTGTGTGCTGGTGAAATTAGAACCTCGCTTGATGGTGCATTAAGGCGATTGAGTGTTTCATAATAAGTAATTGCAGCTTCCCGACTCGGTGCGACAACCTGTGCTTTAAATCCATTAGGCATAATGAATTTTTCATAATGTTCTACAATGTCCAGACAGATTCTTTCAATCCTTTTTGCTGACTGGCCAATTACCTCTTCGGTGGCATAACGCCGTTTTATCTCTTCCCTCTGTTCAGATGTATAGTCCCTGAACCAGCGTTCAAAAAGCGTATCAATAGTATTACCGACAATCTGAACTTCGGGCAATCTACTCTCATAGTAAATGGGAACAGTTGCCCCATCCTGGACTGCCTGTTCAATTGTGTAAGTGTGAATATAATCGCCGAATGTCCTGAGTGTACTACGCTCTCGCTTGTCAATTGGTGTGCCGGTAAAAGCAAGAAAACATGCATTCGGCAAGGCACGACGCATCTTTGCGGCAAGAATACCGTATTCGGTTCTGTGCGCTTCGTCGGTCATCACGAATATATTTGTCGCCTCAATGAGTGCTGCTACCTGTGCAGCATCGGTAAATTTTTGTATTGTCGTTAGAACTGTCTGCCCAACGCCAATAGTAAGTAGATTTTTTAAATCTTCACCCGATTTAGCCCTTAACGGATTGGCAAACCCACAATTTTTGAAGGTCTTGTTGATCTGCCGATCCAAATCTTTTCGGTCTGTGACAATTACAAGCGTTGGATTCTCAAATTCAGGCATTCTCCGTAATTTTGTTGCTAACCAGAGCATGGTCAAAGACTTTCCTGCGCCCTGAGTATGCCACACCACACCGCCCCTTTTCTTTGGTATCCGAGTCTTTTTAATACGTTCAATCGCATTGTTCACTGCCAAAAACTGCGGATAACGAGCCAGTTTCTTTATGGTTTTGCCTTTTTCTATATCAAAAACAATAAAATATCGGATTAAATCCAATAGATTATCACGTGCAAGCATACCATATAAAAATACATCTTGTGCCAACGGCAATCTGCCAATGCGACTCTTAACTTCATCAAGTGATAGTGGATATGTAGTTTTCCACTCGCTCCAAAATCTCGGTTGCGTCCATAATGTTCCATACCGAGCCGATTCCCGACAAATAACGGCAACAATCTGACAAGATTCAAACAATTTTGGCGCGCCAAGACCTTTAAATTTTTCCTCTGCTTCCTGATAACGCAATAATTGAATAATTCCTTCTTCAATCGGGTTTCTAATTGTTGGACTTTTGCATTCAATAACAACCAATGGAATGCCATTTACAAAAACCACAATATCAGCTTGGATACTCACCTTTTGTCCGGTAACCTTAAATTGCCTTGTTATGACAAACTCGTTATTCTTAATATTTTCAAAATCAATAAAATGAACTGGCTGTCCTTTCTTTCCCTGACCAATATCTTGCTCCAAAGAAATAGTATGGACTAATGCAGTATGAATCTGTTCATTGGCTTCCATCAGACTTGTTGCCTGCACCTGTCCAATTGCACGCACTGCCCTTTTAATATTCTCGTCTGAAATCCAGGGATTGATTTTCCGTAACGCCTTTTCCAACCGCGGGACTAAAATTACATTCTTGGTGCCTTCCCGTTCCTTATCCAATTCCTCCGGAGAAACAAATGTATATCCCAGCCCCTTCAGGACTTCAATCGCCGGCTCTTCCACTAAATGCAACTCATCCCAATCAGAAGGCATAGTAATGACCCTGAACTTCCCATCCCTTGATGAGAGGATATTTTCTTTCTTTGTTCCCGCCCTTGATGGGAGGGATAATTGGTATGTATATAATTTCCTCCTTAATAATCCTCCCCCATCAATGGGGAGGAAATTTTTATCCACCCACCTTGAGAAAAAAGCATTATTTTTTTAACCTTACTTTGCCAGTCAATAGAACTTGCATGAGACTTTGTTTTAGGGTTTCAATCTGTAATTTCTGATTAAGTAAGCCTACAAGATTATGTTCTATTGCGAGCAAAGAATTAACAATGGATTTCTGTTCGTTAAGACTTGGAAGTGGAATAAGAAAATTCTTAATTTCAGTCTGATTAATTGATACTTGGTTAATAGCTTTTTTAGATAACCGTCTAAATCTATTGATCGTCTCATTGAATTTAAGATAAAATAGCAGAAAGAATGGCTCTATTTTGCTTCTATTTGGCCTAAGTAGCAATAAATTCATCCCGTGTATTAACATCGGATGTGAAGATAAATAAATGGCTGTCTTGGCAATATGTTCAAGACTATTAATATTACTAAACAAAATATCACCAGCCGTTAATTTATTGTTTCTGATTTCTTCATCGGTCAAATGATCCAAATATCCAACCTTATCTGCGTTGATTACACCTTCTGAAATCGTTTCTATTCTTGTTATTGAATAACGACCTGCATTTTGTGATTGTTTATAAGAAAGGCCATTTTTGACTACTATTAAGACATCACCTAATCTTACAATCTCCCAGTCTACAGGTATATCACCAAAGATCGTTTTCTTATATTTTTTGTGTAAACCCGGAATGCCTTTGGTTAGTAGTTCTTGGGTTAATGCCTTCTGCAGTTTTTTTGTCTGTTCAATCAATTGCTGGGTTTTTTCTATGGTATCGTCAACAGAGGTAAGAACCGCAGCAATTTTTTCTTGTTCAGATAGCGGTGGTAAGGGAACATAAAAATTGATTAGCTCTGTTCTCGGTAAGTTCCTTAATCCAGTTGATGTCTGCTGAAGATTTTTCAAGAAACAAAAATACGAATAGGAATTTAAGTAGTAGAACAAAAATGTTGAATTTATACCTTGAGGTCTTATTCTTATCATAAAATTGGAGAATAAATATGTTTGCTTATCAGTAGCATTGTGTTTGAATTGTGCTACTCTGCCGATTAAGTGCGGTGAACCGCTTGAAGATACTATAAGTATATCACCATCCTTTAATTTATATTTGTCTACTTTATCTTCAGGAACTTTTCTGTATTCTACCGTTGCGACATTGATCTTACAATCATACGTTATTTCTGTTGATCTTATCACTGGAAAAGACATATCATTCGCGGATGGCTTTTCACCCCAAATGCCGTTTTGAAATAAAGAAATCACATCACCCAGTTTAACCACGCTCCAGTCAACCGGAATTTCGCCGATGGGTGTTTTTTTAAATTTTGTGCTGGCGGAGAGATTCTTTATACCTTGCATAGTAATCGCTCACTAATCGTTCACTAATCGTTCACTGAGTACATAGTGCGTCGCGCTTCCCTTCCCGATTTTCACAAGAACTCTTTTCTTAACTAACTCATTTAGTTCTTTTGCCGCATAGACTTTTCCTAATCCTGTAATTTTTCTATATTCTTTATTCCCTATGTGCCCATACCTTCGCACGTAGTCTACCGCTTTTCGCTGTCGTTCATTGAGTTTGTTTAAATCAAATTTTCTTTTAGTTTCTTTTTTCGTTGCCATTTTAAGGTATTCCTTGCTCGGCGTAAAAGTGACATAAAAATAATTCTCGTTAAATTCGATTTTTGGATAGGGTGCATTTTCCTTCTTGCAAATATTCTTCATCCTATCCAAACCCGTGCCCATCTTTTCGCCGAAGTGAATTCGTGCGAATAGATCAACCACCAATGGATTTCTTCTAAATACTGTTTTACCAAGCCTAAATTTATGTGGTTTTTGCCAATAGTTTTCAATTCGTATTTTATTGGGCAGAAAGCGTAAAATATTGTTATGACCATGTTCAAAATAGTATTTATGCATAACTGAATTTATTACTGCTTCTCGTATCGCCTCAAAAGGGTATTCATAAATGTTTTCGCGCTGCGGTCTTCCAGTAAACCGATAAGCGACTTTGGAATAGAGTTTTACAAAATCCATGACTTGGTCAACGATTTCAAAGAGAGAACCGCCAATCTCTTTTCGGTCAATCACATCTACACCATCTTCATCCTTAAATAAAGCCACTGTGAACACTGACCATGGGATGAACTTTTGCGGTTCTTTGGCGAAAAACAGTACTCCAGCATTATTGAAATAAAGTATTCCTTCTTGTTTTTCGGCTACGCCGAGATTAACAAGAACAGGTTCTGCCTTTAATGATTTAGACAGTCCGGCTAATTCTAAAAATCTCTTAAGTTTATTGCGATCAAAATCAGTGGGGTATCTGAATTTTTGTGCAGTTAGTTCATCAAATCTGATCTTACCTTCCGATTTTATTGAATCAATTATTTCGTCTCGCGTCATTTTCTTGGAAATAGGACCAATCCTTTTGAAAAATCCCGAAGAGCATTCATAAGGTTTATCAGAGCCTTCACGGACATCAATAATGAGAATATTATAGAATTGTTCCATGATAATCTGTATTTCAGGTCGGCAATTATTGGCAATGTCTTGAATTTGCGTTTTGAGTTTGTTGGTAATTTGCACGCCTGCTATTTTTTTATCATCAGTTACCCCAAGAAATATCCTGCCACCTGATGAATTGGCGAAAGCAACGAGGTCTTTGTCTATGTTTGAAATACTTTCTTTGAATTCAATTCTGTAGCCTTCGCCTTCCTGAATGATGATCTGCAATTCTTTTTTAGTCATACTGATGAGATTGCTTCGCCTTCGGCTCGCAATGACAAGAGGACAATGATTTTGTCAAGTTATTTTTTGATATCATAGCCAAGTTCTTTAAGATATTCATTCATCTTCTCTTCTGCTTTATCCCGTTCCCGTTCTATTTGGCGTAATTTAATCAATGCCTCTTTAATATCAATCTTTTCCTCAGGTATTGTCGTATCCACATAACGACTGATGTTTAGGTTGTAATCATTCTCTTTAATTTCATTCAGGCTCACAACCCTTGAAAATCGCTCTGCATCGCAATAATCCTTGAATGCCTTTACTATCTGTGCAATGTCCTCATCCCGCAATTTGTTCTGATTTTTGCCTTGCTCATATAATTCAGCACCGTAGATAAATAAAACCTTACCCTTTCTTTCTTTTGGTTTTGCCTTATTGATAACCAGAATTACAGCGGGAATACCAGTTCCATAGAATAAATTAGGGGCAAGCCCTATTATTGCTTCAAATAAATCTTCTTCAAGTATTCCCTGCCTGATTTTGGCTTCGCTTGACCCACGGAATAAAACCCCGTGAGGCATTACAACGCCCAGCATACCATTACTATTAAGTGTCGCGATCATATGCTGGACAAATGCCAGGTCGCCTTTTGTTTTTGGCGGGATGCCGAATCGAAAACGGCCAAAGCCATCCGCCATTGCCGTTTCATAACCCCAATCTTTCAGACTGAAAGGAGGGTTAGCTATTACCCGGTCAAATAGCATAAGTTCGCCATCCTGAATTAGTTTTGGGTCTCTAATAGTATCCCCTTTTTCTATTCGTGCATCCGGTATATTATGCAGAAGCATGTTCATTTTACATATTGCCCATGTGCCAAGGTTTTTCTCTTGCCCAAAAAGTGAAATATTTTTTGGATTGCCACCGTGACGCTCAATATAATGGGCACATTCAATCAGCATGCCTCCACTGCCTGAACAGGGGTCGCAAATTCTCATACCTTCTTTTGGTTCCAGTAATTCTACGATTAATTTAACTACCTGCCTTGGCGTGTAGAATTCTCCACCCTTTTTACCTGCATCGTCTGCAAACCGTTCTATCAAATATTCGTATGCACGACCAAGGATATCCGGTTCTGCCAAATCAGCATTGCGCATACTTACTTGTGAAAAGTGATTGACAAGCCGAGACAACACAGAATCACGATTTTTGGCATCCCCGAGTTTCCGTTCATCGTTGAAGTCAATGCCCGCCAATACACCTTCAAGTTTTGGATTTGCTTCTTCTAATGCAAAACAGGCTTTATTGAGACGGTCGCCGATATTCGTAGAAACCTTGCGTAACTCTGACCACCGGGCTGTTTCAGGAACAAAAAAAGTGTGTTCGTCGGGCTCCTGCCAGGCAAGATATTTGTCTCCAGTTTCTTTCTCTATTTTCTCACCTTCTTCTTCAAAAACATCAGACAGCCGCTTAAGAAAAAGAAATCCAAAAATATAATTCTTATAATCAGCCGCATCAATGGAGCCTCTTAAAATGTCTGCAGCGCTCCATAAATGATTAAAAAATTGTTCCTTTGTTAATTTATTCATGAAACCCCCTGTCTTCTTTTTTGCCGATCATTAAATCAAGTGCCAGTTTCTCCATAATCCGCCTGCGAAGTTCCGCAGCTCTAATTGACAAAGAATGTTGTTCGTCAACAAAAGACAACAGTCCTACGAGTTGATCTTGGATTTCCCGCGGTGGCACTGGTATTTCCATTTCTGAAAGAGCAGCAACCGTTAGGATATATTGTGTTTTGGAAAAAAAGGCTCTTGAGCGTAATTGTCTGCTACCCACAGGGCTCTCAAGATAAAATTTAAGGAGGACAGGATTTAGTTTCTCACCAAGTCGGATTGTGATAATATTCTGTGAAGCGACAGTAAATCCACTCAGTTCGTCTTGAACCATTGCAACCTTTGGTTGTGTGCCCCGACAGGCAATTAATATATCCCCCTTAATAATTTGGTACCGCTGGAGAGCATTTGAATTGCCAAGCGGAATGATATCAAGATTATTACTTGATATAGTGCCATTCTTTAGGTCTTTTAGATTGATATAAACCACGCGTGGATGATTATCCTTTGTATTCCACTTCTCAGCAGGAGGCAAACCAGCAAAGATCTTTTCAGCAATATCTTTCAATTTTATATAACTATATTTTTTAATCATACTATATTATAATCAAAAATCGGAAATTGTCAAGGGGTAAAATGACAATATTAAAATATTTTGTTAAAATAATTATATATTTCAAAAATGTGAGTAATCAGTCTGTTAGCAGATGAACATTGCCGATGTGTGTATTCTTCATACCATATTCTTCAGCAATCTTTAATGCTGTTTCTGCTTGTTTTCTTGAAGTCTGGGGCAGGTCATCAAAATAGAAATGTGGATAAAAACCTAAGAATGACCAGGGAATATCTTTATTTATTCTGCTCAAAAACTTTGCCATCTCAGTAAGTTCATATTCATCAATATAACCAGGGATTAAGAGCGTGCTCACAATCAAGAGTGGTGGCCTTTCCCTTTTTAACATATATTTTGCTACAAGTTCAATATTTAACTTTGTATTTTTATTTGAGACGCCACATAAGGCAATATTCAATGGTTCAGAAAATGTTTTAAAGTCTATTTTTATACAGCCATTGGACTTTAAAGCGAGTTCAATCCAGTCCTCCATTATCCTGGGTGAGACTGAACCGTTTGTCTCCCAGCAGATTCTAAATTTTTTATGTTTTTTCCTCTCAAGTATCTCTCGTGCTGTAGCAATAGAATGTAATGCAAATGGTGTTGGGTCGCCACCAAAATAGCAAATACACTTTGTCAACGGGTCTGCGGCTGATGCAAGTTCCTGGAATGTAGCACGATTTTTTCTTGTGCGATATTGCCAGTTCTGACAGAACAGACAATTGAATGTGCAACCTTCATAGAAGACTGCAAGATTTTTATAACCATAATCCTTACTACCTTCACATACCCAATCTGCCACACAGTTTGTAGGCAATGGGTCATGATACCAGTCCACATAAGCAAGGTCTTTATCAGGACCAGATACTATTTCCCCGGTATTTGTTCTGACCCCACAATAGCCAATATTATCCCTGCCAATGATACAATTGTTTACACAATGACCACAGGCAAGCCCTTTTTTATCACGGGGAATTTCCTGAACCATTTTGTATTCAATACGTGTCTGCTTATGGATATTTAGTATTTCAGACTGCAACACGGCAAATTTTTTGCGGATACATTCAGGACAAAACGGCAGGGTTTTTGATAGGATATATTCTTTTTTACATTCTTTACACTTCACAGATCAGCTATATTTCTCATAGACAAAAATTTCTTTAAAATCCTTTCTTCCCCGGTCTTTTGGTTCTTCTGCTGGATAACCGATCGGTGTCAATGCAACAACCCGCACATCTTCAGGAATGTTTAAAAGTTCTTTTACTTTTTTTTCTTCAAACGCACCAATCCAGCAAGTTCCCAGACCTTCATTTGCCGCAGCAAGAATGATGTGGTCCATTGCAATTGCGAGGTCAACAGCAAATGAACTCATATAACCACCCATCCTACCCCAGGCAATCTTTTCCAGTGCACATCCGCATACAATGACATCTGCATCAGCAACCCAGTGTTGCCCACGGCAGGCTTCAGCAATGCGCTTTTTGTTTTCCGGATCCTTGATCACAACAAACTTCCAGGGCTGAATATTCTTTGCTGAAGGTGCAATACGGCCTGCTTCAAGGATTCTTTTTAAAACATCATCAGGAATTGGGTCAGGTTTATATTTTCTGACACTCCGTCTCTTTTTTATGACCTCATAAAAATCCATTATTGACCTCCTTTTTATAGACAACGCGCCCGAGGTGATTTGAACACCTAACCTGCGGAGCCGGAGTCCGCCGTTCTATCCAATTGAACTACGGGCGCAAAAAGGGGAAAAAATCGTTAATCGTTATACGGTTGCGAAAAGCGTTTCGTCAATCGTCAAAGGGTTATGGCCTGTAAACACAAACAACCAAACCCTTAAACAAAACCAGCATCCCAACCAATAAACGAATAACAATCTGTTAAAGTATATCTATTTTTACCCATTAGTCAATTATTCAAAAATTTTCAAAAACTGCTTGACTTCTTTTAGAATGTTGATATAATAAAATTATGGTTGATGTAGTACAAGTTGAGAAAAGGGGTGAATTCTTATGAAAAATAGACGAGCAGTTCGTCTATCATCCCAATTTTGGCGTAAAAAGCGAATCAATTCGTCTATGAACGAGTTAGACACAATTGGTCACTTGAAAGACAAACTCTTAATACGCGTAAGGAGATAACAGATTATGCTTGAAGCAAACAAAAAAGCTGCAACAAAATTCGGGATAGATACGGAACTTATAGAAGAAAAGACAGATACCCGAAAAAATATTGAGATTTTGGGGGACGATTTAACTTTTTTGAGCGTCAGAGAGTTTGAAAGAACGAAACACGTTCATCGTTTGCACCCTTACTTGGGCAAATTTATCCCTCAATTAGTTGAGGTTTTCTTAAAAAAATACTTCAAAAAGGGTGATATCATTTTAGATCCCTTTTCGGGTTCTGGAACAACCCTTGCAGAAGCAAATGTCTTAGGCATAAATTCCATTGGCATAGAATTATCTCCTTTCAATGTATTAATTCAGGAAGTAAAGACCAGAAAATACAATATTCCAGAGACGGAAGCAGAAATTAAAGACGCATTAAATAGACTTAGGGCTTTTAGTGATAGCTTACGAAACAAAAATCAACTTCTTTTTGGTGGATATATAGAAAAATTTCAGACTGATAGTGAGTATCTAAAAGAATGGTTTTCAGAAAGAGCATTACAAGAAATTTTATTTTACAGAAGTATTATTAAAGATTATAAAAATCAAGATGTTTTAAAAATAATTCTTTCAAGGTCCGCTCGTTCCGCGAGACTTATTCCGCATTATGATTTAGCCCGTCCCAAGAAGCCAGTCAAAGAAACTTATTGGTGTATCAAGCATAAAAGATACTGCGAACCGATAAATGAAGCATTAAAGTTTATCAACCGTTATAGTTATGATACAGTAAAAAGATTAAAAGAATTTGCGAAGCTAAGAACAGATGCGTTCATTAAAATTATTCAAGGAGATGCAAGAACCGTTAAGCTGCCGGAAGACTTGAGAATAGATGGGATATTTACTTCCCCCCCGTATGTTGGCTTAATAGATTACCACGAACAACATAGATATGATTACGAACTATTTGATTTCCAAAGACAAGATGAATTAGAAATAGGCCCCGCTATAAAAGGACAAAATGGTAACGCGAAAATTGAGTATGTGAAAGGCATCGTAGATGTGTTCATGAATGTATCCAAAAATTTAGTTAATGGGGCATCGGTTTTTATTGTAGCAAATGACAAATTT